>CAYXRZ010000001.1:0-6354 GCA_964467235.1 uncultured Candidatus Saccharibacteria bacterium
ATCAGCCACCATCAGCGCTAATCCGTAGGCGTCTGCGCCATTACATGCCGGGCATGCCACCGCCCATACCACCCATACCGCGCATTCCGCCTGCACCGCCAGCATTACCGCCATTACCTTCTTCGTCGGGCTCTTCGCAAACCAAGGCTTCCGTAGTCAAAATCATAGTTGCAACCGAGGCCGCGTTCTGCAGTGCCGAACGGGTAACTTTAGCCGGGTCAATAACACCCTTTTCAAACATCTGCCCAAAGGCCATCTCAATTACATCGTAACCGTAATCGCCTTCCTTTTTTTCTATTTCCCGGAGGATCCAACCGGAATCTTCACCTGCATTTTCAACAATTTTTCGAAGGGGCGCTTCCAAAGCAGAATGAACTATTTTTGCTCCGAGATTTTCTTCGCCGCCTTCCTTCGCCGCATCTTCCAAAACTTTCCGCGCGCGGATTAAAGCCACTCCGCCGCCGGGAACAATTCCTTCCTCCAACGCCGCACGAGTTGCGTTTACAGCATCCTCAACACGGTACTTTCGTTCCTTAAGCTGAGTTTCCGTTGCAGCGCCAACACGAATTACTGCCACCCCGCCAACTAAACGCGCCACGCGTTCTTCCAACTTCTCGCGGTCATAATCGGAAGTGGTTTGTTCAATTTGCTTCTTGAGCTGGGCAACTTGGGCATCAATTTCTTCCTTTGAGCCCTTGCCACCTACAATGGTGGTTTCATCTTTAGTGGAAACCACGCGCTCCGCTCGTCCCAAATCCTCCACAGTTACAGATTCAAGGTCCCTACCGGTTTCCTCAGAAATAAATGTACCGCCGGTTAGAGTGGCGATATCAGAAAGGTTTGCTTTCTTACGGTCGCCGAACCCAGGCGCTTCGAGTGCCAACACATTAAACGTGCCACGAAGCTTGTTAACAACCAGAGTGGCTAAGGCCTCGCCCTCAAAATCATCGGCAATAAGGACAATGTTTTTTGTTGTTTGAACAATGTTTTCTAAAGTGGGAAGGAGTTCGTTTAACGAAGAAATCTTTTTATCCGTAATTAAGATTCGTGCATCCTCAATTACTGCCTCCATCCTTTCGGGATCGGTTACAAAATAAGGAGAAGAGTAACCTTTATCAAACTGCATACCTTCTGTATAATCAACCTCAATTTCCAAACCACGGCCTTCTTCCACCGTAACTACACCGTTGTCGCCAACTTTCTCCAAAGCATCGGCAATTTTTTCTCCGATTTCTGCATCTCCGGCAGAAATAGTTGCAACTTGTTCTTTTTCTTCCTTAGTAGAAACCTTTTTTGCTGTGCTCTTCAGTTCCTGAACAACCTCATTGGCTGCTTCCTCAATACTGCGGCGGAGAACCATCGGGTTAGCTCCGGCAGTGATATTTTTCAAACCTTCATCAGCAATAGCTTTAGTAAGCAGAACTGCAGTGGTGGTGCCGTCGCCGGCAACATCGTTGGTTTTGGAAGCAGCTTCGCGAGTCAGCCGCGCGCCCATATCCTCCAAAGGATCTTTAAGCTCAATATCATCAGCCACAGTCACACCGTCGTGGGTTACGTTGGGGGAACCCCAACTTTTGGCCAAAGCAACATTGCGGCCTTTGGGGCCCAAAGTGGTAGTAACTGCCCGAGCCAGTTTATCTACTCCTGTTTTTAACTTGTTTCGCGCTTCCTCAGCGTAGACAATTTTTTTCGCCATAATTATTTAACAACTGCTAAAATGTCTTCCTCACGAACAATGAGCATTTCTTTTCCGTTCACTTTAACGTCATTCCCGCCCCATTTTTTGTAAATCACTGTATCTCCCTCCTTAACATCCATTTCAATTTGTTCTCCGTCTTTGGTTTTCCTACCCGGACCAACAGCAACCACCTTGCCTTCCTGCGGTTTTTCCTTGGCTGTATCTGGAATAACAATCCCCGCCGGGGTCTTTTCTTCTTTCTCAATGGGTTCGATTAAAATGTAATCTTGAAGTGGACTAACTTGCATAGTTAACAAATAGAAAAGGTTTTTCCGAAAAATCCTTGGGCAAGAAAATTTCTTCAAAACCTCAACTGTCAAATATAATACAAAATCACCCGCTTCTTGTCAAGAGGCGTATCCTAATGCTAGACTCCATAAAACTTGTCCCCAGACCAAAATTACGTGTTCGACACGCTTTTTTGAACATAAACGAAAGCCACGGTGGGAGCACCGTTTCCGAAAGCATAGAAAAATTTGCCTGCATGCGCTTTTTCAACTAAACGTAGTACCAAAAGCAAATTTTTCTCTAAGTGAGCTCCCCAAAAAAGTCACAATACAAGCGAACGGCTTTCAGAAACGTGTGCGACCGGCGTGGCGATTTTTAGAAAAAATGCTTACAAAAACACAGCCTGAAATCCTACATCTTTACACTGACGGAGGTTCGCGCGGAAACCCCGGCCCCGCCGCAATTGGAATGGTAATAAAAACACCGGAAGGGGAAGTTTTGGAGGAGAAAGGAAAATGCATTGGCCGCGCTACCAACAACGAAGCGGAATACCGGGCTCTTATCGAGGGTTTAGAGCTGGCAAAAAAATACAAACCGGAAAAATTGTTTTGTTTCTTAGACAGTTCTCTAGTAGTAAACCAGCTCAACGGGCATTTCAAAGTAAAACAGCCGCATCTTCGCCAGCTGGTCTTTGAAGTCCGCCAAGCTATGGCGCAACTTGCAGGCACTTCTATCTCCTTTAACCATATTCCCCGCGAGGAAAACGACCACGCCGACTCCCTCCTTAACCAAGCCTTCACAAAGGAACAAAGTAATTAATTTAGCATTTAACATTTAGCATTTGAGGTAAAGGCGGAAAGAGACCACAAAAAAAGCGAAAGCCAATCCCAGTGTCCCCCCCACCAAGGTATTCAACCAAACAATCATCTCTCGGCTCTCTACAATCGGCTCCTCGTTCAAAAGCTCCACGGAAAAGGCTTCGTCCCCGTCTTGATTTAACTCCTCTTCCCGCTGCACTATATTTTCGGCCAGTGCTCCTACTAACTCCTGTGGCTGCCAACTCTCCGTATAATTAAAACGTTTTGCCGCGGAAATCTGCACCAACTGCGGCGCTGTCTTTTTTATCTCCACCTTTTTCTCCACCGTGCGCAAAGTTTCCTGATCCGCAGGTGCATTTATTTCACGCAAAGAAGCCCGGAGCATATCCTTGGTCCGAAGCAAGCCGGCAACAGTGTCCGTATACCGCTCCGCCGCCTGCTGGGCGTAATAACCGTCGTAGTTATAAAACTCATCATTTGCCGGCTGGGCCTCCCTCTTTATATATAGAGTCACCTGCGCAGTATGCAAAGGGGGAATTTGCAAAGACCCCACCAAAGCAACCACCGCAAAAACAATTGTTGAAAGCAGCAAAAACAGACAATACCCCTTCAATATCTCAAGTAATTCTTTGAATTCCATATCTATAAAGTAATATACAAGCTCATTGCTCGATTGTCCAATTGCTCAATTGTTAAAGAACCAACAATGTAACAATGTAGCAATTGAACCATGTTCTTCTCACTCTGGAGCATTCGTCAAAAGGTACACATCCACATGTCGCGCGCTCCAAAATCCTTGCCGCACATCCCGAAACCCCAAATCAACATCATTCCCGTCAATTGCCCCGCCAATATCCTCCGCCCGACAAATCCCGTACCCGGGAACATAAAAATTAGTACCCAAAGGAATAACATCCGGGTCCACAGCACAAACCCCATGCTTCACTTTCGTCCCCGAATAAGTTAAACCCCGGCAGCCCACGCAGTTCCCGTCATAAGAAGTTGCCCAACAGTCTTCCAACTTTGCCCAATAATTGTAGCCTTTGCCGGGGACCTCACGCCATTTAATTTTCGTCCCCCGCTTGATAATTTCTGCTGTCGGTTCAGCTACTTCCTTACTAATAAGCTCCCTCCCCATTTCTTCCCCATACCAGTAACTAATACGGTAAGTTAGCTTCCGCTCACCTTCCTTACCCTCTTGAACTTTCTCTTCCTTACCCCACTCCAAATCATCATCCTCTTCGTATCTTGTTTCAAAAGGGATCTCCTCCACCACAACAACGTCGTTCTCCGAAAACCGAGAAACAGTACGCGGCTCCACAACAGCCCTTAGAAAATCCGCTGTTCTTTCTCTTCTTGTAGCTGCGAGCCATTGGCTCGCCTCCGCAGATTCTCCGCCTGCTGTACCACACGCCACCCCACCGCGACAACTGCGCGTATCCCACACTCCCAAAACTACAGGAACGTCCCCCGCATTCACAACTAGAGGCTCAGCCAAAAACAGCACCCCAAACACCACCACCCCCAAAACCACCTGCAAATCACCATAAACCCTGTCATGAAAATATCTAAAAGCATTACGAACAGGTGCTACGATCGTAGTATCTATTCGTAACGTAATACAGGATAAGCTGTTAAGGGGGTTTGGGTTTTTTAGCAGGGGCGCCAGGGAATTCATTTGTTCTTATTGTTCTTATTATTCTTAATCTTAATTAGTCTTAAAGCAATTATAGGAAAAATCTAAAGTTACTCCCTTACAATATCATAAAGTGAGCTCCAAAGAGCAAGATAGCCCGGCGAACGGATAACGAATATTTTGCGGAAATCCTTGCCGGAAAGGGTCAGTCCCTCCTCGTAGTTTTCACTAATCAAAAGTACCTGCGACGTGTAACCATCGCCGGAGTTGGAAACTGTTATCTCCTCAATCTCACCCACAGGATCAATATCTCGATCATCCAACTCTTCCTCAACCTTATCCTTGTCCCAGCCGGGGTCAACATCAAAAGCAACTGGATCCTCCTGATACAAATGCTCCTCCAGATCATCGTCTTCGCTGTAAAGAAGTGTAGCGTTCAAAAGATCCTGCATTTCTTCTTCTGTTAACCAAGGGTGGTCGTCTTTCGACCCGTACCAAGCCTTATAAAACCATGGCGAGTCCGCCCATTCCGGCCCGTCATAAAAATCGCCGTCACCATCCGCATCTTTTATTCGGTGAATGTAATCGGGGGTGCTGTTCCACTTTACATCAAAATCCGTCGGCAGCCTTGTGTACCCTCCGGAAGTGGAAGAATACCAAGCTTTTATTGGATTACCGTCATGCGTAATCACCACGCCTTCCGTTTCTTCCACCGCCTTATGCCATCTTTCCGCCGCCCCAGAATCCTTTTTCGATTCCAGCCACACCTGGCAAGATTGGGATGTACATATAGATCCCTCTCCGTCATTAGTATAAGCAAGAGCATAGCTTCTTGCCGCCACTGCCTGTGCTTTCAGTGCCTCCATTTCCCAACTGGAAGGCATCTCCGCAATTCCTTTCATATAGTCGTCTTCAAAATCAATAGTCTTGGACCCGAACGAGCCGGTTACAGTAATCTCATCCGGGCAGTCATAATCGTCATCAATATCTACATCATCGTAATAAGCCTTCAAAATCTTCTTATAATCGTGACCGTCCATTGCCCGCCCTTGGGCACCGTATTGGTTCATTCCTACCCGGTGAGGGTAACCGCGGGAAAAGACAGCATAAGCCGGGGAAAAATCGGGGTCGGGGATAGACTGCCTTGCCGGTGCCACATTTCCTACAGAAGTATCTTCAGACGTTGCCGACAACTTAGCCCGCACTAATTCACGTATCTTTCCGGAAATTTCCGAAAGTTCCGAGGAAAGAGCGTCTTTCTTCTCTATTGTCTGCGCTGCTTTAACCTCCGCCTCTTTTTTCTTCTCCGCTAATTGAGTCCGAAGATTGGCAATGCGTGCTATCTCCCCTTCCAAAACTTCTTTCGACGCTGCCAAGCGGTTTCGGTTCTTTTCCACACTGGCAATATCTATATTAAGACTGACTATCTTTCCTTTAAGGTCGGTAACCGAAAGTGATTGGTAAACAACATTTTTGGAAAATTGCGAAAAGGCATTTCCGCCGAAAAGCAGCTGCCAAAAAGGAGCTTGTTTTTTCTTATATAAACGGCGGATAAGTTGGTCGCGCAGTTTTTCTTTTTCCGAAAGTTCGCCTTGCAAAACAGCTAGTTCTTCTTCTAACTTTTCAATCTCCGCTTCCAAAGCATTTGCCCGCGCGCTGACTTGGTTCAGTTTCGCCTGCGTTACCGCAATTTCCCCTCCCAACCCGGTAATGGTATTTGTAAGCTCTTTCAACTGCCCTTCCAAATCGTCCAGCTCGCCCTCCAAGTCTTCTTTCTTTTCCATCTTTTCTTCCAGTTCTTCCTCAATTTTCTCCACGTCTTCCTCCGCATACAAAGAATTGCTGGAAACTGACAACAAATTGACACCAACCGCCATTGTTGCTAGGATGATTGCGAGGATTGGTAGGATTTTGCGTTTTTTGGACAGGGTCAC
>CAYXRZ010000001.1:6454-21350 GCA_964467235.1 uncultured Candidatus Saccharibacteria bacterium
GGTATTGCCTTTGCCCTACTTCTTTACGGAGGAATTCTTTTTATCACCGCGCAAGGCGATGAAGAAAAGGTGGAAGAAGCGCAAAAAACCATAACTTCTGCTCTTACTGGACTATTAGTGATATTTTTTGCTACACTTATACTTAAAGTTATTGGTTATGATGTTTTAGGATTGCCGGGATGGGGCTGGGACTCAGACAACGGTCTAATTACACCCGGAGAAAATTAAATTAATATGATAAAACCAGCATACGCTTACAAAATAGACAACCCAACTAAATTTGAAACTTTTGGCGGTGTTTTTGGAACGCTACTGCCGCAAATCTTTATCTTTGCCGGGCTTTTGCTCTTTGGCTACCTTCTCTTTGGCGGATTTAAATACCTAACAAGCAGTGGTGATGAAGACGCGGTAGAACAAGCGAAAAAAACTATCACCAGTGCGATTATTGGTATGCTTATAATTTTTACATCTTATTGGATAATGTGGATCTTGCAAACCATCCTTGGAGTGTCATTTGGATTAGGAAACTAATAATTTATGAACAATTTCTTCGGAGAAATACCAAACCCGTACCCAGATCACGGCTACCCCACCGACAGCCCGGGATTGGGGATTTTCATTAACAACATCGTTCAAATGGTAATGGTTGTAGGGGGATTGCTTTTCTTTGGCCTTTTAGTTTACAGTGGAATTCAATACCTAACCTCCGGCGGAAACGAAGACGCGGTGGAAAGCGCCCAAAACACCATAACTTACGCCGTAATTGGTTTAGTAATAATTGCCGCGGCGTGGTTTATTGTTAGCATTTTGGAAACAGTTCTTGGTGTTGACATTTTAAATCCTGTTTTCACAGGACCGGAATAATGATTAATTTTATTGTAAAAGCAGCAACATTTAAACCCGAACCTATCGAAAACCCCACTGGCTACAGCGGAGAGGGCGCGTTGGGTAATTTACTAACCAACATAACAACAACTATTGCTATAGTTGCTGGTGTTTTGCTCTTTGGAATGTTTATCTACGGCGGGATCACCTGGCTCACAGCAGCAGGAAACGAAGACCAAACGGAAAAAGCGCAAAAGATCCTCAGCAGTGCCGTAGTTGGTCTAGTTATTGTTGTTGCTGCGTATTTTATAACAGAAATCTTGGGATCAGCACTTGGTTTCGGCAGTATTTTTGACCTTAATTTCCCACAACCTGAATAATGATTAAACTCAGCCTAGCAAAAAAATTTAAATCAGTACTCCGCATTACGGCAATCTTACAAGGAATAGCAGCCTCTATCCCTTTTAAAGTTTTAGCCGCAGATCCAGAAGACCCCGGGGGACCCCCTTCTGATCCGGCCAACCCAACAACAGGAACCTTTGGAAAGTTAAGCCATCCGCTAGAAAACCTGCGCGGGTCGGAAACCGGGGAAGGTTTGGGTACCCTTATAAACAACCTTGTAACTTTTGCCACCTACATCGCCGGAATCGCTCTGCTTGGATACCTAATCTACGGTGGGATCTCTTGGATTGTTGCCGGAGGCAACGAGGATCAGGTAGAAAAAGCGCAAAAGACCATTAGTAACGCCGTCATCGGAATTGTCATTGTCGTCGCTGCAATTATGATCACACAAATTCTGGGCAACGTGCTCGGTTTCGAAAACATCTTACAGCCAACGTTTCCCGGAGCAGGAACAGGATCGTCACCAACACCATGATTTACTTACCGCAAATTACATTTAACCTTGAAAACCGCGCTATTGGTTATGACCCCAGCGGGGCAGGTCTTAATGCTTTAATTTCCAATATCATTGGAGTAGCCACCGCCATTGCCGGTATTGCCATGCTTGGCTACTTCCTTTTCGGGGCAATCTCTTGGCTCACGGCAGGTGGAAACGAAGAACGCATTGAAAAAGCCCAGAAGTCACTCAGCAACGCTGTAATTGGACTTCTTTTGGTAATCCTAGCAACTAGCATCGCCGCCATTGTTGGAGTTTTAACCGGCGTGGAAATCCTTTCCCCCCCGTGGGAGAGTTTTGGGGTGTAGGAGGTAATCCGCGGCTGGCGGAGTAACTCGTAACTAATAATCAAGAATGAAAAAACTAATGAAAAACGTGAGCTTATCTTTAATAATTTTTACTAGCCTTTTCACAGTACTCTCGAAACCCACATTCGCTTATTACATTGAACCCGGAGAAACCTGTAATTCCGCGGACTGTTATGGTTGGGAACACCCCGAGAAAGGACAATGGTGTCAGCCAGATGGAACCTCTGGAGAATTAACATTAGGTGGGCAAGTATGTGACTGTAATAACGGAGCTTGGGAAAACTGTGGAGACCCGGAAAATCCTGGCGGGAGTACAAGCGGAGATATTCACAACCCCATGGTTCGTGTTGAGGGGGTAACAGCTATTGCCAACTACCTTGGAACTTTTTGGCAAGTTGCCTATACCATTGCCGGGATTGCTGTTTTGATCTATTTTGTTGTCGGGGCAATTTCCTGGCTCACTGCCGGCGGCGACGAGGAAAGGGTGGAAAAAGCACAAAAAACCATTAGTAATGCTTTCATTGGTTTGGTAATATTAGCTGCAAGCTTCCCAATTATAAAAATTATTGAAATTGTCTTTGGGATAAATATATTAGAAATTACTTGGCCAACTCCCTAAGAAGTAAAATGAGCCTTTTAACCAACCTAAAAAACAACCTAATAACCCCCGCGTATGCGGACGTATCCGGTGGAAATATATCAGACCACACGCAAAGCCCTTTTACCAATCTCGGGGACCTTATCAGCAATCTTCTCAGCCTTGCAATTATTGCGGCGGGGCTTATTGTTTTGGGATACCTTGTTTTCGGGGGAATTTTACTTATGACCTCCGGAGGTGGTGACGTAGAAAACACGGAAAAAGGACGCAAAATGCTGACCAACGCAGTAATTGGATTTGTGCTTGTAATTAGCACATATGCTATAATAAAAGTCCTGGAAACAGTGTTCGGCGTCTCTATTCTCGGCGGGATTACCTTGCCCCGCCCATAGGGCGATAAAATATCAGCAAGAATCAGTACCAATAGAATTTATACATTATTTATCAGCGTAAATCTGTACCCGGAAGGGGGGTGAAATCTTAATGCTATTCGATAGAATTAATCATGCAATCGTAAAAACTGCTTACGCGCAAGATATCGCACCTATTCAAGAAGAAAAGGTTGCTCCTTATTCCAACATTGGCGATATCCTCAGCGCAGCACTGCAAATTTCCTTGGTCGTTGCCGGTCTTATCGTCTTGATGATGGTAATTATGGGCGGTATCCAATACATGACCTCCGGCGGAGACAAGGAAGAAGCACAAGCAGCACAAAAGAGAATTACCGCAGCTTTAGTTGGTCTGGTAATTGTCATCTCTGCCTACGCATTAGCTGTAATTATCGAAAAAGTTTTTGGTGTTTCCATTGTTACCGGTATTAACCTTCCCCAAGCGGATCGGCAAGTCGGTAAGTAATATCACAAATGACATCAAGAAATTGTTCCAGTAATAAGTCTCCGCAAAAAAGAGGGGTACATTTGAGTTATGGTCTTTAAAACCGCTTTTGGCATTATTCAAAAACTAATTTCAACTGCCTATGCGCAACCGCCCGCGGGTATTACCGGGGGTGTTCCCAGGCCCGATGATTGGAAGGAAGAAAACCCTGGTCCTGCTGAACTTGTTGACTTGGAATATATCTTTCATCGCATCATCAGTGCCCTCTTTTTTGCTGGGGGTTTGATCGCCTTCATTTTTCTACTAATTGGGGGCTTCAAATATCTGACCTCCAGCGGCGACGAAGATGCCTTGGAAATGGCAAGAAAGACTATCACTTATGCGGTGGCCGGGCTCTTAATAATAATTTTCAGCTGGCTGTTTCTTAACACTCTCGGTGAAATTCTCGACCTTGAAACTCCAATATTACAATTTACAATCCCCAGCGATTAGCATATTTTAGACTTTTTACCTCTCCCCATTTTCTGTTATACTAAGCTTGCTTTACTATGAAAAATGTCCACTACCTCCTAATCACATTTCTGGGTTTACTTTCCCTTAACTACTCCACAGCATCTGCACAAGAGTGTAAAAAAACTGGGGGTGGCACAGGCACAGGATCCTGCACATACGGAGAAGGTTGTAACCAAAGATCGGACAACAAGTGGGCTCAATGCATTGTTCTAGATGAACAAACTTGTCCTACTTCAGGAGTTTGCACCCAAGAAGAGTGCGCTGAGGGAACCTGTGTATACGAAAGCTATTGGTCTGAATATTGCGGCACTTGTCCCCAAGAAGGTTTTTGCCGACAAGATTACGGGGGAACGTGTAGAGATACAACTGATTGTGCTTCAGGACTCTGCTGTATGGCGCCACCCGAAGGAGGTTGGATAGACTGTACCAATCAATGCTGCTGTGACCCAACTTGCATGGCTACTTACAGTAAAAGTTGTGCAGATGACTTAGACGGCGTCTGCGTATTGGAAATGCACTGTCCGAAAGAAAACATTATCGAGGCCCCGCCAGCTGGATTTACAGATTGTGAAACAAAGCTTGGTAGAGTGTGTTGTTCAGAGGAACAAGAAACTCCAATACCTGTAGACAGAGAAACTTGCACGGATTACGGAGGTTTTTGCGCCCAAATAGAGAATTGTAAAAACTCACTCCCCCGACCGGCAAACGACTGGGAAGAACCGGATTGCCGCACGGAAAAAGGGGGCACCTGCTGCAGTGTCGAA
Source organism: uncultured Candidatus Saccharibacteria bacterium (assembly GCA_964467235.1). Classification (GTDB taxonomy): domain Bacteria; phylum Patescibacteriota; class WWE3; order JAUXAW01; family JAYEID01; genus CAYXRZ01. Next base: position 11,195 of record CAYXRZ010000001.1, read on the forward strand.
CAGCACTTTACCCCGGGGTGTGAAACTGCGGGAGACTGCCACCGCGACTACATTGGCTGTACCTATTGGGAAGTGCGCAAAACAAAAGAATGGTCGCAAACTTTCTACAACCGCGCAGCAGCCGAGCTGTGGTTAGACAGTTTTAACATCACCAGTAATTACAGCTTTGACGGGACAGTAACTCTGAAGGATTTAACATTTCCAATTGACGGAGAGCTGGATAAAATGATTGGCTTTTTCCCTTACGGAGATCCGGATGGGGAGGGCCCCGCCCCCGATGTAATTAAGGGTCTAAAGGATCTTGAAAGCCACGACTTTGTTTCCGGCCCTCTTTTGAAACTGGCACCCCCCGAAGACGCTGCCGAGATCGCTAACTGGATACCGGCAATGCTTAAAAACTACAAACAATATGCAATAAGGCTAGATTATTGCGGAAATAACCGCACTCCGGGAGACGACGATACCGCCGTTGATCCTAATAATCCGGGGCGCGGCTTACCGGAAATCCGCGGAGCCGTACGCGGCCCTTGGGGACTAAAGCAGTCAATGTATAACACTACGCTGGATAATGGTCTTTGGAGCTGGATTGCCAGACGCCCCAACCAAACCGAAGCCGAAGCGATAAACGAAGCCAAAAACTTGGCGGTAAGCTTAACCTCCGGAAAATCTCTGGCCGGTAATAACCGAAACAAACCACCCACAGCTGCACCGGAACCGGCACAAGGACAAAACTATTACACAATACTTTCCCAAGCGGATAACTACCGAACTTTGGGCGCTGTCCTCGGAAAAATTACCTGCCCCGAAGTAAACCCCTGCCCCGGAGACCGCCGGGATGCCCCGCAGTATGACGAAGACTGCGTTTGGTACAACGGAGAAACCGTAATGACCAGCACGTTTGAGGATATGAACATAAACAGAGGTAACTCGGATACAAGAATAGATACCCGCTCCGTTGGACCTGTAGACATATATACCGCGCATTTAAGCCACTCGGAAAGCATTGAAATGAACGCCGATGTACGCGAGTGCGACCTTGCAGAATATTGGCCTTTAAAGTTAAGTCTATTCCTCAACCTTCTTCCTCCAGAAGAAGTATTAGGTTCTGCTTCAAAAGCACCTTTAAGCGCCTCTCCTGAAAACACATGGGGCAAAATGGAACTCGCCCACTCTGATCCCAACATACAAATTTTAAGCGACGATGACAAAATAGGAAAGGAAATTACTTACCTCCACGCTTCTGGATGGGCAAAAACTGCCGAAGAACTAATAATGGGCTTCCGGGATTCTCTAGGAGTGATGCGCGGGTATACCCACCCCCCAAGCAGTGAGCCTTTCACGGATTTCGCGCGAACCCGCCCCATAAACCCGAACTTAATTAACGAAGTTCCCGACACCCCTCCCGGCGACTCCGCCGAGCTGGCTAGACAAACAGCACGGTGGGCAACCCAAAAGTTCGGTGCGGGTGCCGGCGACTGCTCTATCTACCTAGCCTTAACAGCGGGAGAAACAGGTTTTGGAAAAAACTGCGGATCTTGCAACGCTTGGCAGGAATATGCCAAACACCCAGCACTAAACACAACAGCCGAGCGAAACGCATTAAAAACACTTACCCAAATGTGGAAAGAAGCGGATATAAGAGCACAAAACTCTCTTGCGGCAGAGTATATTCCCGAAAATTATGCCGCCGAGGGGGTAATTGGGAGCTGTGGTGGCGGTGCCGTGGGAATCTCTCAATTTATACCCACAACAGCTTTAAGAAATCTTGACGATGTGGGCAAGCCCTTTGACCTTTGGGATCCAAAAACAGCCATGAGGGCTATGGCTGCTGAACTTTATAAACTAGGATGGAGAAAAGGTCTTTCCCACGCAGAAAAGAAAGAAGTTCTTATGAAATGGAACGCAACAGATTGGTGGATAGAAAAAATGATAAACACCGCTCAACAATACGAGGAATACTGTCAATAATTGTAACTTCTTAACATCTTATTCCAGAAAGTCCTCAGAAACAGCGGGGAGAAGGAGAACAGCTTCAACATTAATCCCACCCATACTGGAATCCGCCTCGATCATAAACATCGGCTGCAAATAATCCTGCGTTTGGCGTTTCTTAAAATAAACCAGCTGAATATCCCGCACAGTAACGCTCTCCAAATCTTCAATGGAAGGGGGAACGTCATACTTACCTTCCGCCCCATATTGCAAAACAAAGGCTTCTTGTCTCTCCAAAGATTTCGTTATTTCTTCCGCACTTTTAAGGGGGTACTCGCCCAAATCCTCTTCTAACTTCCCCAAGAAGTTATACCGCAATTGTAAAACTTCACCTCCCGGACCAAGCCACAGCGAAACTGCTTCCAAGGAAGGTCCACTGCCAACAAATAAGGGCGTTTCGTCTAAATAAACGCGGTATACTACCTCAACAACATCCGCATCAGACCAGGGAACCTCCTCCTTTTTTTGAATGCCAATCTTGAGCGGACGCACAGAAATTCGTGCACTTTTTAAAAGATCCGAAAGCAGGCCTTTACTTTCTAAAAAAGCGTCAGCTTTTTCTTTTGTAGTATCCTCCGTCGGCAGTGGTGTGTTGTTCTCCTCCAAAAACTCCAGCGGGAAATTATGGTAAAGCTCAAAGGAGTGGCGGTCTTCCGGCATTGTTAGTGTCCTTTCACCCCCAACCCACCTAAAGATTTGTCCGTGAACTGTATCATCTAACGTTTCGAAAGATCCTTCAAAACCTAGACTTTCCGCTAACAAAGTCATTTCGGAACGAGTGGGAATATCCTCGGAAATCTTGTAAACGGGGGCTGTGCGCACTGCCGGAGGCTGCCCATATAACCGCGCGGGGGGCTGTTCTTTTTCTGAATCAATTTGCGGACGAGGCACCTTCGTTTCCGGAAGATCTTGCTCGTCTCTTTGTACGCCCCCGGGCCCTAAAACTCCTTTAAACAGCGCATAAAAAACAAAAGCTACGATTAGTCCTACACCAATAAAAGGTGCCTTTTGTTCTAAAGTATTTGTAATTTTACCCAAGCGTTCTTTTAGATTCATAAAAATTCTTACGTTACCAACAAGCCGCCTCTCCCATCATTGCCCTACAGCCCCCGCGGCTAACGCACGACGGCACCTCTATAGGTATAAAAGGTGGTGCCATCTTTAAAGGGGTCCCTTGATAGTTTCCCCGAAATTCATAATGCAAGTGAAGTCCTGATGAAACCCCTGTATTACCCATTTGCCCTAGTAATGTTCCTTTGCCGATAGTCTGTCCGTCACTAACAGCAAACGTATCCAAGTGCCCGTAAAGAGTGCGAAACTCTCCGGTGGTCGAAACCAGAATAACATGCCGACCGTAAACACTAGTATCAGGAGTATCTTTGATATAAACAATACCATCATGCGTTGCGTAAATACCGCGAGCCCCAGCCGGCTCCGGCGAAGGCACAGAAATATCAATAGCTTGTAAGCCCCCCTTGTGGCTGTCGTTAGTTGCCGGCCCCTGTGTAAGACACCCTACGCGGGTAGGCCAGCCAGACGGAGGCAGGCCCTGCGGCTTGCCTATGACCAGCGTTGCTGAACTTGTGTTTTCAAACTGCTCACCGTCAACAGTTCCGCGAATAGTAACAAAATTTGAAATTATTTTATCATCATCTGCAACAACAGATCCTCGGTATGATTTAGAACCGGAATCTCCCGGGCTTAGCGTACCCAAATCCCAAGTTATTACCCCACCCGAAATATTCCCATCGGCCGCCCCTTCTAAATCTCGAAGTTCCGATTCGTCATAATCGTCCATTAACATAACTCCCGTAGCATCTCCGGAAGCTTCCGAAGAATACAAGTAGTTGATGGTGTAAGTAACTTCGTGACTGGCACCATCTTTGGGTAAACTGCTCGGCTCTACTGTCTTTGATACTTGCAAATAACCGGCTTCTTCCAAAGAACCGGGACCGCCCGTTTCAATCCATCTGAAAGCCTCCCCAACAGTAAAAACTACGCCAAAAAACGTCATGAGAAGAACCGTTACCAAACATCCACAGGAACAACAAGTAAGCTTCGCAACTATTTTTGTTATCTTCTCTGCTACCGGAATCAAGAGGGCGCCTGCTACAGCACCTACAGGGCCCGAAAACGCCCCAACTGCCGCACCAGCCAATTTAGAAATTGCTTTCTTTGCCGTTTCTCCAAAAACTTTTACCGCCACTTTTTTTGCTGCCTTGGCAGCACCTTTTAAAGCTGTTTTAGATGCCTTAAACGTCGTATCCGTTGCCTTACCCAAAGCTTTTTGAGCACCAGAAACTACCTTAACTGCCCCCAAGTCTCCCGTTACCTCCTTGAACTTGGGACCGAGCCAACTCTGCGGCGTTACCTTAAACAAAGGCCCTTCAGTACCGTAAGCCCCTTTATGTTTTTCCCCAAAAACAGACTTCCATGCGTAACGAGTTGGGTTGGAACGAAAGCGCGCTAACTCATCCCAAGACCTTTGCCTTTCAAATCCAGCCCAGACATTAGGATCAATAACATCTTTGTAATCCGCCACACCTTTCACATACCTTACGTTGCCCTGTTCATTAATAGTTTCAAACCCTTCAAATTTCTTATACTTCTGCGTATCAGTCGGTGCGCTCACCCAATCCAGAACTTTACTACGAATTTCGCCTAACTCATCTTCAGAAACTGTAGGTCTTATATCAGATTTAACGAGCCTTTTTGTATCCACCAGCCAATCCAAGCGCGGTTTCCAAATAAGCTCCTTAAGATTAGCTTTTGCTGTATTCAAAAAGCGCACATAAGTCCAATAGCGAAGCTGTTTCTTAATTGTTTTAGAGGGCGATCTAAGAAGTTTTGTTAAGGAAATACCCGTATCCCCCAATACCAAAGATTCATCAATATCCTTATTTATTTGCTCTGCCACCTTACGGGGAACATAGGTGGCAAGGTTTTCTACGGATTTCTCAATCTCTTCGTCAATTTCGGGAGGATAATTTGGTCTGCTGGAAGATTTGGAAGGCCTTGTGTCTCTACTAAAAAGATTAACCATACTGCCCTTAAACTACCAGAGATACTCTACACTTGCAAAGGGAATTTGAATCTGTTATTGTAAATTCAATGCTTAAGTCATTGCCCGCAAAAGCTTTAAAGAAATTTCTTTTTGGGCTTTTATTTATAACCACTTTTCTCTTTTCCCTTTCACAGCCCTCGAACGCCGCCGTAAATCCTAGTGAGGCTGGTAAGGAACTTCGAAAGGATTTTATTGAACACTCTCTTGGCAGCCAAACGAATGAAACTTTAGGTATAGAGGGACCGAACGTAGCCAAATGGTCTGGAGATATCACACAATACTTAATTATCAACGCAATGACTATTAGTTTAGGTAAAGAAACCCTAGTAACTGGGGAGGTCCAACGTTCCGGCGTTTTGGGACAAACTGCCACTATGGCTGGGAATGTAATTAACAGCCCCCCAAATCTCCAAACTATGGCTTACATGAAAAGAACTCTTTCCAATAATATATTTTCTCCCCCGACGGCTTATGCTGCCGGAGCAGATTCCTATTTTGGATCTTTTGTCGACCTTTGGCAGATTTGCCGCAACATAAGCTACCTTTTAATAACAATTCTTTTGCTAGTTATCGGACTCATGATCATGTTCAGGGCAAAGGTCGACCCAAGAACTACCATAACTCTAACTAACGCACTTCCCCGGGTTATTATTTCTCTCCTTCTAATCACCTTCAGTTACGCCATTGCCGGGTTGATTGTAGATTTAGGGCTTGTTTTCAAGGCACTAATTGACAGAGCTTTCGTGGAACCAACCCCTCAAATGTATAAAGTATATGTTGAGCCCTTCCACATAATTCGGCATTTCATTGATAACTTTGTTCCCACAAGTATTTTTGATGCCAACGGCGTACTTAACTTTTTGTCCGGCGAAGGGAATATTTATTTAGGCGGTACCGGAGTTTCTTCAACACTGATCGCCTTGGTATTCTCAGCTATTGCCATCATTGTAAGTTTCATACTCTTCTTTACTTTAATATTCCGCTATGCCAGCCTGTTTGCGCAGGTTATCTTTTCCCCCCTTGCATTTGCTTGGGGTTCTTTACCTGGCCAAGAAGATACAATTATAAATTGGTTTAAAGGAGTTACAGTCAGCGTGTTCTCCTTTCCTGTAATATATCTTCTACTCAGCATAGGAGACTACATTGCCAACGCGACCAGCCGCGGCGGAAGATCTATCCCCATGCCCAAGGGTTTGGGGTGGGGGGCAATGTTCGGTCAAGGCGTAACAGATATTGGGGGTCTTGTTGCCTTTGGTTTTCTTATTATGGCAACCAGAGTCCCGGCCGCTTTAGAGGATATCTTGGAAGTTGAACCCGCACCTGGCGCACGGGGAGGTGTGGAACCCACAAAAATTGCCTCAAAAATTCCTATCATTGGAAGTTTCTTCTAAAAAACACCTTTACCAAAAAAAAGAGACGGGGGAAGATAAGCTTCGGAAGCTTACCCTGCTAACCCGTCTCTCTTACGATCATTAAGTTATTTTGTTAATCTTTTTTGTACCTCCTCTTGAATCAAGATGTGGTAGGTTCTTAATCACGTACAGTAATGCGCCTCCAACCCTCTTCCAAAAGCCCGGATGCAACTACCCATAAACCAAGAAGAAGGCAACCCGTAAGCCCCCAACAGCACATCCCAGCTGCAAAGGAACCAACCCGCGACAGGCTCCGTTGGGCTGGTGGGGTCCTGAGAACTTCCTCACAGGAAGGTGGAAGCGCCGCCCCCCTCTCCTGGAGCGCTGCACAACTCTTATAAGGGGTCCATCCCCACCCCGCAGCGGACCTAACCGAACCAAAGAATCCTGACCCGCTACAAAGGAATACTGCTATAAGGAAGATTCCTACTATTCCCATCCTTCGGTTAAGAATAGTAAGTCTCCTTAACACAAAAGCCAAAACAAAAGCCACTATAGCTCCCGCCCCGGCACAAATAGGAAATGCAATGGTCTTTGCTACCCCCTCGTTGGGAATAATAGGAAAAGCCAAAATAAGCGATCCGGCCCAAATGGCTCCCAACAAGGGATACAATAGGTAGGTCAGCGCGAAGTAAGCAGGACCCACCGCCACGTCAAACCGGGCAAGGGACTCTACAACTTGGTCTGCCGTACGACGCAAGGGTGCGGCAGGGCGCACCTCAGCATTCTTCGGACGATCGTCCTTAGCCATAATACACTAACTCCTTGACTTCTGGCGTGTAGTGGGGATCCACCAACGCCTTTATGTTTTCGGGAAGCTTTGAACGCTTATAGGTAGCCCTAATTTCGGCGTCTACCGTTTCTTGGCTTCTCGGAACTGTAGATTCCTTGTCATAAGCTTTCAAGACCTTTAACGTAACATCCCCCGAAACAAACGCCTTTTGTGCTGAGGACTTCGCATCGGGCAAGTCCTGGCCGCCCAAAATAGCACGGCGGGTTTGCCAAGCAATGTGTGCCCGATCGTTAGATTCGCGTACAAGTTCGAACAGCTGTTCCGCTCGAAGTTTACGACCCTCTCGTACCCTCTCCGCTTCCCAGCGTGGGTTCGGGTACCAGCCAAATCCATCACTAAGAGCAGAAATTGCCTTTCCGGCATCAAATTGGCCGCGTTCAGTAAGGAATCCTGCCCAAAGCAGAAACTTCTCGTCCGCTATATAACGGAGATGGTTCTTCATACGAGCCTTGAGAATTCCAATCTGTGTCTTCCCAAGGAGCCCGCTATCTAACTGCCCCCACGTAGTGATACCTTGCTCCACAACAGTATAGAGGGCGTACCAAACAGGATTTATCCCCTCCGCTCCGGGCTGAACCAGAGCAAAAAGGTTATCGTCCTGCTTTCTCGGCACCCCATGCAAGGCAGCGGAAGCAAATGCTTGCGGGAGGTCCTTTTTCTTCAAGGGCTTGATAAACGTTATATCGCTACCGATATCCGCATCTTCCCAATCGAATGCGCCGCTGGCCGCCTTACCTTTCAACACCGGCAGACTGCCGTGGAAACTTCGGCAATCGGCGCCGTACTTGAGCCACTCGTATGCAACAAGTAAAAACTCGCGCAGCCTTCTCCCATTACCATCAGCAAGCCCGCACAGTTGTGCTTGCTTCTCCGTAAGTTCCGCAACTAGAACGGGATGGTCTCCGGATACATCTTGCTCCACATCACCATCTTCATTCACAATACGGATCCATACACGGGCTATGTGAACGAACTCCCCATCCCGCCAAACGACGGGGGAGTTCTGTGCTAAGCCTGCGATAGAACCTTTTTCCCTATCACCCACATCAAGCACATTTACCTTGTAACGAAGGTCTGCTGTCCTAAGCGGGTCTCGCTCCTCAGCTACTAAGTTCCCTGCCTCATCAACAACGTATGCAGGCAGAGTGAGCGGAGACACTATCTGCGACTGCTTCTTTGCCATCGTTTTCCTCCTCACAGGATTACAGTTGATTCCCAATCAGCGCGTGATAGATTAACCAAGCGCTTGCCAAAGTAAGCTCAGTTGAGAATTCAACCGAGCGTTAATTCCCCGACCCTAAAATCGGGATTCATCTTGCCCGCCGATGAGGCGGGTTCGACTAACCCCGCTAAGCGGGGAGTTTCATTGAAACCTACACCACCTTGTTAAGGTACAATAGATTTCCTTGCGAACCAAGAAAACCTATCAATTATATGTAATTACTTTCAATTACCTACAACTGATAATCAATTAGAAAATCCAGCCTTGTATTAAACACCTTTCTCGCAATTAATGTGCCTTCTTATATATCGGCGAGAAAGCCTTTTTATTACAGTAAGCTGGCCTTCCGCCTCCCTCCTTTTATATTAAATCTGCTCGATGCACTATCCCACTAAATCGCTTAATTGTACCATAATTTTATAGGACTGTCAATTGCAGGTTGTATTGTGCAAGGACATATTGCACTTTTTTCCAGTAAATATTTAGTACTACTCGAGCGTAAGGTATCAAAACATCCCGCACCCCAAAACCCCCTCCCTGTATATAACACTTTTTATACAACACTTTTCGCATGTAACACTTCCCATACTAATCATAAAAACCCACCCCCGTAACCACCATACCCCGACTCGACCCGACACCACCCCGCACCCACACCTCCCATAGTAAATCCGAAAAAGTATGACGAACGTCACCTGTTTTCGTATTTACTAGAGGGTGTCCCCGAAGTGCTTTGCACGCTGTAGAACTTTAACTCCATTTAGAATTTACTTGACTGCGCGTAAGGAGAGAAAGTAAGATAGAGGTAGGATGTTCAGTTCAAAAATGAACAACCTACTCACTGAATTTGAACCGCGCGATATACCTACGCTAGAAAAACATCTCCTGGAACTCGACTCTACTCCTTCGTACAAAAAAGTTCTCTCTTCAATGATTAAATTTTCCGAGATGTACCGTCCCAAAAGCACCTTATTTTCCAGACGCGCCGTTGCCCACGAAAATGTAAATGTTATAAAAGCATTGCGCCGCGCGCGAACTTACATGAACAGAAAGAAAATAATAAAAACCTACAACAGTAAGAGGGGTCGCCAGCTTGTAATTACCAGTACAGGACGGAAAATATTTTACAAATCAGTACCACTAGCCAAGCTCAGAAAAGAAAAATGGGACGGCTATTGGACAGTTGTTGTGTACGATTTCGAAGAAAAAACCCGCAGAAATGCCCGTTTAATACTCCACAAGACTCTAACCTCTTTTGGATTTGGCTCCCCACAAAGAAGCGTAATGGTATCCCCTCTACCAATACACAAAGAAATAAAAGAAATGATAAAAACAGAAGAAATGCAAAAAGAAGTCTGGGTAATACGTGCAAAAAGTATTCTGGGAATGACGGATCAAAAAGTTGCTAAGGCCTCGTGGCCGTTAGAAGAGCTCAATTATCTTTACGGAAAGCTAATCGACGTATTTCCAAAAGCAAAAGAAAAGAATCTGAAAAAAGAATGGGTCCAACTTTTCCTGGCCATCGACAATCAAAATCCCTATCTTCCAAAAGAACTTCTACCGGCGTCTTGGCTGGAAGACGAATGCAAAAAGCTTCTCCACAAAACCGGGGAGGCCGGGCTCCTCAAAGCAATCTTTTCCAAAATCACCCCCAACCCCAACCAGCAGCAGCA
>CAYXRZ010000001.1:21450-26969 GCA_964467235.1 uncultured Candidatus Saccharibacteria bacterium
GAAGCTGTGCTATACTTGGTTAAACTGCCCGCCTCTGTTTCCGCGGGAACACCTTAAATTAAACTCACCAGAAAAATGGAAAGGCAAAAAGAAGAACTAAAAAAGCAGCACCCTGTGCCTCAAAATATCATGGAAGTGGAGTTCAAGCTTGTGGGAGACATGACCCTTCGCCAATTCGGGTACGTTGCTGCAGGAGCCGTCATCGGTTACCTGATTTACGCGCAACCGCTCACCGGGGCTATTCGCTGGCCCCTGATCTTACTTGACGCTACGCTGTCCCTAGGCATGGCTTTTCTACCGATGGAAGAACGGGGCTTGGATGAATGGTTCCGCAATTTTTTCACTGCTGTATACTCACCAACCCAACGAATGTGGAAAGGTTCCACCACCCAAAAGGCTCCCACAACAAAGAGTGCAACCGCACAGGCGCAAAAACGCAAAGGAGACAAACCTGCAGAAAAACCAAAGGAACCCGCGCAAAAAGATAAAAAAAAGGCAACCGCAGAAGCACAAAAACGCAAAGAAAGGGAACTCGCAAAAAAGAAGGGGGAAAAAGAGGAAGAAGTAAAAGAACTAAGCCGGAAATTAAAAGACAGTGTAGATAAAGTTAAGAAAGAAAAACCAAAGACTGAAGAAGATGTGGAAAAGAAAGTAAGCTCAATCACAAAAGAGCTGGATAAGATTCTTCAAAAAATGGGCGGGAGCCCCAAAAGCGATCTCTCAGAAAAAGAACTTCTCGAGGAAAATCGTCTGCTAAAAAGAAGGCTAGTAACCCTTGGCGAAAAATACAAGAACCTGAAAGAGCTGGAAGGGGCAGAGGAAACACCCGCAAATTTAAAACAAACAATTAGCTATTATAAAGACCAGTTAGAAACAGCCAAAGAGAAGAACGACGCCTTGCAAGAAGAATTAAACAGAAAAAAAGCGGCCAACGGTAATATAGTGGAAGAACAAAAAGAAGCAGAAAAAGAGCTAAAAAGCCGCATGGAAGCTATGGAAAAAGAAAATAAAAGCCTAGAAGAACAAATTGAAAATTTACAAAGCCAAATTAAAGCCTTCGAAGAAAAAACATCCGAATTAAGCAAAAAGAACCAAAGCGTTTTGAGCACATTACAAGAAAAAGAAGAACACTTAAAAACCTTACAAAAAGAGCGAACGCGGGCGGTTAGTAAAATGATGGAACTTAAATCTAAACTGGAAAGTAAGACCTCGTCCAAACCGGAAAAAGAAAGGGAACCGCAAAAACCCGCACCGAAAGAACCTCCGGAAAAAGGGAAGGCTAAACAGGACAAAAAACAGACAGAGCAAAAAAAAGATATAAAGTCCAAAAAGAAGAAAGAAACCCCCGAAGAAAGGCTACAAAAAGAAAAAGAAATTGCGCCTATTATTGACAACGTTCCCAATGTTATTAACGGTGTTGTTAAAGACGTGGACGGGGACCTTTTGGAAGGGGAAATGGTTATCATTGAAGACAGCGACGGAGATCCTGTTCGGGCTTTAAAAACCAATAAACTTGGTCAATTCGCTGTCTCCACGCCCTTGCCCAACGCCCGCTACACTGTTAAAGTAAACAAAGGGAATTACAAGCCCGCAAAGGTAAAAACGGACGGCAGTGTTTTGGACCCAATTGTATTTCGTGAACAATAGTTCACGAAATCACCGGCGAGAATCTGTTTTCAATCAGCGTGAATCCGTAATCCCATGGAAAATATAAAGGCTTCTACACAAGACCACTTAGACATAGAAACCATTCAAAACAACCTTATAATTCGTAAAGACGGGAGTGCTGTTGCTGTGCTACGCACCACTGCTGTTAATTTTGACCTTCTTTCCGAACGCGAGCAAGAGGCCACCATCGAAGCCTACGGATCGCTTCTTAACTCGCTTTCCTTCACTATCCAAGTCCTTGTCCGCTCAAAAAGGTTAAACATAAAGTTATATATTGACAAGTTGAAAAAAGAAAAAGAAAAGAAAGAAAACCCAAAGCTAAAACACCAAATGACAGATTACGTCAACTTTATTACCAACCTAACCAAAAGAAACGAGGTCCTCGACAAAAAGTTTTACATTGCAGTTCCTTTTCGCCAGACCCAAATTAAAATAGAAAACCCGCTCCAAAAATTTATAGCTAAGTTACAAGGTAAAGAACTGAAACCCCAGATAGATATAGAAAGAACTGTCGAAAAGGCCATACCCAAGTTAGAACCGCGCATTGAGCAAATTAAAAAGCAGTTCAACCGCGTGGGCATTCACGTAGAACGACTGCACACTAATCAGCTGGTAAAGCTTTTTTACGACTTTTACAATAACTAACATGACCAAACCAAAATACGACCTAGAAAAATTTGACGAACTGCTGGAGCAAAAAAAGGATGTGAAAGACATTATTGCTCCCGAAATGATTGAGGTAGACTTTGACCACGTTCAGATTGGCGATCGCTACTTTCGCACGCTGTTTGTTTCCGGCTACCCGCGATTTGTTTCCGCGAACTGGCTTTCTCCGCTTATCAACTTTGACCATTCCTTACACATTTCATTTTTCTGCCGACCCGTTTCTTCCGCCGGTATCCTACAAGATTTACGAAGAAAAATTGCCGAACTGGAAGCAACTCTCAAATCAGAATCAGAAAAGGGGCGCGTGGAGGACCCCTCCGTTAAAGCTGCTTTGGAAGACGCCAAAAGCTTGCAGGAAGACATCACTAAAGGAATTGAACGTTTTTTCCGCTTCTCCTTTTATATCACCATTCCCGCCGACTCCCCCGAAGAGCTGAACCGCGTAACAGAAGAAATTACGGGGACACTGGGCTCTTTAATGGTTGTTGCCAAGAACCTCACTTTGCAAATGGAAGAAGGCTTCAAAAGCACTTTGCCCACCTGCACCGATCACATCGATATTACCCGCAACATGGATACCACATCCCTTTCCACCACTTTTCCTTTTGTCTCTTCGGAGCTTACTGCCAATGAAGGTATTCTTTACGGCGTTAACGAACACAACGGAAGCCTGGTTATATTCGACCGCTTTTCTTTGGAAAATTACAACAGCGTCATTTTTGGAAAGGCCGGTTCCGGAAAAAGTTACCTCACAAAATTAGAAGTCCTGCGCTCCCTGATGTTTGACACTGAAGTTATTATTATTGACCCTGAGCAAGAGTACCAAAGACTTTGCGATGCTGTGGGTGGTGAGTTTATCTCCTTTTCTATGGACTCTCCGGCAAAACTAAACCCTTTCAATATCTCTTACCAAGCCGGTGAAGGAGAAGAAAACCGGCTGGGAGCAAAAATTCTTTCGCTTCATCGTCTTTTCAAAATTATCTACGGAAAATTAAACTCACACGAAGAATCAGTCTTGGACAAAGCACTTATGCGCACTTATAAATCAAGAGGAATCACCCCCGACCCTAAAACGCAAGACAAAGAACCCCCACTGATGGAGGACCTTTACAAAATTCTTCTGGGTATGGAAGAAAAAGAGGCGCAGTCTCTGGCCGAGCGCCTCGAGCGGTATATAAAAGGTAGTTTGGCAGGTGTCTTTGACCAGCGCTCTAATGTTGATATCACAAACAAGCTTACTGTCTTTTCCACCAAAAATTTGGAAGACAAACTACGCCCGGTAGCAATGTATATTATCCTTGATTTTATTTGGAATCGCGTTAAAGATGATATGAAGAAGAGGCTTTTAGTAGTGGATGAGGCGTGGTACCTGATGCAGCGAAAGGCTTCCGCGGAGTTTCTATATTCCATTGCCAAACGTTCCCGTAAATATTACCTAGGACTGACCACCATCACCCAAGATGTGGACGACTTTCTCGACTCCGGCTTCGGTAAAGCAATCATTGACAACTCCTCAATTTCTATTCTTATGAAACAGCACCCCGCTGCAGTTGACCTTGTCGGCGATACTTTTTACCTTTCCGAAGGGGAAAAAAGACGCCTGCTCACTTCCGGTATTGGCGAGGGGCTTTTCTTTGCCGGCGCCAACCATGTTGCCATTAACGTTGTAGCCTCCGACGAAGAGCACAAACTTATCACCACTAAACCGGAAGAACTGTTGAAAATGCAGGAAGGAAAGGATACCAGGACATCAGGAGATCAGGAAAACAAAAGAAAAGAAAAGAGTCCAGCGGAAAGCGGTTAGCGGTCTGCGGTAAGCGGAATCACTCTTGCACTCTTACCGGCATAATCACATGCAGATAATCATCTTCACCTTTCGGCTGAATTAACCCCGGCTTCAAACTCTCCACCATCTTAAACACAATTTCTTCCGAGGAAAGTGCCGAAAGGCAGTCAGTAAGATATTTTGCGTTAAAGGCAATCTGTGCTTTGTCCCCCTCACCTTGAATGGAAACGTTCACTTCGTTACTTCCAATTTCCTGCGTGTTCGCCGTAACCGAAAGCCTACCTTCCACAGGATCTAAATTAAGGCGCACGACATTAGAACCGCTTTCTGCAAACAGGGATGCCAACTGGGTAGCCTTAAGCAGATCTTCCCTCTTTGTTTCTACTTCCAAGGAAAAGTGGTCGGGGACTACTTCTTTGTAGTTAGGAAAAGCTCCCTCCAGAAGACGAGAAGCAAAACAAACATCCCCAACCTTAAACAGAATCTGGTTTTCATCCTCTACTTGCAAGACCTGCACCTTTTCATCATCCTTACCCAAAAGAAGGGAAATTTCTCTCAAAGTCCTTGCCGGAACTACTAAATCCAAATCGGGGAGTTCTTGTTCAAAAGAAAGGCGCTTCTCGGCTAAACGAAATCCATCTACAGCCACCATTAAAAGTTCCTTACCGGATGCCCGAAAAAGAATACCAGTTAAAACCGGGCGGCCCTCATCTTTTGCCGCCGCAAAAATAACTTCGTCAATACCTTCCGCTATCTCCGAGGCCTTAAGCTCAAAACCCTTCCCTTCAAACTTAGGAATTTCCGGAAACTCACTTGCCGCCAGGCCGTTAAAATCGGAAGTGACCCCCTCCGCCTCTAGATGCAACGTTTGTTTTTTTGTCTTTAAATTAATTTCGCCGGGGGAAAGATCCGAAACAAGTCGGGAAAAAACTTTTGCCGGAACTGTTATCGCCCCCTCCTCTTCTACATCTGCTTCCACCCAAGTAGTAACTCCGGTCTCCAAATCCGTTGCCTGCAGCTTCAACCGCCCCTCCTCAGTTTCCAGCAAAACATTAGAAAGTACGGGAAGACTGCCCGTAGTGGAAACAACGCGAGTTACAGTAGAAAGCCCCTCACTCAAATTTTCTTGTAAACAACTAATTTTCATAGGAATGAAAATAAATTACAAATACCAAATTACAAATATCAAATAAATTCCAAAATTAAAATTCCAAATCACAAACGGCTAAGAATTTTGCGTTTGGTGCTTGTTATTTATTTGGAGCTTGGTGCTTGGTTTTTGGTGCTTAATTAAAATTAGGTTACTTCTCTTCCCCACCTTCCGGGTATATAACTACCCTTCTATCCCTTCCTTCCCCCGTACTCTCTGTCCTGACACCTTCCAACTCCCCCACCGCTG
>CAYXRZ010000001.1:27069-45675 GCA_964467235.1 uncultured Candidatus Saccharibacteria bacterium
TCCCTTCCTTCCCCCGTACTCTCTGTCCTGACACCTTCCAACTCCCCCACCGCTGTGTGCACAATTCGTCTCTCGTAAGAATTCATCGGGGAAAGCGCCACCGGTTCACCCAAAAAACGGGCGCGGTTTGCCGCATTCTCCGCCAATTCTTGCAAGGACTCCTCCCGTTCTTCTCGATAACCTTCAACATCAACCAAAACATGTTGCCATTCTCCTGTACTTTTATAACAAAAAAGCGACAAAAGTTTTTGAAACGCATCCAAACTCTGCCCGTGGTACCCAATTAAAATACCACTGTCTTCTTCACAACTTATATTAACACGAAAAGCGTCGTCCTCTTCAACTACTTCCACATCTTGGTAAGAAATTCCCAAAAGATCCAAAAGTTCGTGCGTAAATTTTTCAATAGTTTCTTTAATGGTCATCTCTTATTAACTATCACCTGTTGAACCAAGGAAAGCAAAACGCTCGCCACCCAGTAAAGAACCAAACCACTCTGCAGTCTAAGACCAATAAAAACAGTCATCAAGGGAAAAATAAAGCCCATCTGCGACTGCATGCTTTGCATTATATCATCCGCCCCTTCCTTCTGACCATCCTTTCCCGCATTTTCTGAGGATTCTTTTTTCTCCTCTTCTGCGGCACCACCGCGTAATTTATTCCCAAATAAAAACAAACCTGCCTGCGAAAGACCTGCCAATATGGGTAACACATAAAAAGGATCGGGCTGGGTTAAATCCAAATACAAAAATTTGGTATTAATACTGGCCTCTGCAGGAATCCTTAGAAAATCAAAATAAAGCATCCGGTTCAGTTCGGCTACCGCCTGCCCGTCCGCTGCCAACACCTGACGGAAAACTTGGTAAAGAGCGATAAGCACAATCAACTGAACAATTTGCGGCAGGCAACCTAAAGCAGGGTTAACACCGTGTTCACGCATTAACTTCATCTGCTCCTGAGCAAGTTTTTCCTTATTATCACTGAACTTGTTCTTTAATTTATCCAGCGCGGGCTTCAGTTCCGCTTGCTTTTTAGACATTCTGAGTGACGGTAATGTAAGAGGAAATAAAATAAGTCGAATAACCATCGTAAGACCCAAAATAGCCAACCCTAGGTTCGAAAAGAGAACCTCGTAAAAAAGCATAAGCAAGTTTAAAATTGGTTCAACAAGTAATGTATTCCACATGATCAGCTAGCAGCTAACAGCACTCGGCCATCCGCAAAAAAACTCGTAACCTAATACCCCGGTAACCTGAAGGGCTACTGCGCCTCGCGTTGCTCAGGTGTTTCAGTAGGCTTCTCCTCCCCAGACACGGCGCCTTCGGCCTTTTCACCCTCCACCACTTCTTCTCCTTCTGCACCTTCTTCCAAGCCCTCTTCCAAATCCTTTTCTTCGGCTCCAAATTCCTCCTCAAATCCAAAGATTGCTTCCTCTTCAATCTCTTCCAATTCTTCCATCTCCGGCTCCTCGAGCTTGACAACCAAATCCTCCGGTGCATGTCCCAAAACCTCTACATTCTCCAAATCGATATCTAAATCTTTAATCCTCAATGCATCTCCAACCTCGGCAAGAGCAGAAATATCAACAGTAATTTCAGAAGGCAAATATTTCGGCAAAGTCTCAATTTCCAATTCATCCAAAAGAGTCAAAAGCAACCCTTCGCCTCTTTCTACAGCTTCCGAAGTCCCTGAAAATCGAATGGGAACAATGGTAGTTATCTTTTCGCCCTCATGGATGCGTCGGAAGTTAACATGCAGAACTTCCCCAGAAATAGGATCAAGCTGCATCTCCGACACAATAACTTTATAAACCTCTCCGCCAACCTCCAAATCGGCCAACGCCACATCCTTAGCGTCCTGATAAGTTTTTAAAAAAGAAAGTCGCTCTAAGAGGAGGGGGATGGAATCTCTTCTTCTCTCCATGAGGACTCCGGGAATGTAACCTTCCTGACGGAGTCTCTTGACTCTTTTTCCAGATATTTCTCTTTTTTCTGCTTCAAAAGTGACCATAATTTTTCCTTAGGCAGCTCAACAAGATCTAAAACGTCGTCCGTAGAAACCGGAACAGCATTAAAAAACCTCTTCAATTCAGCAGAGGTTAGATCAGTCCTAATATCAGTCATTGAATGGCCGGACACACTCAAAGATGCCAATATTTCCGAACCACACGCAGCACAGCGCACATGCAAAATTGCCGCCACTGCAGAACGCATTAAAAAAGTAACCTCAGCATTCTGCAAAGAATCACCGCATTGGTAGCAAGAAGCTTCTTCTAGAAACTGGGCGAGTATATCCGGATTCATGCAACGAGCTTATTTTATCAGAAGAAAACCCCACCGTCAAAGGGACCTTTCCACATCCCATCCGTATTTCTCCAGCTGGGTTTGGATAGATGCCGAGGAAGTAGCTGAGGGAGAGCGCACAAAAGCTTCCAAAAAATTCAAGCGTTGTTTAGAATTATTAATATAAGCATCCCAACCTTCTGCCGGCTCGGCGCCTTTTACACTCATAGTGCGTGAGGAGAATTCCGCTTCAGCCATAAGAAGCATCTGCCGCGCCCGGGCAACATCCCCGCGGGCGGCGTAATAATTAGCCCCTGATACTGTTTCTGAGTCCATTCTCAATGCTGTTTCTAAAGGAGAGAAAGCTTTTGCTGCGTAAAATACATATTGAGCAAGATACCTTAAAGTACGCAGTTCCTGTATCTTTTTCCTAGCAGATTCTTCGGCTCTTATAAAATTGAAAGCCCACGTTAGACTCTGCACACCGCCCTGGGAAATTTCTGTGCTTTTCTTGGCATTCTCTGCACTCTGCACCGCATTTTCTAAATCCAAAGCCGTAAAAGATTCTTCCGCCTGCAAAAATTTAGAGGCGGCGCGGTTTCGAAACAGCCAATATTGCGTACTGGGCAAAGCAATAACCAAAAAGAGTAACACCAGCGCAGATAAAAACAGCCAGCCGCGTGAACTAACAAACTTCTGCGCACTTTTACTAGCGTTCCCTAACAAAGCAAAATAGTCCGTAAAAACATTCGTGGAACTTTCTTGCTTAGCGGCCCCTTTCCTTTTTCCCTCCTTCTCCTCCCCCCCGGCTTGGGCGCTTTCCTTGTGTTTTTTCTTTTCCTCAGCTTTTTCAACAGAAGCCTCACCCACATTTACAGCACGCTTTATATCTCCCAAATCACGGTAAGCCTTTTTTTGACGAAACGCACTCACAGTTTCTTCGATACCTTCCTCCAAGTTCTTTTCCGGCTCCCAAACTGGGGGGTAATTTCCCTGCAGTTCAATTGTTTTGACAGGAACTTGGTAAGCTTGCGGCGATGATGTGAATTTAATCTTAATACGAATAGCGGAAGCATCCCGAACCTTATAAGCAAGCTCCAAAGTAGTAACGGGCTCGCGAGGGGCCACAATATATCTCCAATTCCCTGACTCACCGGCCGAAAACATACTGTCGCACAAACCGTGGACAGCATCATCAATATGAACATAGTACTCCTTCTGTAAACCCTCCCCGTAAACTGTCAACGCGTCACCCGTAAGGAGCTCCCTCAACAAGCGTCCCAAAGTCCCGGAAGAGTCCAAATCCATTGACGGCCCGTAAACCTCGGCCAACCGGGCCACCCGCGCATTTAAGCTGTACTCCTCACGGTATTCCGAAACCAAAGCTTCTGCAAACCGCTTGGCCTCCAACACAGGGCTGACATTTTTCTCCTGCCCCCTCATACCACTTACCCCCACAGAACTTGCCAAAAGAAATCGCGCTCTCTTTTCTTTAGCTAAATCCAAAAGGTTTTTTGTACCGGTAGCATTAGTTATTAAAGTAGAAAGAGGTTGGGATTTATCTCTGCTCCGAAGCTCCAGGCGCGCCAAGTGGAAAACAAAATCCAAAGAACCTTCTCGCACCTCTTCGGGGAAATCTTTATTTATATCAGCAGTCCAAAATCTAAAGTTTTTATCAGAACAAAGGTCTTTAAACTCTTCGCTTTTACCAGAAGAAAAGTCATCCAAAACCCAAACCTTAAACCCGTTCTCCAAAAGCACCTCTGCTAACTTGGTCCCTAAATAACTTGCCCCCCCGGCAATCAAAACTTGCGGGTGAAGCCTACCAATTTTTTCCAGATCTTTCTTTTTCATGGGCAGCAGTTTCTAAAAATAGCGAGCTTCAGCTCGCGCTCACCAAAGCGCGCACTAAAGTGCGCTACTGTCCTAATTTAACTAATTTTAGTATACTTCAGCCCGCCAGTTAAGGCAAGCACGCCCGTGGAACTCGGATTCTCACGGATTGAACCGGAATAACCACCGATCTGGTATCCGCATAAATTCGTATTCAATCGGCGTAAATTCCACAAAAAATCAAGTAAGCACAACTTTTCGGAGGCAAAAAACATGCTAATATGACCGTAACGTGCTTAAACCTAAAAAGAACCTCGGGCAAAACTTCCTTGTCGACGAGAAAGTCATCAAAAACCTAGTAGAAACAGCCGGCATAACCAAAGATAACACAGTTTTAGAAATTGGGGCAGGTACCGGAAATGTAACGCGAGAACTTGCCAAACGTGCCGGCAAAGTCCTTGCCGTAGAATTCGACCGCGCCCTTATCCCCGTTCTCCAGAAAACCCTGCAAAACTATAACAACATTAAAATTATTAATGAAGATATATTAAAGCTTAACCTAAGCGGTATGCGGTACGCGGAGCGCGGAAAGCTGATTTCCACAGTAGTGGGCTCTATTCCCTTCCAAATAACATCTCCTTTGATTCATAAATTACTTGGGGCGAACGAACATAACGGCTCGGAGGTTAAAGAGGCGGCCTTACACTACCCAACCATCATCATCCTCATCCAAAAAGAGGTTGCCGAAAAGATAAACGCCGCGCCACCTAACGCCAATTACCTTTCCAGTTTTGTTCAGGGCCTGGCCAATGTAACCTACATCCAAAACGTACCTAAAACGGCTTTTGATCCTAAACCAAACGTAGAGGGTGCAATAATAAAAATTGAACCTCATTATAATGTATTAATAAATCACAACTTCTCGCCTCTGAACTGGAGAACTTTCCTACATAAAGGTTTTAAGCATCCCCGCAAAATGCTCCGCAACACTTTTGACGAAAACACGTTAAAGGCTGTAAGTATTGCCCCCACAGCCCGCCCGCAGGAACTGGAAGTTACCCAATGGATAAACCTTCTCAAAATAAGTTTCCGCTAACCTACAGAAACCCTGATACTAGAACCACGGCAGGCCCTGGTACGGTACAGGGTTCCATGCGGTTTACAAAATCCTCAGAAGGTTTTTGAGCCTTATTGAATTCCTGCATATTTCCAGATTTATTCCTGCACGCTTTAAAAAGCCTGCCCAATTCCTCACCCCGGAGGTTTCTGCCGTGCTTCGCCGAAGCGCTTCGCCCAGGCGAGCAGATTTAACCTCCGGGGTTTCCCGTGGACAGCCTGCAAAGATCTAAAATTCCTTTCGTTTCTCTGCTAAACTATAGCCATGAACGACAATGACTACCAATTCCAACCCCCAAAAAAGCCTCCCCAACACATAGTCCAATCCAACTCCTGGGGAGATTTTAAAACAAACATGGGTACTAAAGCTGTGCGTGCTGGTGGCGTGCAATTTACATTACACAAAGTCCCCGCCCTCCCTTTTAATATTGGTTATGCCCCAAAAGTAACCCCCAACGCAATTAATTGGGAAGAGCTTGAAAAAGCCGGGCACGTACACAACTGTGCAGTAATTCGCTTTGACTGCCCAAATGTAATAAAACGCTACCACCGCTACAAAAAAGATTGGAACCCAGTCGAAAATGCAAAAAGTGCTGAGTGTTTGTTTGAAAAGCTTTGCACCAAATCTCCACGAAATACATTTGCACCACAGTCTGTGCTGCTTGATTTAAACCACGATAAGGAAACACTGCTGATGAACATGAAATCCAAAACCCGCTATAATGTCCGCTACGCAAAGAGAAAAGGAATCCGCGTGGAAAATGAATCTAACCCCAAAGGATTAGAAAAGTTTATTAAATTACAAAAATCTACCGCAAACCGCCAAGGTTTTTTAGTTCACAACGATAAATATTATCGTACGCTTTGGGAGACACTAGCCCCTAAAGAAAAGGCACACATCTTAATTGCTTACTACAAAGACGACCCCACACCACTTACTGCTCTCCTGTTTTTTAACCATCAAGGTGTCCTCTATTATCCCTACGGAGGGTCTTCCAATAAACACCGCGATCGCCAACATTCATCTCGGGTTATGTGGGAGGGCATGCTTCTCGGAAAATCCCTGGGATGCACTCTCTTTGATATGTGGGGAGCTACAGATGACCGTAATGATGATTGGTGGGGGTTTACACGGTTTAAACTTGGGTTCGGCGGTACTTTAGTTGAGTTTGTTGATTCTTATGATCTCGTTCTTAATGCGCCCGTCTATCACACATTCAACATGGCTTACAACGCTTTTTGGAAGGCGGTCGAACTAAAAAAATGGATAACTCCTTAAGACAATCCCAAGAATATACGTGCTATATGAGTAAGAAAGGCTGGCTTATTGAAAATATCAAATTAAAAATTCCAAATTCTAAAAAAGAACGGAATTCCCTCCATTCTGGAGCTAGGAGGGATTCCGATGATGCACTAAAATACCGGCCCGAGGGACTGTACGGGAACAAAAAAAGCTCAGTCAACGCATTCGTCAAAAAAATTCCTCTCCTCGGTTCGGTAATCAAAATCCAACGTCCTTCCGTGATTCCCTCGGAAAAAGCCCTCGACAATCTTGCCCAAAAACACCGCGCCCTGTTCGTTAAAATAGAGCCAACCCTACCTACAACCAGTCATTCTGAGGCAAATCTACGCTCTCACGTAGATGCAGCCGAAGAATCCCCTGCCAAACAAGAACAAGAAGATTCTTCACCCCGACAATCCGGGGTTCAGAATGACGTGGATTTAGAGAATTTTCAGCAAGACTCCTGGCCCCTACTGCCAACAAAAACACTTCGCATTGACCTTACAAAAACCGAAAAGGAACTTTGGAATAATTTAGATTCTGATGCAAAGTATTCCATTCGAAAAGCAGAAAAACATCTTTCCGCGTACTGCATACAGCTTTCGGCTTTGGAAAAAGAGAAAGAGAAAGAAAAAGAATTAAGGAAATTTCACCGGGTTTTAAAAGATGCGGGAAAAAGACAAGGCTATCCTACCCCCAACTGGCAGGACATAAAAAATCTTGCTGAGTGTTTTGGAGAAAAAGGTTGGTTAATTACAGCTACTGTAAAACAGCAACACCAACAAAGGAAATTCGCAAAACCTACCCCTATTGTAAACCCGCCGCAGGAAAAACCTCCGAGGTTGGATCTGCAGAAACCTCGGGGGTTGGGGAATGCGGCGGGGTGTGTACTCCTCACCCACAAAAACACCGCCTACTACCACCACGCCGCCACTACAAAAGAGGGGCGCGACCTACTTGCAGGCTATCTAGTTCTTTGGGAAGCGCTCCGACTAGCAAAAGAGCAAGGCTGCCTTAAATTTGATTTCGAAGGGATTTACGACGAAAGGTATCACAAGCGCACCAAAGCCTGGAAAGGTTTTACGTATTTCAAAAAGAAATTCGGAGGGAAGGAAATTATCTATCCCCAACCAGTCATCAAATACTATTCCCGTCTGTTCCATACAATGAATAAAATTTTTAACTAATCCCCGACCTTATATTCCTCACAAAGGTGTTTATAATCACACCACTTGCAAAGAAACCCCGGATTAGCTTCAAACTTACTCTTTTTTATCTTTTCTACAGTCTCCTCAAGTTCCTCTCTTTTTTCCTCCAAGTCCTCTGCAGTGCGGGTCGTTGTCACCTTCTTATTTTCCTGCATAAAATACAAGGCCAAGCATTTTGGGTCTAACCCCAACGCATCACGCGCAGCTAGCGCATAAATTGTCAGCTGGTCGTCGCGATCCACTTTTTTCTGCTCCTTTACCTTACCTGTTTTGTAATCAATAATCTCAATGCCCTCTTCAATTTCGTCAATGCGATCAATAGAACCAACTAGCGGTATACCGCTGATTTTTAGAGTGAACTTCTTTTCCAAATGCAAGGGCTTTGCCAATTTTTCTTGGTGCGATTTGTAATAATCTTTTAGAATACGCTTGCCCTCCTCAAACCTTTTTTCTTTGTGCTCTGCAGATTCATAACCCTCCTCAATCCAATGCTCCTCGTAAAGTTCCAGCAAATACTCCAAATCCTTACTGCCAAAAAGGTCCGCGCGGTGAAAATCGCGCAAAGTCCGGTGAATAGTTTGCCCAAAACTAAGTGCATGGTGGGCAGGCGTAGGAATACCCAAAACATACCGGTATTTATATTTTAACGGACACTGGTTAAAGATGTCTACTTGAGAATGGCTGATGTATTCGGGCCGAAAACCCACAGGTATTATTTGGCATTTATTATTTATCATTTTTTCAGAACGAAGGAAAGGCAGTTGCTCCTTCTCCTGCTGCGCGCTGTCAGCTGTTGGCTGTGGGTCTGCCCTGAGCTTTGTCGAAGGGCTGATACCCAATTCCTCAATAAAACCGGAGGGAGTGCGCTCCCGCTTACCACCATAATCTTTACCCCAACAAAGGAACAGTTTATCCGAAGCCCGCGTACAACCCACGTAGAAAAGCCGGCGTTCTTCCTGCAAGTGGTGATCCCCCTCAAGCAAAATATCTTTTACCAACTCATCAGGAAGTTCCAATGTCCGCGAGCGGCGCCTAGTTGGAAAACGACCAGACACAAGGTTAACTATAAAGACCACCGGAAACTCCAAACCTTTTGCACTGTGCACTGTCAAAAGATTTACCGTATCAATATCTTCAATTTCCGCCTGAGCGGGGTTTTCCCCCGCTTCCATAAGAAGATCCAAATACTCCACAAAGTTGGGAACTGACGCTTTTCCCGCAAATGGCCTCTTACCCACATCCGCTTCAAAATTTTTTATTTTTTCAAAAAAAAGATTCAAATTTTTTATCCTCAGCCGGTTTTCTACTGAATCTTCTCCTAGAAACCGTTCCACAAAACCAGAATCCATTACAAAGTCGTAAAGAATCTGTGAGGGCAGGTCATTTCCCATGCACTGCTGTGCAGTCTCCACCAAATGCATTACTTTACGAATACCTTTCTTGTCTGTGTCGGACCATGAATACGAAAGGTCCCATTCTTTTAGCACTTCTGGGTTATCAACGCACTGTTTGATTAAATCCCAAAGGGAAGCCCTTTTCTTACGGCTTTGCGTTAATAAATCTGAAATTACGCGGGAATCAATATTAAAAGCACTGCTTGTCAAAAGCTCAAAAAGAGCGGAGCTGTTTTTGGGGTCACACAACACGCGTAAAAAAGCAATTAGCTCCCTTATTTCCGGCTGGTCAAAGAGCCCGCGGTTTCCCAACAACTGGTACGGCACACCATTTCTCTTAAAAGATGCTACAAAAGGGTCCAGGTGATTATTTGCACGGGCAAGCACCGCAAAGTCGCGCCAGTTGTACCCTTCCTCCTTGGAAAGTTCTATAACCTTTTGTACCACTCGTTCCGCTTCCTCTTCCAAGGTTTTTGCGGCAATTATTTGAATAGGGGTTCCGCCGCATTCCCCCAAGCCTGGGTTGGTTCCCTTCAACCCAGGCTTGTTTCCTGCGGCGGACCTTACAGCCTCCATACCCTTATCAATCCCAATCCTAGCTTCTAAAGTATTTGGTTCGTTTTTCCGCCCCAGCGTAGTAGCCGCGTCAATAATAGGCTGGGGGTTCCGATAATCTTTATTTAAAACAATGGATTCCGCATCCGGGTAATCTTCTTTGAACTTCAAAATATTAGAAAGCGACGCTCCGCGGAATTTATACACAGCTTGGAGGTCGTCTCCGACAACCATCAAATTAGGATTCTCTTCCGCAGGAGCAAGAAGTTTAGTTAACTGGTATTGGGCGTAATTTGTGTCTTGAAATTCGTCCACCAATATATATTCAAACTGATCCCGGTAATTCTTAAGAACACTAGAGCGCTCGCGGAAAAGCTTTATTGTCCAAAAAATCAAATCTCCAAAATCCATCTTCGATTCCTGAATCTTTAACTCTTGGTATTTTTTGTAGGCCCCTGCTAACTCTTGCAATTTCTCAATTTCTTCTTTTTCCGCCGCACCCGCTCCGCCAGCCGGCGGACCGCCATCCACATTCCGCTGACCGCGTTCCGCGTTCCGCAAGGAAGGGTCGTCACCCTGAACTTGCTTCAGGGTCTGACGAAACCCCTCGTCTGATTCTGAATCGAGTTCAGAATGACGAGTCGCAACGAATTCTTTGAATTCGTTCACACTTACATTTTCGTCTTGCGCTCTTGAAAATAAATTCAACAATGCGGATATAAATTTAGAAGGATTACCAAGGGGAAGGTAATAATCAAGACCTAGCTCAAAAATATGCTCGCGTAAAAAAAGCCACTGCTCTGTCCCAGTCATTATTTCAAAATCTGGATCCAAACCAATCTCCATCCCACTTTCACGAAGAATTCGGTCGCAAAAGGAATGAAAAGTAGAAAGCCATGGCTCCTCGTATCCCAAAGGCATCACCGCATCTACACGATGAAGCATTTCTTCTGCCGCTTTCTCCGTAAATGTAAGCGCGAGAACACTTTGGGGGTCAACGTCTTTCTCGGAAATCAAATGGCGAATTTTTTCGGTTATTGTCCGCGTCTTCCCCGTCCCCGGCCCGGCAACAATTAGGAGGGGACCTCCCTCGTGGTTTACGGCTTTTTCCTGCTTTTCGTTTAGGGCAAGTTGTTGTTCGTCCACAATAATAAGTATAACATCAACCGCCGGCGGTCAGCCATCAGCCCACAGTGTAGTACGTAACAGGGTTTCCCGCATATTTCCAGATTTATTCCTGCACAGGCTCTTGCAAAAATCTTTTCTCACTGTGAAAACTACGTCAATCCAACCCAGGGTTGGAAAAAATACGTGTGAAAAAATTTTACTCGAAAGAAACTTTTAGATCGAGGGAGGGGTACTTTAGATCGGCGGGTGTTTCTAATACGGTGTCCAAAGTTTTCTTTAATCCTTCCAAACTAACTTCCAGCTGTTCCTTTTTCTGGCTGGGACCTGCGGACTGGGTGGCTTCTTTTGGTTCTTGGCCCCCGTCAGCACTCCTTTGCGCCAAATACCTTACACCCCTTTGAATTCCAAACAAACCAATTCCAGCTACCAAGAGGATAAAGAACCCTGCCCGAAGCCGTTCCAAAGTAAGCTCCCTAATAAACGCCCGCCAATAAAATAAGATTTTGTTTGCAACCCGGCCCTTAAACTCCCGCCATTCTTCGGGAGTAAACCCGGCCAGATTTAAAATAAATTCGTTCATAGTAATTAGCTTAGCCGCCCGCCCGCTTCGCGGGGCGAGATGACGGACAGGTCTCCGCTTAGTATTTCTTTGCACGGACTATTTCCAACAAATGACTTACAACTTCCATGTTTAAAGTTTTAGCCTCACTCACATCTTCTACAGTATTGCGTACTAAAACCTTTTGATCTTCAAAATCATCTTCCTCACTTATACCCTGCAACGCTTGCGAGGACTCTTCCAATACACCATTGGCGCGTTCCAGCTTATTAGTTATTTTCACGTACCAATCACCAAGAATTCTTTCCCGCCCCGGATACGTGGCATCTCCCTGCACAGTAAGTTTCACCTCCGCGGCAGTCAGCGTTGTTTTACTTAACAACCCTCGTAAATCGGCAATCACCAACACAACATTCAAAAATTGTGCGTGTGCTTCATTTTCTTCGTAAGAAGTGTCTACATTATTTGAAACTGCTACCAACTCAGAAAGCGTTTGACTGCTCTCTACATCCTCTTGCAAAGCGGAGTATTCGGCAACATCCTCGGCTTTCAATGCTTCGGCAATAACTTTTAGGTCAGAGGGGACATTTGCATGGGCGCTAATCCGCGCATCCAAAACCTCTAAAAAACTAGTAAGCACGCCAATACCCTCACTTAGAAAGTTCTGCGTGGCGGAAAAGGCTTCGTCGCGAGCGGCCAAGGTACCCAACTTCATATACTTTTCCCGCGAAAGGTCAAACGCAGCGCGCGCCTCTCGGTAGGAACGAAATTGATTACGGTAGTGGTCCAGAACAGCGTCACTAGAGACAGGAACCGGAGCAAGGCCTAGAAATACTACTAACATCCCTGTGTAAACTGTAAGCAGTGTAAAGAATCGTTTAGACATCTGAATCTTCCTCCAAAAGTTCCGGTGGTTTTTTTCCCGGTTTTAATTTATGTACCTGTTCAATTTTACCCGAAAGGCGATCAAAACCCAACTGCACATCATTAATCTTGTTGTGTGCATCCTTAAGATGTTTAAGCAATATTCTTAGGTCCTCACCAAATTCATGGGACTCATCTTGAAGCGCTCGCAGGGAATTTAAAATTTGTTGAGCCTGTTCCTGAACCTGCTGACGTTCAAACCCAATCAAAATAACTTTTAAGAAATGATTAAACTGGTTAGGGGAAACAATAGCCACACGGCTCTCATGAGCGTAGTCTTGCACCTTCTGATGGTGGTGCACCAGCATTTCATACGCTACCGGTTCCGATGGTACATACATCAAAGCAAACTCAGTAGTTCCTTCTTGGGGACGGATGTACTTTTTAGAAATATCGCGAATATGCTTCCGAACATCCCTAATAAACTGCTTCTTGGCCTGATCTTTTTCTCTTTCGTGGTCACTTTCCATAAACGCTCGGTAATTTTCCAAGGGAAATTTCGCGTCAATTGGTATAATCCCACCCGCAGTTTTAATTACGGCATCCACCATTTGGCCATCTCGAAATGTATATTGAAAAGAATACTTATCTTGGGGAATACTTTGCCTAATTAAATCCTCCAAAACCTGCTCACCGAGATTCCCACGAAGTTTTGGATTACGCAGAAAGTCCTGCAGTTCTTCCATCCGACGGCCAATTTCACTCATCTGTCCCAATTCCTTTTGCAATTTACCAATTACCTCCGCCGCCTTATCTAAACGCTTGCCCACCGATTCATTACTTTCGGCAAGGCGCTTACCGACAACTTCTGTATTTTTATCCAAACTCCCGCGCATTTCCTTAAGCCACTCCAAAAGAACCTCGCGCCCCTCGTCCTTTTGCAGTTCTTTCATCTTTTGTTGAATAAAGAAAAACAGCGCGGCAAACCCTACAATTATTAAACCAGCAATGAGCAGTGTTCCCGAAGTCATAACACTTTTATTGTATCACGGCCGCTGTTAGTTTAAAATGGTAGCAGATACAAAGTAGCCTTACTAAAATAACACCATGCAAAGATTCTTAATCTCGGTAATAATCCCGGCATTAGCAAGCTGGGGAATATGTTCCTATATTGTTTTTTTCACCCTACCCCAAAACACTCGCTGGGTAATTCTTTTTCTAGCAACCCTTTTTATTGCTTTGGAATTAACTTTAGGAACTTTACTTTATTTGTTGCGCAGCCGCCGCGCCCCCAATTGGCTCGACAAAAGGGAACTCTTTCGGGAAAGTATACTCATAACAATACCGATTACCTCAGCAATACCCAGCTATCTCACACTTCGCTACACCGCCGCAGATGTGTGGTATCTCGTCGCAGTGCTTACGCTTGTTACCACTTTTAGCGAATATTACATTCTTAAAAAAATACTATAATGGGAAAGGGGACTAAAATATCAGGGTACCGGCGTGTCTGGGTGTCCGGTTAATAAAGAAGGGCGAAGGCGATAATAATCATTCCCAATCCTACCAAAGCTAAACTTGGTAAAGTCACCCCGGTATCTAAATCTGCATCAACCGGCGTTGGGGCAGGCGTTGCGGTTGGTTCTGCAGTAGGTGTTGCCGCTCCCTCCACAGTAATAGAAACCTGGCAAGAATCGTTCTTTGCACTAAGTTCCCCCTCCTCGTCTTCTACCTGCACCGATGCGGTGTAAGAACCCGCCTCCTCATAAACATGCACTACACGCGCGCTGGTTGAGTCTTTCTTTTTACCGTCACCAAAATCAAATTGGTATGCGGAAGCGTCCTGCGGCGTAACAGTAAAAGTAACCTCCAAAGGAGCAGGACCGGAAGTGGCGCCTGCTTCCAATTTTTCACAATCTGCAGAAGGAACTGCTGTAGGAGTAGGAGTTGCTGTCACTACGGGCGTGGCAGTAGGCGCCGGTGTTTCTTCCGCATCCACGCCCGGCATCTGCGCTCCAAACGAAGCCAATGCACAGCCAAGCGGTTCCTCCTGCAACCCCAAACTAGTACCGTCCACCAAGGCAGTTAACGTTTCCTTTAAAGCTGTCAACCGTGCGGATATATTACCGCTGGTTAATATATCAGTAACTGCAGCAGTTACCGCTCGTTCATAATCGGTGTTCCCAGCGCAGGTTGAAATCGCAGCAGATCCAGAATTTTGTGCCCACCGGACAACCGGAGCTAACTTACTACCCTCCAAAGTTGTTTTCAGATCCTTCCGCGCAGACGCAAATGAAAACCCCTTAAGATTTCGCGAAGTTTGCATCCACTTTTCCTGAGATTGTTTCTCTGACAAAAATTTCAAAAATTTCCACGCTTCTTGAGGATGTTGTGAAGTAGCGCTTACCCCATCTACCCAAAAATTAGCCCACCCTATTTCAGTAAGCTCCCCTTCCAAAGTAGGCACCTGAGGCACGGGAGCCACCCCAATATCAAAATTAGTACTGTCATTTTCTAAGCGCGCATACTGCCAGTAAGGTGCTAAAATCATTCCCACTTTACCGGTTGCAAATGCAGATACATCCTGCGGCCAGGTTGTGTTCCACACCCGATCTTTCTTTACAAAATTTGTGTAAAAAGTAAAAACATCCTCTGAAGCCTGCGAATCAATTTGGGGGGGTATAGAAACATCTGACTGCGCCAGCATCAACCCCAAAATATCCGGTGCGTGGGAAATGTTAGAAGAGGCCCCCAAAGCCGCCCCGCTTTGCAACAGCTCCTCCTTAGGATCGTTGTTTCGCCAATTGGTTAACTTGATTGCCGTATTTCGGAATTCGCGCCATGTTTCCGGAGGGGCAGATATAGCGGCGTCCTTAAAGAGATCCTTATTGTAGATCAGCACTAAACTGTCATACATCAAAGGCACCGCATAAATTTGCCCGTTCAGCTGACAAGCATCCACCGCAGAAGAGTAAAAAGCATCGGAAAAAGCAGCAGTATCCAGCACAGAACTAGGAACCGCTACCAGATACCGTAAGAACTGCCGGGGCCATGTGGCGTGCATTCGCGCGATGTCGGGGCCTGCGCCCTGCTGCATACGAGTATACAAAGTTTCTTTGTATTGAGCAAAGGTAGTGTAAGATTGAAGATTGTAATCTACGGTTACATGTGGGTTTTGCTGCTCGTACTCCTCAATAAGAGGTTGCATTACTTCCCGGGGCTCCAGCACTCCCCAATAGGTAAGCGTAACCTCCTCCAGTGTAGGCTCTCCAAAAGGCAGCCGGTCCCGAAAGAGCAAAAAACCTCCCCCTGCTAAAAGCACCCCAACAACAACGGGAAGTCCATAGATTAATAATTTAGGCAGGTTTATCATTACGTAAATTCCTATTCTATATAATACACTAAAAGCAAGACGCGTCAAAGAAGACAAAGTTATCAAGATAGTTATCCACAAATTTATACACTAGCTTTCTTTTTTTCGCTTCCACCCTGTATTCACAGGCACAAAATTAATAGCCTTGACACTTATCCACAAAAAAAGTAAGGTGTATCTACACCCCTGCCCCTTCTAAATCATGGACAAAAATACCCTCTGGAAAACAACTTTAGAGCAGCTGCGCGTAACCCTCTCCGCTGCCGAATTTCAAACTTGGCTGGCACACACCAGCCCAAAAAGCTACCAAGACAACTCACTCACAATCAGCTGTCCGTCTTCTTACATCAAAAAAAAACTAGAAAATACCTACCACACGCAACTTAAAAATACTATTGACGATATAACTGAAGCTGATAACAGCATACAATTTGAAATACAAGATATGCCTCAAAGAAGAGAAAGAGATTTGGGCCCGTTGTTTAAAGAAAAAGAAAAGGAACAAGCCCGGCAAAAACAAAGAATTAAAGAATCAGGACTTGCGCCCCATTACACATTTTCCAACTTCGTGGTAGGCAGCAACAACAATCTTGCCCACGCGGTCGCTCAAAGCATTGTCCAAAATCCCGGGGAACGTTACAACCCTTTCTTCTTATATTCCAAAGTAGGCCTTGGAAAAACGCATCTTATGCAATCAATTGGAAACGCTATCCTCAAAAAACACCCCCAAAAGAAAGTTTTGTACTGCACCAGCGAAAATTTTGCCAACCAATTGATTCAGGCCATCCAAAACCGCACCACAGCTGCCTTTAAGAAGAAGTTTCGCAACGTTGACGTACTACTGATCGACGACATTCAATTTATTGCCGGCCGGGAAACAACCCAAGAAGAATTTTTTCACACTTTTAATGCCTTGCATATGGAACAAAAACAAATAATCTTAACTTCGGACAAAGCCCCCAAAGAGATACCCGACCTGGAAGAACGGCTTTCCTCTCGTTTTGGCAGTGGTATGCTTGCCGATATGCAGTTTCCCGACTTTGACATCCGGTTAGCTATTTTACAAAAGAAAAGGGACGAGTTGGATCTGAAAATTAGTGACGATGTCTTAGAATACATTGCCGAAGCCACGCCTTCTAACATCCGCGAATTGGAAGGAGCTTTAAACCAAGTAGTTACCCTGGCCGAAACAAAAGGAATTAACGCCACTGTAGATCTTGCCAAAAGAATACTCGGTGAACCTCCGCAAAAAAGACCAACATCACCCAGCAAAATCATCAGTACCGTCTGCGATTACTACACTTTAAAACCAAAAGACCTTAAAGGAAAAAGACGACCAGTCCGCATTGCAAGGCCCCGTCAAATTGCAATGTATCTAATGCGTAAAGAAACACAACTGCCCTACGAAGAAATAGGTAACCAACTTGGGGGCCGGGATCACACTACGGTAATGCACGGAGTAGAAAAAGTTGAAGAACTTATCCACAATGATACGGGGATAAAGTCACAAGTTTCGGAGATAACTCAAAAAATAGGTGGATAATTATAGACATACTACAAGATTTGTGAATAAACCTTAAGTTACCCACAACAAGTCAACAAACAAATCCACCGCAAATCCCCACATTTAAAGTCCTTGGATTTTAAGGGACACGGCATTTGTAGCCCTTATCCACTTACACACACCCTCTATTACTACTACTACTAAACATAAAAATTAAATAAAGTAACAGAATCTGTAATACAGTTACCCACATGATAAAATAAATATATGCTTCCTAAAGAAAATCGATTGCGAACTGATTATGATTTCAGGCGTGTAAAAAACCGAGGGACTGTTGTACATACACCTTATTATACTTTACTGCATTTTCAAAAGAGCCCTGCCAAAGAAGGTATGCAGCCGTCCCGGTTTGGGTTTATAGCTTCCAAAAAGTTTGATAAACGGGCTGTGGCTAGAAACCGTGCACGTAGATTGCTTAGAGAAGCTGTTCGCCATCACCTACCTAAAATCAAAGACAGTTACGATATTGTATTGATTGCCAAACATCCTATTAAAGATGCAAATTACGAGGACGTTAACGCTTCGTTTAATAAAATTCTACCAAAAGTACCTTTCGCTTGATCATGGTTGGGCAAAAAAGTTGTGGTTGACGGATGGTGTTTGTCGGTTTACTCCTACTTGTTCCGTGTATACTTACCGCGCTGTAAAGAAGTACGGTGTGTTAAAGGGTCTTTGGTTGGGGCTGCAGCGCGTAATGCGTTGTCATCCGTGGAGTGAGGGAGGGTCTGACCCTGTACCTTAATTTAGTAACCCGTAAGTAGTGATTAGTAATTGGTGGTGGGCCAGGGTGCGTTTATTAGAGGTATTTCTGTTTGGTGATGGAACTGCTGCCAAAGCTCTTCGGTTACAAAGGGCACGAAGGGGTGGAGGAGTTTTAATATATTAAAATAAACGTGGCGGATTATACTAAGTGCAGCTTTCTTCTTTTCTTCATCTTCACCGTAAAGAGTATCTTTTGAATATTCAATGTATTCGTCTGCAAATCTATGCCACGTAAATTGGTAGATATCCTCAGCGGCGAGGTCATAACGGTCGCGGGCAAAATAGTCGTCTACTTTTTCGATTAGTTTGTTGAGGTCATTTACAATTCTTTTATCCTCGTCGGTAAGCTTTTCCAGTTTATTTGAATATTGTGGTATATCGTTATATTTTTCGTAATTGTTTTTATCCAAGTTATAATCAAAGAACCGTCCGAGGTTCCAAATTTTATTAGCAAAGTTGCGGTAGCCTCGCACTTTGTCTTCATCAATTTTCAGGTCAGTTCCCGGTGCGTTGCCTACTACTAAAGCCATGCGTAGCGCATCTGCTCCGTATTCTTCAATCATATCCAGAGGATCAAATCCAATTCCTTTTGTTTTGCTGAATTTGCGACCCTCGTTATCGCGTACCAGCCCGTGGAGATAAACTTTTTCAAAGGGAATTTCCCCGGTCATTTCCATACACATCAT
>CAYXRZ010000002.1:0-32545 GCA_964467235.1 uncultured Candidatus Saccharibacteria bacterium
GGTTCTACCTGCAAAAAGTCCAAATCCACCGGTGTTTCGCGGCCGAAAATAGTAACCAAAACCTTCAAACGACCCTTATCTTCGTCTATTTCCTGCACCTCACCCACAAAATCAGCAAAAGCACCATCAGTAATCTTAACGCTGTCTCCTTTCTTAAACTGAACCTCTACCTTGGGCTGATCAAGCTCCATAAATTGCTTGACGCCTTCTACCTCTTCTTCCGGCAAGGGCGTGGGCTTTCCTGAGGCTCCTACAAAACCGGTAACACCATCAGTGTTTCGAACCACAGGCCAGGTTTCATCGTCCATGACCATGTGTAGAAGAATATAACCGGGAAAAAGCCGTTCTTCTACTTCCTTGCGCTCACCGCCCGAAGCAACAATTTTTTCCCTAGTTGGGACCAAAATTTCTTCCAACTTATGTGAAAGGTTCAGTGCCTCTACCTTTTGACGCAGAGTTTCCGCAACCCTGTTTTCATGCCCCGAATAGGTATGCACTACAAACCATTGTGAATTTTCTTCTTCGTTTGTCATTAATATATCCTAACTGCCCTGCCTATGTTAAAGGCAAAAGAATCTTCTTGCAAGTAGTTTAAAACCTAACTACCAAAGTTCGGACTAAATTGCTAAAAATACGGTCCAAAAAAGCAACGTACAAACTCACAAAAATTGCCACGCCTAAAACAACGCCCGTCAGCCGCAGGGCCTCTTCCCTACTGGGCCAAACGACTTTTTCCATCTCACCGCGAACTTCTTTTAGAAATTTGGTTATTTTGTTCATGCGTATTGATAATCCGAACAATACAAACCTGGCACGGCCGGCAGGATTTGAACCTGCAGTCCTGGTTTTGGAGACCAGTGGTTTACCATTAACCGACGGCCGTATACATTTACTACTCCCGCCTCCTCGGCGGGTTGCCGCTGAGGCAACTACCAACTGAGCTGCGCGCCTATATGGAGCCGCCTGACGGAGTCGAACCGTCGACCTCCTCCTTACCAAGGAGACGCTCTAACCAGCTGAGCTAAGGCGGCTGGTGCTGGGGGTAGGATTCGAACCTACGAAGGCTTGCGCCGACAGTTTTACAGACTGTTCCATTTGACCACTCTGGCACCCCAGCATAATGGAGCCGACGGTGAGATTCGAACTCACGACCTACAGTTTACAAAACTGTTGCTCTAGCCGCTGAGCTACGTCGGCAAGCCTAAGCCCCTTTATTTTACCATAAAGTACATCTTAGTGCAGAAGAAACCGTACCCCGTAAAAGCTCAGAAGCTTACGGGGTTAGTTCGTCCTAGGCTCGTTCCAGCTGGAACCGGGACTCGCCAAGGCCTCACTAAAAACAAAGAACCCTATACCTTACGGTATAGGGTCGATTAATCCCTCAACAAATTTTATAAATTCTCCCCGCCAAGCAGAAGCGCTCGAGCTCCTGGTAGGAAGCTAGTGCCGCTCAAGAGCAAATCTTGACCCTTGGTAGGTTTAAGTGGGTGCCCGCAATTCTCGATTGCTGTTAAGCAGATCGGAACTATTTAAGGCTCCCTTAGGGTTAGTTTGAGGATCCAAGAAAAAGCTCTCTTCTGTTAGCGGGCACTGCAGGGTAATTATAATTTAGCAAAGAAAAGACTAAATGTCAATTATTTTTTCCAACTGCTTCTTATGTGCTTCCAAAGCTCTTTTTGCATTATCCCTTGCCTCTTTTGCATCCTCCGGAAGCACTTTTTTAAGCATTATTTCACTGTGGCGAATAAATCGTAAGAGAACAACTAACTGCGCTACATCCATTAAGGCTTCGGAATCCGGACCGCCTTCCTTTAAATCCTCCCGAAAAGATTCCAAAAACCCGGCCTGCCAATCAGCATCTTTCCAAGCCAGCGCCCACACAAAGCAAGGATCAAAAACAGGTGTCCCCCAGTGAAGCAGTTCCCAATCAGAAACTTTTAAACCCGAAGACCAGAAGATGTTTTTAGGATACAAATCCCCGTGCACAAGGCACGCAACCGTTTCGTCTAAAAGAGGTTCTTTATCTTTCAATATCTCTTCAACCCTCTCAAAAA
Source organism: uncultured Candidatus Saccharibacteria bacterium (assembly GCA_964467235.1). Classification (GTDB taxonomy): domain Bacteria; phylum Patescibacteriota; class WWE3; order JAUXAW01; family JAYEID01; genus CAYXRZ01. The sequence goes on from CAYXRZ010000002.1 coordinate 2,055, forward strand.
CTTCAGCGGGAATGCACTTGACGTGCTTTTTATAAAAACCAAAGTCCTTCCTGTACCATTCCGAATCGTGAGTAGAAAGCGTAGAGAATTTTTTATCTTCCCCTACATTAACGCTGAATTTGCAAAGAGCGGGAAAAAAGTCTAAAAAATCATCTTTAAGTCCGGAAGTTAAAAACTCCTCCTTAATCCCAAAATCCACACAAATATCACCAATATATTGATCCGCATATTCCCTTAAACACCAAGGACGCTCGCCATTACCTTTGTCCCGCAATTTAGGTACATACCGGGACAATGCATTGTTTTCTTGGGTCACTTTGTGGAGAAACTGAACTTCTTTTTCAAATCCTGAAACTACGCTTGGATCCCCCTGACCAAAAATCTTTAACACCAGGTCACGCTTGTTTTCATCGCGTTCCTGGACATGCAAACTAAAAAAACGGCGGCGGTTGCTGTCCGGCCGCTGCATTATTTCTATTAACTCCAAATCCTTCTTTTTTATTAAGTTTTGTATATCTTCAGGTAAAGTTTTCATTAATGCTAATTCGTTCTCCGCTTTCCGCGTACCGCCGCAGTTTTCTGTTGATTTAACGGACGCACTGTCAACCGACCAACTGACGTACTGTTAACTAGCTAACCAGCCCACTAGTCTCCAGTCTCCTTTTTATATCCTTCCAACTCTTGAATCCTATCCCTAAGCTGGGCAGCTCTTTCGTACTCTTTCTTCTCCGCCGCCTCCAGCATTTCTTCTCTAATAGGCTCAATCATCTTATCAATTTCCTTATTGGAAAGTTCAGGAATTCCCTCGTCTGTTCTCATTCGAACTGCCTCATCCTCTCTTCTGGACATTTCCTCTACCTTTCCCTTACGTTGCCACTCAAAACCGGTGGTAATTATTTGGTAGTATAACTCTTGCGCCCGCTCCTTTTTCTCTGCTGGCGCATCGGGCGCGGCTTTTACAGCCTTCAAAAGTTCGTGCGCACCGCGTTCAATCATCTCCAAACTCCACCAAGGTTTAGCAGAAGACCACCAGTACTGGTCACTATGTAAAGCTTTATCTAAGAGTTTCCTTGCTTTTAACCACTGTTTTTGATTCTCTGTTAATTCACCTTTATCGTGACCAGAAATCCCAAATTCAAAATTACAAGCTCCAAACTCTTTGGAATCGCCCATATTACTCCCTTTCCTTTTGGAACTTGGTCCGCCAGCCCGCTTCGCCGGAGCTGCAGCGAGGCGAGCCGGCGGATCGTATTTGGTTCTTTTTAACTTATATTCAGAACCATTTACTGTTTCAATCGCTAACTCCGTTAACTCCCACTGCATCCCGTGGATTTCATTCTCGGGGTCGTCCCAGCGAGCAAAAGGGACGTTTTTCTCAATATCATGGCGCATTAAAGCCCATGTGGATGGCTGAGTCTCTACCACTTCCTGTCCTTCAATAAGCTCCGGGAGTTCGGATACCAGCACTGTTTCTAAACCCGCGTTTCCCAACAAATCAAAAAGCAGCTTATCCATTCCCGGGCGGTGGTGACCAAAGGTTTCCCCGTCCATAGCGGTTAAGAGATAATGATTTTTTCTTTCCAGCCTATCGGAAAGGGCTTTCTTGAAAGGCTCTGGAGTAGCGAGCTGTCCGGAAAGAATTTGGTAACTAACCTCCCGTTCGCGGAAGAAGATCCTGAGTAATTTACCATTTTCCATTTGGCATTTTCCATTAACGGGAATATCTTCAACTTCGTAAATGGTAGAGTAATCAACTTCACCAAATTTATGATTCAAGGAAAGCTCTTCGGCAATAATCCACTCGTAACCTAAATCCGCAGCAACCCGAGCAACTTTACGGTTATAACCCATTTCCGGGGGAAAGAACCCGACCGGCGCATATAAATCGCCCAAAACACGCTTGCTAGTTTCGTCATTTAGTTTAATCTGCCGGCGGATTTCTTCTTCGGGAACCTTCGGCAGGAGCGGATGATATTTGGCAGTCCCTGTAAGCTCAATTTGACCGCGGGAAAGAAGCTTCCTTAGACCTTCAATTACATCTTGATGGCCGTATTCCTCCCAAAATTCAAAAAGGAGGGCATTGATATTAAAAGTGGCTTTTAAGTTCTCCTTTTCCAAAAAACCCTGAACCAGGCGGCGGTAACACTCCCCCGTTATTTTATCAATCCAATGCTTGGACTGCGTAGGCGGTTGATAGAAATGTAAAAAAGAAGACCAGAACATAATTAGCTAACAATTTATCATTTATCATTTACCATTTTGCATTTCTTGGTTTTTCTCAGTTGTCTTTATAGAGCTAGAAAACATTTTAACAAATTCCCGGGCCTCCCTTTTAAGACATTCAAATCTCTCCTTATCAATATCTGGGTTAACTTTCATCAAAAGATGCAACCAATGTTCGGACTCAGCGGCCTCTTTACGACACACCCTAAGCCTGTATATGAAGTCCGCCGCACTTGAGCCTTCGATAGCTTCAATATAATTAGCACCAATTGAGCCGGAAGACCTTACAAGCTGCTTGCCCCATTCCTGGTTACTGAGATTCCTCCAATCTAAAATTGAAACTAACCTTGAACAATCGACAGCGAATGCAGAAAACCTCTGATAATATTTCTTCTGCGCCTCGTTCATAACAATTCTTTTTCAGAATAAATGGTAAATGGAAGTTGATAAATGGTAAATGATAAATCAACCCCGCTTATCTCTACCATATAGAGACTCCCCAAGGGACACTATCTTATCATATAATAACATTGATTGCTTGTGGGTTGATTTATCCTTGTCGGGGAGAGCTAGAATAGCATCGCAGAGCATTCGTGCGCCTTTTTCAACCATCCCAAAATGCCAAACGTCCGCATCTGCCCAAAAATACTGATCGCTATGGATGGCTTTATCCAATAATTTTCTTGCTTCTAACCATTCTCTCTTGTTCTTAGATAAACCGTATCTGTGACGATCATAAATCCCAAATTCAAAATCACAAGCGCCAAACTCTTCGGAACCGGCCATATTACTCCCCTCCCTTTTGGAACTTGGTGTTTGGTCCGTTTTTTTGGAACTTGGTCCGCCAGCCCGCTTCGCCGGAGCTGCAGCGAGGCGAGCCGGCGGATCGTATTTGGTGCTTTTTAACTTGAATTCAGAACCGGTTACTGTTTCAATCGCTAGGTTCGTCAAAGCCCACTGAAGTTTATGAATAGGGTTATTGGGGTTTTCCCAACGGGGGTAATAAATATTCCCATTTTTTTCCGCCCGCTTACCCCAAGAGGACTTGCCTACATCTATGTCCGGTCCCTTTGGCCACGTTTCAATTAACTCTGAAACAGTTAGCAATTCAATACCTTCTCGACTCATCTGGCTCTTTTCCTTGGTAGAAATTTTGTCATTTGGAATTTGGAATTTGGAGTTTGCAGAAAAGACTTGTTCTAACAAATCGAGCTGCGTCTCTTGGTGCCAACCAAAAGTCTCGCCGTCCATTGCTAAGATAGGATTAACGCCGAGTTGCGGAGGATTTTCACGGATAAATTTCATTAATCCGTCAAATGAGTTTATTTTTCCGAAGGCAATGTCTAAACTTAGCCTTCGGGCACGGGAAAGTATTTTCAAATTGCCACCACGGCGACCAAATACTCCGTGATCGTCCTCTGCTTTCGTGTCCTTTCCTTCTACAAGCATCCAATCGTAACCACAATTCTCTACCACTTCTGCTACTTGACCATCAACCGCTAACTCGGGAGGGAAAAACCCGGAAGGATCCCACACAGCACCAAAATACTTCCTATTAATACGCCTATCCAATTCAATCTGCCTCTTGATTTCCTCTTTCGGAAGATTAAAAAGAAGGGGGTGATAAGCCGCAGAGCCGGTAAATTCAATTTGCCCACGCTCCGCCAAATACTTGAAATCCCCTATCAGTTTACTATACCCATACTCCACAAACTGCTCAGTAAGCGCGGCGTTCATATTGAAAGTGATTTTAGCGTGGGGATATTTCTTTAAAAGATTTATAAGACTTTTATAGCACTCTTCTGTAATCTCTGAAAAAACGTCCTCATACTGCGTAGGAGGTTGATAAATGTGTAAAAGAAGTGCTGTTTTCATAGCAACCGTGGAAAATTTATAAAATGGGTAAAGCAAAAAAATCTACAAACCACTAGAGGGAGGAATTATTCCTTCTGCCACCAAATCCTGCCTCTTGAAATGCAGTGCTTTGTTATAAAGTTCTATATACCTTCTAGCACTTGCTGTCCAAGAGAAATCAGCTTCCATCGCCTGTTTTTGCAAACTTCTCCAAACCTCAGAATAATGGAAAGTCTCGTAAGCCCTTACTACCTGTGCAAAGAATTCCCATTTATCGTAACCTTTGAAAGTAAATCCTGTTCCCTCCCCTGTTTTGGAGTTAAAATCTTCCACAGTATCGGCCAATCCGCCAACCTCCCGCACAATAGGAACTGCCCCGTAGCGCATTGCTTCTAACTGCGTTATACCGCAGGGTTCAAACTTAGAAGGAAATAACATAACATCTGAACCGGCAAAAATTAATCGCGGCAAGGTAAAATTAGCCATAGGGTGGATGCCTACCTTATTAGGGAACTTTTCTTTCAACTTTTTTAGGTTTTCTATATATTTCCCCGAACCACCGCCAACCTGAACAAACTGCGCATCAAAGTTCTTCAAAAAGGGCCACATAATTTGGAATATCAAGTCCAAACCTTTCTGAGCTGCTAACCGACCGACAAATCCAAGAACAAATGTCTTTTCGTCTTGCGGCAAGTCAAACTCCTCCTGAAGTGCTAATTTATTCTTTACCCTTTTGTCCAGCGTCTTGACACTGTAATTTTCAGCCACTAACTTGTCCGTTTTGGGATTAAATTCATCGTAATCAATTCCGTTCAAAACACCAAAAAGCTTGGAACGCACCTCCAAAAGAAGCCGGTCAAGGCCCTCACCGTACTCCGGAGTCAAAATTTCCTTAGCATATGTCGGAGATACCGTATTCACAACATCCGCATACATTATTCCCCGCCGCATAAAATTTTGTTTCGGTAAACGGTCGGAAAAGAAAGGTGCAATTGGACTCCGCCCATCGTCGTAATCCATCTCACTTATATTTTTGTGGTCAAACATACCCTGGTACTGTAAGTTGTGAATAGTAAAAACTGTGGAAATGTCGCGAAGATGCGGGTCGTTTTTGTAAACAGTCTTTAAATAGTTAGGAATATGGCCGGTCTCCCAATCATTACAATGAATAACATCCGGTCGCCAGTCCCGGACTGAATCCAATAAAGCCTCGTCGGTATGGCGAATAAATTCAAGTGCTCCACGAGAAAGAAGCGCCCAACGCAGAGGATCGTCGGAATATCCATAAACATTAGCCCGCTTTTCGTAATATTCCATATTTTCAAGAAAGTAAACGGGTGCCCCGCCGGGTACCTGGTGCCTCTTTACATTGCAAATCAAAACATCTTTACCCTCCTTCTCTGAACCGGTTGGAACCTCTAAACCCTCCAAAACCATTTCCATCTCGTATTTTTCCTCGTCAATTTCGCCAAACTTAGGCATAAAAACACGAGCATCACCTCCTAGGCTGCGGAGCTCTCGAGAAAGGTAGCCTAAAACACGAGAAAAACCTCCTACATTTGCATATGGAGTGCATTCCGGGGCAACCATAAGAACTTTCAAATCTTTTTCGTTGGAAACTTCTCCAATATTTTGTAATTTATCAAAGACTCCCGGGTTCATACTGCACAAATTATACAGCACAACGCGATACTTGACAAACGTAATTTTTCTACCTAAACTGAATTCACAGGTTAGACGAAAGAGGCAGACGCGAAAAGCACTTTGAAAACTGGATACTTCTAAGCAAGTACAGTTTGTAAATCCCTTCAATGCGATCGGAACCAAACTCCCCGCTAGAACAAAAAACAGGCAGCTGCAAAAATAAAACCATACCCCGGTGTGGCTCTTGGAGAACGTTTTCCCGGAGTCACCCCGGGGTTTTGCTATTGGAGATTTTTGCGGCACCACACCTGCCAAATTGTTAATTGTGGATGGAGCGGCGGTACACGCCTTCAAGAGCCGCGCGCCCGTCTGGTGACTCTGTTGATTGCGCGCTTAGAGAAAAATTTGCTTTGATTTAGGGCTTAAAGATGTCCAGTGCAAACAAATTTTTCTATGCTCTTGAAAACGGTACCCCCGCTCCAACCAATCTTTCGTCAAGTTTACCGCAAAACTTCTGTTTCAGAGATATTCGCCTAAAGTAGCACTATCATTTACACCCTTTTGCATTGATTACAATATCTTTTATAACTAATAGGGGAAAAACAATCACTGCCTTAAAGATTCTTTTCCACCGCCACGGCTGTTGATACAAACGGAACAGCCATTCCAACCCCGCGCGGCGCATCCAAGACGGGGCTCGCGGTATGTAGCAGGAAATAAAATCAAAGGCACCTCCTACACCCACGGCAACAGAAACATCCAACGTTCCTAAATTTCGTGCTATCCACTTTTCTTGATACCTGTGACCATAAGCAACAAATAAAATATCTATTCTTTTATCTCCAACTATAGTCTTTATCTCTTGAACGGTACCCTCATCATACTTTTCTTCCCGCTTTCCTTCATAGAAACCACAAACATTTAGACCGGGATATCTTTCACTCAGTTTCTTTGCCGCCTTCTCCCCCACACCAAAGAGCCCGCCAAGGAAAAACACTGTCCAACCTTTTTCCGCGGCTTGCCAACACAACTGGTCTACTAAATCAGTTCCCGCAACGCGCTCCGCTAGCGGCGCGCCGTACAACTTAGAAGCGTAAATCAGCCCCATCCCATCCGGGATAGCAAGGTCGGCATTATTTAAAATTCTTTTAAATTTCTTATCTTTCTGCGCATCGACCAAAAACTCCGCATTGGGCGTAACTACATAATGTTTTTTGCCGTTTTTAACCATGGAATCAATGCGGTTTAAGGCTTCCTGCATTGTTACGTTGTTGACACTAACACCTAGAATTTTCATACAAACATACAATTATTCAAGCTTAAGAAAACAATTTACATTCTGCAGTTGTTCTGAGCGAAGAGGGAGATTCTTCGTCAACTTCGGAAAGTTTCCTCAGAATGACTATAGTATGCCTACATTTCTCTAATTTCTAACATTTTTCAAAAACCTTCAAAGTTTCCTTAGCAGTACGCTGCCAAGAAAATTCAGCAGCGCGCTTTTTCCCACTCAAGATAAGTGTTTGACGCAAGTTGTCATCCGTAAGCATAGTTTGCAAACCATGTGCGATATCCTCTGCATCGTAGGGATTAACATAAAAAGCCGTCTTACCACCAACTTCCGGCATGCTGGAAATATTAGAGGTAATTACAGGGCACCCAACAGACATTGCTTCTAAAATAGGAAGCCCAAAACCTTCACACAAACTTGGAAACAAGAGCACCTTCGCATTTCCGTACAACAAAGACAAGTCTGCATCGGGAACACCGCCCAGAAACTTAACTCTATCTTCCACACCGAAATCTTTTGGGGCAGAGTAAATATCATCAACCAGCCAACCCGGGCGCCCCGCAACCACCAATTGCAAGGGATCGGCCAACTTTTCTGTAACCAAAGAGAAGGCTTCGATAATCCGTCTTAAATTCTTCCGCGGCTGGACCGTCCCCACAAAAAGAACATAATTCTCCCCAATCCCGTATTTTCTTCTTATTTCTTTTTTTTTCTGCGTTTGAAATTTGGATTTTGTTCCGCCAGCTGGCGGATGGAATTTTCTTTTGTCTACTCCTTCATAAACCACATCTATCTTTCGAGTACTCACATTAAATTTTGACACCAACGCCTTTTTTGTTGCCTTGGAAACCGCAATTACTCTCGAAGCTCCCAAAGAGGCATATTTTTCTGCTTTCCCCAAAAGAAGCTTTTGTGGAAATTGCTGCCGCTCGGGAAGGTAATCGAAACACAAATCGTGAACTGTAATAACAGTTTTCAACGAGGGCCTACGAACACACGGCAAGGTTGGGGTGGTGAGAAACAATAAATCCGGTTTTTCCTTTAGGCAGGCTTTTGCCAAAGCATTCTGCCGCCAGAAAGGGGCGCTGCCTAAAACCCGGAGCTCAAAGGCAGAATTATCTTCAAAAATATCCCTCTGAATTCCAGGGGAAGGTGGGTTCTTAAAAAAAAGAAGGAATCTATGTGGGCTCTCAAGCTTAGACAGAGCACGAAGGAGATGATAAGAATAATTCGTAATTCCATCCACCTCGGCAACTTTAACTTGGCTTGCATCCACAGCAATAAACATAATTAAAAACTGTAATTTGTGGTTGGAAAACCACGTAACTTAGTAGTAACTAGTAGTAACTTAAAACTTACATATAATAAGTTACGATAAGTTACTAGGAATTACAAAAAGTTACTGTTTGAGAACATTCTTCTTAAAAACCTCAATATTTTCTACTGCTTTGGCACATCCTTTAACAACGCAAAAGATGGGGTCATCTGCAATATGCGCAGGTACTCCCGTATTTTTGGTTATAAACCTGTTCAAGTTTTTAAGTGTGCCCGTACCCCCGGAAAGAGTTACCCCTCTATCTACAACATCACTAGCCAGTTCGGGAGGAATACTTTCCAGCACTCTTCGAACAGCTTGAGTCATTTCGGAAAGCGGGCGCTCCAACGCTTCCGTAACTTCGTGGGAACTAATATTTACTGTCCGCGGCAACCCGGAAATACTGTCCCTCCCCCTAATTTCTTTTCTGGGATTATCTTCCAAAGGAAGTGCCGAGCCAACATCAATTTTCAACCGCTCCGCCGTCTGATCACCAATGCTAATATTGTATTTACGGCGCAGATGCTGCTTAATAGCTTCGTCCAAAGCATTTCCCGCAACCCGAAGGCTGTACTGAGCAACAATACCTCCTAAAGAAATCATTGCCACTTCGGTAGTCCCGCCCCCCGAATTAACAATCATATTCCCCCGAGCCTCAGAAATAGGAATACCGGCGCCCACAGCAGCAGCCAATGGTTCTGGAATAAGGTATGCCTTGCGGGCGCCGGCTGAAAGCGTTGCGTCCAAAACGGCGCGTGACTCAACCGAAGTAACACCAGCAGGAACAGAAACCATCACCACGGGTCTAGCCAACCGAGAAGATCCCGAAGCCGTATCAATAAAATGCTTAAGCAAGGCTTCCGTTGCCGCATAGTCGGCAATTACCCCGTCTTTCATTGGACGATGCGCTCGAATATTAGTTGGAGTGCGCCCCAGCATCTCCTTTGCCGCGCTGCCCACCGCAACAACCTTGCGGTCATCTACAGTTACTGCCACCACCGTTGGTTCATTGAGCACAATCCCCTCCCCTACCCTACAAACAATAGAATTCGCCGTACCCAAATCAATTGCTATTTTTCTATTGAATACTTTCATAATTATGTATGTAAGAGAAACAAATACTAATTAAATCCAAACGAATTTACGGTGTAACTTGCGCGGCGCTGCGCGCCTCGCGTAACTTAATAGTAACTTATTGTAACTAAGAACTCCACACAACAAGTTACTAAAAGTCACAATTAGTTACCACAAGTCACATCTCAGTACTAAGTTTAGCATAACCAAAAAGAGAATTAGATGTGCTATAATTACCAGCGCAGTGAAAAACCGTCTTGTTATCTACCTTTCTACATTTTTTACTCTTGTTGCAGTTACCATCCTTGTAATTTTTATAGCCCGAGGTTATGTTATCAATTTAAAGGAAAAGGAAATTAAAAAAACGGGGATGATCTTGGCCCAATCAACACCAAACGAAGCAAAGGTTTTTCTAGACGGAAACCTTATTGAAACAACAAATGCCGTTTTGGACACTGTCTCTCCGGGAACCCATCAATTAAAGCTGGAAAAAGAGGGTTTCTCCACCTGGGAAAAAGAAATTAAAGTTTACAGCGGGCTAATTACCGAAGTTAATGCTCTGCTGGTGCCAACCTCCCCGCGACTGACCCCGCTTACAAACAGCGGAATTGTTTTGGCAGTTACCTCCCCTTCTGGAGAAAAAATTGCTTACGCATCTCGCAATAGCGATCCCGCTGGGTTGTGGGTATTGAGCCTTACCGGACAATCTTTTTTGGACGTAGTTCAAGAAAACCCTTACCTTGTTGCTGAAGACACCGCCATAAGAAAATTTTCTCTTGCCGAGGAAATAGCTTGGGGATCAGAGGAAAAAGAACTGTTGGTAACCCTTAACCCCCGGGGACACGTAATTATCCCCCTTAAAAACGGGCGGAGCTTAGAAGCAACAACTTCGGCAGAGCCTACGTTAGACATATGGCAGGAAGATATAAGTAAACAGAAAGAAAAATGGGCCCGGCGAATTGAGTTGAAAGAAGAACTGGAAGAGGTTGCCATTGCAGAAGAAACAATATGGTCGCTTAATAAAAAACGCTTTCTCTACAAAAAAGAGGTTGGAGAGTATATTGAATGGCATGTATACAACGGAACAAAGCCTCTGGGAGTGGGCAAAAAAAGAGAATACATCCCCCTAAAAACCAGAAAAAGCGAGGACGTGCGGGTTGTTTGGCACAGCTCCAGCAGCCATCTAATCTCACAAAAAGAAAATTCAATCTCAGTACTCAACATTGATGGTACAAATAAGAAAGAAGTCTACAGCGGAGAACTTGAAAATTCGTTTAAGGTATGCCCAACCCCTGACGGGGCAAATATTGTTATCCTTACCTCTTTTCAGCAAAACGGCTCCCCGAATCTTTACACAATTGGGCTGAGATGATCAGGAAAACAGATATCCAGGTATCCAGTTAGACAGTTAGACAGTAGGATAAAGAAAAAGCAATAAAAAAAGGCTTGCCGCTCATAACCTTGATGAGGGGTGGCTTGCCACGTGGGCTTTGCTCCTGCAAAGCCTTTACGTGGTCGGGGTGGCCGGATTCGAACCGGCGGCCTCTACGTCCCGAACGTAGCGCGCTACCTCTGCGCTACACCCCGTCTCGCTCGCAGAACTCGCTCGACGTAAACTTAGCTTAATTTACTCTTGTTGTTGTCCTTCTTTTATGTAACTGTGAAAAGATGTAGTAATTTTAATCTGCACTTAGTAATCCGAAAAGTTACTCAGTACTTCTCAAATCAAAAATCTTTCACTGATCCGTTCTCAAAGGGAAAAGTTTACACTGATCATCGTCTTAGGTGCGAAGTGGTACCGGCGAGAGGGATCGAACCTCCAACCTACGGTTTAGGAAACCGTTGCTCTATCCATTGAGCTACGCCGGCAAATTTAAGCCTATACCTACATTTTAACCCGTAAATATGATAAAATCAAACTCCTAAGGTATTTTTAAAAGCGGCTCTAAAGGGAGGCGTCTGCCCCGCTTTCCAAAACATAGAAAAATTTGCGTGCTGTTTTGTCAAAATTCTCAAGGCAAATTTTTCTCTGAGTGAGGCCTGACAATAAACTTAACACTTTACAGCAAGTGCGGGCCGAACGTTTTTGGAAAGCGCGGGCGGGCGCCTCCCTACACAATAAGTAATTCAAAATGAAAAAGACAGTGCTGTTCATATTGGAAACAATTGCTAACGCCCTCATCATAGGTGGGGTGGTTCTCTTACTGCTAACCGTTTGGCCCACAGCGTTCTCAGAAGGGCGCTACTGGTTTAAAAAAGCCGAAAGGAGTATCAAGTGCGCCCTCTACAAACTGCCCTGTGAGGAAGGCCCAGAGAGCCTATTTGCACCCCTTGCTAACTCCCCCACACCTTTAAAGGTAGAGCCCGTTTCCAAAAGCTTTAGCATTATTATCGAAAAAATTGGGGTCAACGCCCCTGTAATTGAAAATGTTCCCCCAGAAGACAAAACTACTTATATGGAGGCAATGCGCAGAGGAGTCGCCCACGCGAAAGGAACCGCAACACCTGACAAACCCGGTAACACATATCTTTTTGCTCATTCGTCCTTAAATTTTTGGGAATTGGGAAAATACGCTACCGTCTTTAATCTCTTAAGGAAAGCAGAAACCGGGGACAGAATAACTATTTTTTATAAGGGCACGCGTTATGACTACAAAGTAGTGGAAAAGCGTGTTGTCTCTGGATTTAACACCGAACCGCTTCTCAAGAAGGTCAACGAACACTCGCTAACCCTGCAAACCTGCCACCCACCGGGAACAACTTTAAATAGGCTTATTGTTACAGCAGAATTAAAAAACAAATCCCAAAGTTCAGGTTCCAAATAAGCATAAAACCATTAAACACCAAACGGATAAATCTAAAAGAAGGAGTAAATTTGTAAACTGGGTTTTGGTATTTATTTGTTATTTGGAATTTTGAATTTGGCCGTAGGTCCCTTTACATTTCCTCCAATGCTTCTATCCCCAAAAGCCGTAAACCGTTATCCAAAATCTGCGCAGTTGCTGTCGTGACTGCCAATCTGAGATTTCCTAACTCCTCAGTTTCAGCCTTAAGAATCGGACAATGATTGTAAAAAACATTATATTTCTGGGCCAAATCAAATAAAAAATTACAAACGAGGTTCGGAGAATAATTTTCGCCGGCATCTTGAACAACTTCGGGGAATTTGTAGAAAGTGCGGAGTAGTTCCGTCTCCTCACCTCCCAACGAAAACTTACTTTCCAATTCCTTGGCCGCCTCTTTAACCTCCGAGGTTAAATTCGCAGAAACCTCGGAGGTTTCCCCGGCGGCCATCCGTTGAATATTCTTTTCCAGCACGGACTTACAGCGGGCGTAGGTGTACTGGAGGTAAGGTCCCGAATTTCCTTCCAAAGAAAGTGATTCTTCAATGTCAAAATTAATAGTTTTATCGCGGTTATATTTTAAAAGACTGTACTTGGCAGCACCCACCGCTATTGACTCAGCAGCTTCAGATATCTCCTTTCCAGCTAAACGTAAAGAATCCGAATTTCTGATGATTTGTTCCGCCTCTTCTCTCAAATTATCCAAAACTTTATCTGCCATAACCACATCCCCACGGCGAGTGCTCATCTTTTTTCCCCCCTTGAAGTTTATTAAAGCGTAATCAAGATGCAAAAAATCGTTTTTTCCTCCCAACCCCAGCTGTTCGGCAACAGAAAAAAGCTGTTGGAAGTAAAGTTTCTGTTCCGCGCCTACAACCCAGACGTAAAGATCAGAAGGGAATCTTTCCGCCTTCAATTTAGTTAAAGCCAAATCTTGCGTAATGTACAGCGCAGTGCCGTCGCTTTTTACCACCACTGTATCCGGTAAATCGTATTCCGAAAGATTTGTCACTACGGCCCCCTCACTTTTTCTAAAAACGCCCTTCTTTAAACCCTCCTCCACCAGCCTTTTTCCTGTTTTGTAATGATCGGACTCCCGCCAAACCCAATCATGAACACTGCCAATACGCTCGTAAGTTTCTGCGTAGCCTTCCTTTGACCAAGAGAGAATCAACCTCCACAGCTTACGAACCTCCACATTCTCCTCTTCCCAAGCAAGCAAAATTTCATCCACTGCTTTTTTCACCTTTTCCCACGATTTATAAGCGCGCGAGCCTAATACATACCAAATTAAATTTGCGTGGTCCGGTTTCAAATCCAGATCACTTGGAATATACCAACCTGAAGAATTAGAAGACCATTGAGTAAGTAAATCTCTCCAACTCACATTATCAACCACATCGTTTAACTGGGAGTCGGTGATGTCTTTGTATTCAAGCAGTTCTTCTTTAGCAGACGGGCCTTCTTTCCTGGCAAAAACCAAGTAACCCCAAAGAGCTCGGCAAAGATGAACACCACGGTCGTTAAGCACACAATCCTTAGTTACTTCTGCTCCTAAGAACTCAATTATATTGCTCACTGACATCCCCAAAAAATTATTCCGAAGATGCCCCAACATTATTGTGGTCTGGGGATTAGGGCTGGTATGCTCTACCAAATAGGACTTATCTTCCAAAACGTCCTCCCTACCATAATTAGGACCTCTCTCAATTACCCGCTGCATTTCCCCAACTAACCAATCTTGGTCAAGATAAAAATTAATAAAACCGGGGCCGGCAACTTCCAGCTTCGATAAGTAATTAACTTCCGGGTAAGCTTCAACAATTGCCTCTGCCAACCCCCGCGGATTTGTTATTTGGGATCTGTTCCGCCGGCTGGCGGATGTTATTTCTGCAAACTGGGTCAGCGCCAAGTTTGAAGCGTAATCCCCATGCTCGGGATTCTCTGGATGCTCCAAATAGATAGGCGAAACGACCGCTCCCGTCAAATCCTCAATTACTTTTTCTAGATCTTTTTTAATCTGTCTTTTAATCATATCTTACGGTTAAGAATACCACTAAAAGACCGCTTTTTACAGAATTTTCCGTATTCCGCTTACCGTTCTCCGTTTACCATTTTCCATCTTCCATTTATCATTTATCCTTTCTTCGCCATAACCGGATACCCTGATATCCTGTTATCCTGATCCCCTAGCTTCCCTTTTCCAACCGACGAACTGTCAACTAGCTAACCAGCACATAAGCTCACCAGCTTATTTATTATTTCATTCATTATTTCCTATTTTCCACCCACCACCCCCTGCCGTCCGAAACAACCTTAATAGTGCCTTCCTTATCAGTTCGGTAAATCTTGGAACCCGTACTTTTCAACTTCTCCAACGTTCTCATTGTCGGATGTCCGTAAGAATTTTTCCCCACCGAAACAACAGCAACCGCAGGAGAAAGATAATTCAAAAAAACGGGGGAAAGACAATCGGCGCCGTGGTGAGGTACCTTAAAAACTTCCACTGCGGAAAGATTCACCTTTCCGGCTATGCCCGCCTGCCCTTTCTCCTGAACATCTCCCGTAAAGAGAACCTCAAACCTTCCCCAATCCAAAAGTAACACTACTGAACAGTCATTGGAACCCAAATTGCAGCCAACCGGCGGCCAAAAGACATTCAACACCGTACTGCCCAACTTCAACCTATTCCCCGCGCGAACCACCAAAATCCTTGCGCCCTCTTCATCAATAAGCTCTTTTACTTTTTGACAAATCAAACTCTCACAATCAAACGAAGGATGCACTATATTTGCCACTTTGTATTTCTCCAAAACCCCTACCAACCCAGTAATATGATCCGCATCCCAATGAGAGATTACTAACAAATCCAGTGTATTTTCCCAGAACGGCATCACTCGCCCCAGCTTTACTAACACGCGCTCACTGGGACCACCATCCACTAGTACTGTATTTCCCCTTGGAGTTCGAATAAAGGCAGCATCACCTTGCCCAACATCCAAAAACCAAACACGAAGGTTCCCACCGGGAAAGGTGAAAAATGCCGCCCAAACAAGAAAGATCGCAAGGGACAAGGCATAAATAACTAGGCTTTTTTGTTTTCTTTTGCTTCTAAAAATTTCAAAAAACCTGTGCATAAGGCAAAAAGAACGACATAATAAAGCGCTACTCCAAACCCAGAAATTTTGTATTCCACAAGAAAAGGAACAGCCGAAAAGGCACGAGCACCTAAGTTAAAGGCTCTAAGAAAAGGCCACGAACACCATATTAACAACTTAAACAAAAGTTTGCTAAAGGGAAGCATAAGTAAGGAACCTAAACCAAAAAACATTGCTACGGGGGTCGTCCACAGCAAAAGAGCGTTAGCAAACAAGGAAACCAAAGAAAACCGCCCGAAATGAAACGCAGAGATAGGGAAAATAAACAAAGCTGCCGCCACGGTAGAGGAGAAATTTTCCCCCAGTTCAAAAATTTTAAATAAATAACTTGCCAATGCCACAGGGTAAAAACCTAATCGTTTTGAAAAAGTTTCTTTCATGCGGTCAAAAGTAAACACCAAAAAATTCTCCAAAGACTCCCCGAAAAAAACTAAGCCAAAGGTGGCCATAAAACTCAATTGAAAGCTAAGAGAATTCAAGACCGCAGGATTAAAAAAAACCGTTACTAACGCACTAAGTAAAAGCGCCCGCAAAGTATCCTTCTTTCGACCAATAAGCAGTCCAAAAACACCAACCGAAGACATTAAAAGAGCCCGAATTACAGGAGGGTACCAGCCAAGAATTGATGCATACCCCAAAAGCCCCAGCAAAGAAAAAAGCACAGAGCCCACCATACCAAAGGGGCTGAAAACAACCGACAAAAAATCCAATAGAACGGTCATGTTGTAACCGGAAGCAACTACTACATGGGTTAGCCCCGCCTTCCTGTAAATTTCTTCCAAAGAAGGAGATAGCGCCCCCTCCGAACCGAGTAAAATTCCAACCAGTAACCCAGCTTCACTGGGTGGAAGGGCAGATTTAATAGCCTTTTCCATACTCTTCCGAAGACCCAACAACCATTTCCTTAATCCCCCACCCCCTGAAGAGACAACAGTAATTTCAGGAAAATTTATTGTGCCGTAAGGGGAAAGTTCTCCTTCGACGCGAACCCAATCACCGTAACTCAGTTCCGGAAAAAGGCGTGCGCGCAGGCGGACCTTGTTTGACCGAAAAGAACCATTATTAGGAAACTCAACCGAACTAAGCCTTACGTATTGACTTTCACCCTGCACATAAGGGGGCTCAGCAACCCGACCTCCCATTATCACCAAGCAAGGCTCTTTGGGAAGAACCGGTTTTTGACTTTCATAACGGAACAGAAAAAGTGAAAGAACAAATACAAGAAAGCTGATCTGCAAAAAAGATAACCGTTTCATTGAAAACTGCAAAAATAGGCTTACTGCAAAGTAATTTTATCCCTAACCCTCTCCAAGGTTTTTTCACCAATCCCTCTAATATTAGTAAGCTCCTCCACACTTTCAAACGGCTTTTGTGCGCGGTAATCAATAATTGCCTGCGCTCTTTTTTCTCCTACATTATAAAGGCAAGTCAAAGTTTCCACTGGGGCAGTATTGATATTAATTTTGCTCGGACAACCTGCACTACTGTCACTACTGTCGTTTGCCACCCCCGCAACTCGCCCCGCAGTTTCATTACGAAATAATACCTCACCTGCAGCAGACTCCCCTTCGGCAGGAACGTAAAGTTTAGTCCCATCCGAAACTTTTGCCGCTAAATTAAGCTCTTTTGAAACCCATTCTTTATCTGCGTTATCTGCAATCCCGCCGGCTTTTTTTAACGCATCTTCTACACGGTCGCCAGTTTGCAAAGAATAAACCCCAGGCTTGTTTACCGAACCGGAAACATCTACTTTAATCTCCACTGATTGTGTAATTTGAGAAGAGCGCTCAAGTCCCGCCTGCTTAACCTCGGGAACAGCGTCTTCCTGATAACTTAATTTTGGGCGCCTTCTGTACTCCCAAACTCGGGCCAATAGGAGCCCACTGCCAAAAAGAAGCAAACCGGAAAGGATAAATTTAAGATAGGGATAATATTTTTCTAAGAGGCTTGGGATGGAGGGCAGTTCTTCCATAATGAAATAGCCAGACATCTTGTCAGCTGGACAGAAAGATAACAAAAACAATTAGACTCTTTCTACCTTACTTTTTTTGGGCATTCTAAGAGCGTGCCGCTACATTGTAGCAGCGAGGCATGCCTCGCCTGACGACCGGCGCCCCATGGGGCGCAGCTACTGTAACTGCGAGTCTTTATTCGTATTCATTAGAGTACCACAAAGTTTAGCAGTCGGTCTTCCACCCATATCACTTTCTTAATGTCTTTGCCAACTAGGTACTTATTCACTTTATCCAAAGCCTTTGCTTTCCCTACTGCAGAATCTTTGGCCAACCCCGGCTCTGTTTGAAAGGCTCCGCGCAGCTTGCCGTTCACTTGTACGACAATTGTAACCTCGCGCTTTTCAACCAATTTAGGATCATACTCCGGCCACGGCTGCTCATGTATTGATGAAAACTGGGATTCTCGCTGATTTTTTTTTGGGTTTTCGCAGATTCTTTGCCACAATTCTTCGGTTATGTGGGGGGCGAAGGGGGCTAACAGTCTCAAAAACTTCCCCCAGTCCTCTGTAGATAATCGACGAGAGTCAGTTTCTGAATCAGCGTTAATCAGTGGTTTCTGAACATCGTTCAGAAACTCCATCATTGCCGCTATTGCTGTATTGTACTTCATGTTATCAACATCCTCTCCTACTTTCTTTGTCAACCGATGTAGTTTCCTTTTCAGCTCCGCATCGGAATCCCTCATTCTTTCTTCATCAGCAAACGAGCTAACCAGCTCACCAGTTAACTTGTTAACTCTCCCTAAAAATCTAGAACACCCCTGCAATCCATCCATATTCCAAGGTATTGTTTCATCATAGGGCCCCATAAACAATAAATAAGTCCGTAAGGAATCCGCCCCTACCTGCTCAATAATTTCAAGGGGGTCAATAACATTACCCCGAGATTTACTCATCTGCTTACCATCTTCCGCCAAAATGACCCCGTGTTCTCTCCTCTTTTGATAAGGCTCAGCATAAGGAACAGCCCCAATATCGTTTAAAAATTTATGCCAAAAACGAGAGTACAACAGGTGAAGTGTAGTGTGCTCGGCACCCCCTTCATAAATATCAACTGGCAACCAGTATTCCATATTTTCATAATCCGCTAAGCGCTCATTATTACAAGGATCGCAATACCGGAGGAAATACCAAGAAGAACCTGCCCAATTGGGCATAGTATCAGTTTCTCGACGGGCCGGGCCGCCGCAATGGGGACAACTCGTTGTCACCCAACTCTCAATATTTGCTAAAGGAGATTCACCGGTATCCGTGGGCTCATAGCGGGCAACATCAGGTAGTTCCAAAGGAAGCTTATCTTCTGACAATGGAAACCAACCAGCCAGCCCTTGGCTGAAATCACCAAAGTTCATCCGGTGGCCTGCTTTGAAAAGAGAGTCGGCGGACGAAGTTCCAAAATCCTCATATTCACGTGCTTCCTCTAAATCAAACCAAGAAATACCCTTTTCGGCACATTGGGGGCAGTAAACCATTGGTATTGGTTCTCCCCAGTAATGCTGGCGAGAAAAAATCCAATCACGCAAATGGTAGTTAATGGAACGTTCTCCCCATCCCTTTTCCTCCAAATAATCCATTACTTTATCCATAGCTTCTTCAACCTCCAGACCGTTCAGAAAATCAGAATTAAAAACTAGACCTTCTTCAATTTCCGTATAAGGCGCTTCGCTGAAATCCCAGTCGCCTTCCTTTGGCTTTATCACGGGAATAATATCTAAATTATACTTATTAGCAAAGTCATAGTCCCTCTGATCATGTGCAGGAACACCGACAACAGCTCCGGTCCCGGCAGTAGGTACCACAAAGTCAGCAACCCAAATAGGCAGCTTCTTTCCGGTTAGTCGATTAAGTGCATACAACCCCGTAAACACACCTGTTTTTTCTTTGCTCAGCTCCGTCCTTTCCAATTCCGATTTCTTCTTAGATTCTTCAATATAATTCTTAACAATTTGTAATTTATCATTTGAAATTTGTAATTTATTATTTTTTAATAATTCGTGTTCCGGCGCTAGAACAATGAAAGTTGCACCGAAGTTAGTATCCGGACGGGTGGTATAGCAAGAAATGGATTTCTCACATCCTGCTAAAGGATATTCGATTGTAATACCTTCCGTTCTCCCAATCCAGTTTCGTTGGGCAGCTTTAACTGAACTAGGAAAATCAACTTTATCCAAATCATCGGCCAACCTTTCGGCATAAGCAGTAATGTTAAGCATCCATTGCGATAAATTTTTCTGGGTTACCTCTGCACCACAGCGTTCACATCGACCCTCAATTACTTCCTCATTTGCCAGCCCAATTTTACAGGAGGGACACCAATTGATAGGCTTCTCTTCTTTAAAAGCTAATCCGTACTTAAATAACTGCAAGAAAATCCACTGCGTCCAGCGGTAATAGGCGGGGTTTGTAGTGTTAACTTCCCGATCCCAATTATAATCCAAGGCTAAGCGGAGCATTTGCTCCTTAAAACGAGCGGTGTTCTGCTTTGTCGCGTTGCGGGGGTGAATTCCGGTTCTAATCGCGTAATTTTCGGTGGGCAAGCCAAAAGCATCCCAACCCATAGGATACAAGACGTTTTTACCTTCCATTCGTTTTTTACGGGCGAGGACATCCATAATCACAAAGGTAAATGCATGGCCCATGTGCAACCCTTTTCCCGAAGGATAGGGAAACTCAACTAAAGCGTAAAATTTTTCTCGGTCCCGATCCAAATCCTCTGCCTGCGGAAACCCCACTTCCTGCCACTTTTTTTGCCATTTTGATTCAATTTTATGCGGTCTATACTTTTTCATAAATATTTTGTGGCTTGCCAATATCTGTATCAGGTAGCCGCCCTTCGCTAAAGCTACGGGCGACACTCCTCCGCTTAAATTCGCTTTTAGGTGGCCGAAGGCCACCCGAGGCTCGTTAAGAGCGGAGGGCCGTTTCTCTTAGCAACCCTTCGCATTCCGCCCGCTGGCGGAGCTACGGGTTACATCCTCCCCTGCACTCGTTTCGTCGGACCAAAGGTCCTCCGAAGCCTCGGCGAAGGAGGATGGTGGACCTACCGAGAATCGAACTCGGAACTTACCCATGCGAGGGGTACGGTATCCCGTTTACCTATAGGCCCCTACTTACGGGGCTTTCCCGGCCATTCTAACACACCTCTCGGCGCCCTAAACACCATTTGTTTGTTCTTCAAGTCCTCAATTCCAAAAACCGGTAAAGGCTGCTCTAACCGCTCTAATTCCGGGGCGCGGTCCAGAACAGTAGCTAATAAACCAACCAACTCATCCAAACCGGTTCCCTCCACCGCGGAAATAGAAACACACCCCTCTGCCTTCGGACGCAATACTGCTTTTATCCCTTCCGCCTCTTCTGCTATCTTCGGTACATCTATTTTGTTTATTGCAATTATCTCGGGACGCTCCAAAATCTCCGGTGCGTACTCCCCCAACTCCGCGCGCAGTTGTTCATAAGCAATCTCTGCCGCCTTTACCATATTATGCTTATCCAAGCGAAAAGAGGCTGACTGAGGATCAATAACGTGCAAAAGAACTCGCGTCCTTTCAATATGCCGCAAGAATTTAAAACCCAATCCTTTCCCTTTAGAGGCTCCTTTTATCAAGCCTGGAATGTCAGCCAAAATTATCCTTTTACCCTCTCGCGTAAGCATACCTAAGTTTGGTTCCAATGTGGTAAAAGGGTAAGAACCAACCTGAGGTTCTGCAGAAGTC
This sequence comes from uncultured Candidatus Saccharibacteria bacterium, assembly GCA_964467235.1. GTDB lineage: Bacteria > Patescibacteriota > WWE3 > JAUXAW01 > JAYEID01 > CAYXRZ01. The sequence continues at coordinate 23,181 of CAYXRZ010000002.1, forward strand.
AGGGATTTAAGCAAAGTAGACTTGCCAGCATTAGGAAATCCAATAATTCCAACGTCAGCAATCATTTTTAATTCTAAAAGAAGTTCTTTTCTTTCCCCCTTTTGGCCCTCCTCCGCTTCGCGCGGAAGCCTGTCCTCCGTATTTTGTAAAGATTTATTACCGCGCCCGCCCCGTCCTCCTTTTACAACTAAAACTTTTTCCCCATCATCGCAAATATCAGCAACCAAGCGGGGTTCTCGATCTTCAAATTGCTCCCAAACTTCTGTCCCCAGCGGAACTTTCAAAACCAAGTCTTCACCGGACTTTCCTCGACTCGCACCGGACTTACCGGATTCTCCGTCTTCGCCCCGAAAATAGCGCTCCCTTCTAAAATCCGCAAGCGTTGTTAAATTTTCGTCCCCCTGCACATAAACATCGCCACCACTTCCCCCGTTCCCTCCGTCAGGACCCCCGCGAGGCCTGAATTTTTCACGCCGGAAAGAAACAATTCCCCTCCCGCCTTTTCCACCTTCAACGACTATTTCTGCGCGATCAATCATAAGGTAATTATAACACTGAAAGAGGATTTATATGGCGACCTTGGTAAGTAATTTCCAAGTGGAGGTGGGTTCCAAAAGAGCGTCCGGTATTACCCATATTGCCAATATTTTGACCGCGGCTGATGCGTTGGTTTAGCTGCACGTGAACACTGGACATATGAGCATAAAGAGATTGATAACCATTCCCGTGATCAATGCGAACCAACCTACCATAACCAAAATTCCAACCGCCCTTGCGTGCTTCTACAACTGTCCCGCTGTCAATAGCATAAATGGGACTGAATTTTGGCACGTCAACAGCTGGGTGCCAGCGGCTGAAGTACTGGCTGACGCCCCGGCGATTAGTAGGCCAAGAAAACTGGCCTGTTCCCAAAGAGGCCACCGGTCGAGATGGTACTTCCTCTGGACGCGCTGCATACTGGGGCTCTTTTGGCTTAGGAGCAGGCACTTCTCCTCCCGGAACAACAACCACATCTCCCTCCCGCAAAGTATAAGGCTGAAAAAGGTAGTTAAAATCAACAATGCTCTGAGGAGAAACGTCATATTTCTGGGCCAAGCTCTTGACCGTATCTCCCTTTTCTACTGTGTGCAAAACACCACTTACAGGAGGGATAGTTAGCTCTTGACCAGGTTTAATGTAGTGAACATCGCTTAAGTTATTAGCATACCTTATACTGGCAATGCTAACTTTGAATTGCTCACCAATGGAGGACAGTGTGTCGCCTTCCTTTACAAGATATTTTTGGGCCTCGCCTCCCGGTGTGTTGGTAAAAGAAACCGGACCCGCGGTTGTTGAAGCTAAAATTTCCCCCTCCCCGCTAAACGGGGCTAGGGTACCTTTACTTTTAACCCAACCCGTACTACCGAATACAAAAACACCGATAGCAAACACCAGCACACCAAAGCGTGTGGCCGGGATAAAAAGCTTACCGCCTCCCCAAAGAAGTTTTCGAACCGCAAACCTTTTAGTAATAATTAATGTCTGGAAGGAAAACCGTAGGAGTTTAAAGGGGAACTTTAGAAGTAAACCAATTTTTTCCAAAAGAAAATCCCGCACCACAAAACAAAAATGGAAAAATTCCTCAAAGACCGAATTATTGGGGGTCTTTTCCAACCCAAAAAGAACCAGTTGACTTCTCTGCAAATCATGCTCGTAACTATTTGCCCGGCCCAATCCCAAAAAAGTCTTTATTTTTGCAATTGTTACGAAAGAACCTTTTTTATCCCTCATATACAGCCTGCAAAGGCGCTATACTTATACCATAAAACAGGGATTTTTTCAAAAAGGGGCAAGGTTTTTGTTCAGCTTTTTCACTATTTTTTCTGGTGCAGGGTTTCCAAAAATTCCTGGTTACTCTCAGTCTTCTTAATGCGGTTCAAAACTAACTGGGTTGCCTCACGTTCATCTAAGGTATCCACCATCCGCCGCAGTTTGAAAATATTATCCAAAACTTCGTCAGGAAGAAGAAGCTCTTCGTGTCTGGTTTGAGACTTTTTAATATCAATAGCCGGAAATATCCTCCGCTCCGCCAACGTGCGGTCCAGATGAAGTTCCATATTACCAGTCCCTTTAAACTCTTCGTAAATCAATTCATCCATCCGTGATCCTGTCTGCACAAGCGCTGTGGCCAAAATAGTTAATGAGCCTGCTTCCTCAAAATTTCTTGCCGCGCCAAAAAAATGTTTCGGCGGGTAAAGCGCCTGAGGATCAAAACCGCCACTTAGCGTCCGACCAGAAGGCGGCAAGACAAGATTATAAGCACGCGCCAGGCGGGTTATACTGTCCAAGAGAATAACAACATCCTTTCCCGTCTCTGCCTTCCTCTTAGCTACCTCTAAAGCAAACTCCGCTGTTTGGGTATGGCTTTCCGGCCGCTCGTCAAAGTTAGAAGCAAAAACCTCGCCGGTTACGCTTCTCTCCATATCCGTAACCTCCTCGGGGCGCTCTCCAATAAGAACAACACTTAAAACAATCTTGTCGCCGTAGTTCTCTTCTAACCCATGGGCAATATCCTTCAAAAGCCACGTCTTTCCTGCATAAGGTGGGGAAACTATCATTCCGCGTTGCCCCCTGCCAACAGGAGCGAATAAATCAACTATCCGTGTAGTTAAAACATCTTTTTCTGTTTCCAGCTGCAGCCATTCGTTCGGAAAAATAGGAGTTAATTCTTCAAATTTGGGTCGATCCGAAATCTCATTAGGATCATCCCCTTCCACCTCATCCACCCTCAAAAGAGATAAATAACGCTCACCTTCCTTAGGTGGGCGGCCCACTCCGGCAACGTCGTCACCCGTCCGTAAATTAAACCTTCGGATCTGTGAATCAGATACATAAACATCTTTAGGAAGATTTTTATCTTGGGGACCCTCAGCTTGGTGCAAAACACCAAAATCCCCGCGTATTTCCAGAACACCTTTAACTGGGAAGGTGTCTTCGGCACCAAAATCCTGGTAATTATTATTACTATTATTGTTATTTGTCATGACAACGGCTGAAAAAGGAAGAGATCGCGAAAGAGGTTTCTCCGATCTGAAATAAACCTAGCATAACCTAAATAAGCTTGTCAAACATTTAAACCCAGACGGGGAGACAACCACTGCCCCCAGTTGCCTCCCCACCTTGATTCCTTTCAAAACTTACCGCCCCCAAGATGGAGAGGATAGGCCCTGCCCAATACCTACCCTCTCCGTCTTGAATGCGGTACATGTAATTATACCGTAATTTAGTTAATTTTTCCACTCCACGCCAGCGCAATTCTTCGAAGCCCCCACCCAGTAATTGCTATCCCCACAGCAATTAGAACCATACCCAAGCTAGGCCCCCCAGCTTCGGGAAGCTCCGTTACCTCTCCCGCCACCTCTGGACCATTAATCCACACTTGGCAGTGATCATCATCCACACTCTCTTCACCCTGATAAAGAGTTACAACGTTCTTTTGTTCCCTGTCAGTATAAGGTAAATCATCTTCGTCAAAAACTTTTCCTTTGTAATCCAAGCGCACGGACTTCCCAGCCTTTAGGGTACCAAGATCGAAACGGATTTTCCGCTCCTCCGAATCCCAACTGCCGTCGCCACTTTCCCAAGAGATATAATCGGGAGCCTCGTCAACCACACGAATTTCATCTGCATCGCCGTTGCCGCTGTTTTTTACAATAATCTTGTATTCAACCTCTTCACCGGGATCAAAAAGATGCTCGTCTTTATCAATATTCTCGTACCAATCATCAGTACCCGCCCACTTTACAAACTTCTCAATCTCCAAGTCCGACTCCGGTTTGGGTGTTGGTGTTGGTGTTGGTGTAGGTGTAGGTGTCGGTCCCTCGCCAACAACGGCTTCGAAAGTAAGGGTCAGAATAAAAGGGTTGCAACCGTAAAGATTCCCAAAATTGGAAATACCGGTATCCCCAAAAACATCTTGCGGCCAAAGATTTTGTTCGTATTCATAATCACCGTCGCCGTTCGAATCCCAAGTTACCCGGGTAGAGTTGGAAACGAGCGTTAAAGTCGCGGTTTCTGCTAGATCGACAGCAACTTCGTCGGAAAATTGCGAAGCATTATCTGCATCTGCAAAAGCCTTACTGGTAAAACTACCTGCAAGTTCTGAGGGAAAAGTAGTCCACACGTTTAGATCTTCAGCGGTAGAAGGAATAGCCGTATTATGAATTTCTATATAAAACTTAAGGGTATCCGAATTATCAGCACTAACTTCATCCCCCCAACCTGAACCATCAGTTAAATTATTAACCTCGTAACGAATATCTAATTCAGGATTGATTTTCTCAGCAACAACGGCGTAAAATTCAATTTGAACTGTTCCCTCCCCGCCCTTTAAAGTACCTAAATTAATACCGCCTTCGTCAATCCTGCCCTGGGTATCATCCCAAGATGTGCCGTCATACTCTTTACTACCATCTTGATCCAAATCTGCAGTTATTTTTGTTGTCCCCGGTTGATAGACCAACCGAGCCTCTTCTGGTATCTCAATGAAAGTACGGTCCTCTGAGGTATTAGAGATTGTGCTGGTAGAAACTTCGGTCCAACTTTGCACATCTCCCCCTTTGTAATTGGGAAGATGGACTTTTACGGTAAAATCTTTAGCTTCCAAAGCAGCGTTTATATTTTGGGCTTCAATGTAAAACTGGACAAAATCCCCCACCTCTGCTTTGGTATCATCGCCCCAATTAACCGATTCACCGCGCTCGTAAGCAGTATCGTTTATAGATTGGTAATTAACAGTAAGATAGTCCTCCGCTGCTTTTATCTTTCCCCCGCTTCGCTCACCCGTCGGAAGCAGAATTACCAAAACGGCAACAATGACCCCTCCAAAAAAGAGCCCTTGTACAAAATTTTTAATTGTTTTCAGTAATGTTTTTTTCATTGCAATACTTCCAGTCCCCAAAAATCAAATTTTTGATTTTTAAGGAATGGAGTAGAAACATTCACTCGGTAGAACACCGGGCAAACATTTCTACTCATCTCTCACATTTCTCACATTCTTCTACGAACTGCTAGCCCGCCAAAAGCGCGGAATGATCCCCGCACGAATGAGGGCAAGCAAAATCAAAGCCAACACGCCGACCCCCAAGGCACCAAACAAACCACAAATGCCCCAAGCCGGTAACCTGCTGCCTCCAGCCGAAGCTGGTGTAGGAGTAAGACTTGGAACCGCTGTTGGTTCCAAACTCGGCTCCGGACTCGGTCTTTGTGTTTCCGTCGGCACTGCCGTCGGTGATGCAGTATCCGTCGGCGTTGGAGTTTCCGTTGCCAAAAGCTCCGGCCAACGCACCCAGCGGCTCCCAGGGTTGTCTTCTTCCCAAGGAGAAACAAGGGGGGCACACTCTTCACCCAAAATTCGAATGGTGAAGCGCAGCTCCAAAGCCTCCCGGGCCGGAATATCCACAGGCATCTCTGCCCGAAGCACCCCATCCTCATACACATGCAAACCCGCACCCACCGACCAGAATTGAATCTGGCCCTTCTCCAGATAAGGAATAAGATCCTTATCCTCCAGGGGAAGATTCAACCCCTTGATAGGAAAACCGCTCGCGTTTTCCGCACGGAAAACATAAGTAACCAATCCACACGGCGGTGCTTCCGCCCCCTTCACAAGAACTTCTTTAAGGTTCTCGTTAACCCACAAGATAAACTTTTCCCACTGGGGAAGAAGTTCATCCACAACTTCTACCTCCGTATCCCAGTTCAGAATTACTTCGGGCATTGGAGTAGAGGTTACTGTGGGCGTTGGCGTTAGCGTAGGAACCCGCGTTGACGTTTCCGTCGGCGGTACCGTCAAAGTAACCTTTTCAGGCGTCTCCGTCGGTACCCGCGGAGTCTCGGTCGGACGCTCAGTTGGCGTCTCGCTGGGTTCCAAAGTTCCCGTCGGTGTTACCGATGGTTCCTTTGTACCCGTTGCCGTAGCACTGGGAGTAGCAGAAGGCTTCCCCGTTGCTGTCGGCGTTGCCGTGGACGTCTTACTCGGTTCCGGTGTATCCGTAGGCACTTCGGTCCGAGTCGCTGTCGGCGTCTCTGATGGCTCCGAAGTGACCGTAGGAGTCCTGGTCGGTTCCGGGGTCTCGGTAAGAGTAGCCGTTGGCCATGGCGTCCGCGTACTTGTCTCCGTCGGCCTCGGTGTATTTGTCGGCCAGGATGTTTGCGTCGGGTGCGGCTCTGTCGGCGGCGGTTCCCCAGGCGAAGTCGCCTCTGAAGTTGGCGATGATTCCTGAGTTGGAACCGTCTCGACCACTGTTGGGCTCGGCGCCGGCGTCGGCGTCGGTGCCGCAATTACTAGAGATCCCCACATCATAAAGAGGACCCCTCCAACCGCAACCAAACTGAGAATCCAGATCCTCTTCATGGGTTTCCCTCCTTTTCTCACTTACCAAACCGTTTGCTTTTTAATTTGAAAAAGTGCAAAGAGGAGCCGATTAGCGCCTCGTCACTTCTTGTTTATCTCAAGATGAACAAAGAGCAACCAAGCGCTAAAATAACTTCAGAGGTAGGAAACTAGAAGAGTATTTTTACAACTTAGCTAATTTTTAACACAACCGGGGGGTAATGTCAAGTCCTATATCTGAGGATATCCACAATTTATCAATGTCTTGTAGTTGTTAACGTGGGAATAGATACTGACTAATGAATAAGAAATAAAAATAAGGATAAAAATAAGAAGGAATAAGAAAGAGATAACGGTCGGAACAGTGAGACTAGATTAGAAGTTGGTAAGCTCGTGTGCTAATGTGCTGGTTAGCTAGTTGACAGTACGTCAGTTACCGGTGCGTCAGTTATTCAATTGACGGGTAATCGGTTGGGAAAAGAGGCGCTAGGGGATCAGGGAATCAGGGTATCCGGTTAGTGGGAAGAAAGAATAAAGAATAAATGATAAATGGAAAATAGTAGATGATAAACGGTGAGTGGTTACGCGGAGCGGGCAAAAATCATTCGGCCGGCTTCGGTTTGCAGACTACGGGTAACTTCAACTTTTACTTCTTCCCCAATTCTTTTTTCCGCGTCTTCTACTACAACCATTGTTCCGTCTTCCAAGTAACCTACTCCCTGCCCATCTTCCTTCCCTTTTTGGATAAGTTCAATGCTTAGATTTTCTCCGGGCACAAAATCCATTCGCAAGGCATTTGCCAGTTCGTTAATATTTAAAACCTTAACTCCCGAAACGCGCGCGGCTTTGTTCAAATTGAAATCTACAGTTAAAAGTTTTGCTTCCCTTTTCTTTGCTAAAGTAATAAGCTTACGATCAATATCCTTACCTCTCACATCCTTATCAAAAACTGTAAAACGGCTGCTCTTCAGCTCTCGCAGCTGTTCCAAGGTCTCCAAACCTCGTCTTCCCTTCCTCCTGCGAATATCGTCCTCCGAATCGGCTACGTCTTGAAGCTCTTCAATTACAAAACGGGGAACGACAAAATCTTGCGACAAAAAACCGGCTTTAACAATATCCAAAATACGCCCGTCAATAATAACCGAGGTATCCAACACTACTCCCCCCTCGACCTCCCCGCCGTCAACATTTTTTTCCTGCTCCACAGCTGGTGACTGGGAAAAAGGACTGCGATCACGAAACCGATCCATTTGCCCCTCCCAGAATTTGGAGAGGTTTTCCATCATTATGCTTCCAATTAAATCGTGAAACCAAGAAGAAATCTGCAACCCCAAAACTGGGAGGATGAGAATACTAAAAGCTCCCAGAACAAATGCTACTAGCGTCGGCAAAAGCTGGGCTATGCCCAATAAGGAGCATTCCGGAAAAAGATTATTAGTTAAGAGGTATCCCCCGGTCGCAAAAACTGCTCCCAAAAGAGTCCGCAAGATTATTGCTGATAATTTCATTAATAAAGCCTTTGATAAAATCAGTTTGCCGGCTTGTCAGCCCAACGGGTTGACAGCCTGACAGTAAGATAAAACCTAGATAAGATCTAATTTAGAAAGGGCCTCTTTTACCGATGTTACTTCCGGTGGTGCTATTATAACATCAAAACCTAAACGTTCTGCCTCAGAAACTCTCCTCTCCGGCTGAGAGACATTACGCAGTTCACCAGAAAGCCCCACCTCACCGAAAGCACAAACATCGGAGGAAATCGGTTTCCCCTCCACCGTAGAAGCTAGCGCCAAAACAACGCCTAAATCCGCCGCCGGTTCTGAGATATGCATCCCCGCTGCGACATTAACATAAATATCTTGACTCTGCAATTCAATTCCCGCGCGTTTCTCCAAAACAGCACAAAGCAGCTCTAATCGTTTACCGCTAAACCCGGAAGCAGAGCGCCGGGGATATTTGAATTTGGTTGGTGAGGCCAAAGATTGAAACTCAACCAGCACGGGACGCGTCCCTTCTAACGTAGCGGTAACCACTGAACCAGGAACATCCTCGCTTCTTTCGGAGAGAAAAAGTGCGGAAGGATTCTCTACCTCCTCCAAACCCTTACCTCCCATCTTAAACACACCAACTTCGAAATTAGAACCAAACCGGTTTTTTGATGCCCTCAAAATGCGAAAAGCATGAAACTTATCCCCCTCTAAAGTAAAAACACCGTCTACAACATGTTCCAAAACCTTAGGACCGGCCACGTTTCCCGCCTTGGTTACATGCCCAACAAGAACGATAGATATCCCTGCCTCCTTAGCCACTTTTCGAAGACGATCTGAACATTCACGCACCTGCCCAATACTTCCCGCACCACCGCTCAAGTCCTCTGTTGTTAAAGTTTGGATTGAATCAATTATCACCAGCTTGGCCGCTTTCCGCTGACCGCCCTCCGCCCTCCGCTCAGGCTGATTGCTGAATGCTGACAGCTGGGCGCTGATAGCATCCACATCCGTTTCGGCTAAAAGCTCGATACTGCTGCCCTCAATACCCAAGCGCTGGGCCCGCGACTTTATCTGAGCAGGAGATTCTTCACCGCAGACATAAAGCACTTTACCAACTGCTCCTGTAGCCGCGGGGCCTTGATCTTCCCCTTCACGCGAGCCGCGACTCATCATTTCGTCAGACACAGTAGCGCCTCGCCTGCCAGAGTTGGAAGCGGCGTCGGCAACCTGAAGCAAAAGCGTGCTTTTGCCAATCCCAGGTTCCCCCGCCAAAAGTAAAACAGAACCGGGGACAATACCTCCTCCTAACACACGGTCAAACTCAAAAATCCCGGTCTTCATCCTCTTGAAATCAGACTTAATCTCCCCCAAACTCTGAATCTTCTTTCCATACTCTTTGGAACTTGGTGCTTTGGATTTGGTGCTTCTGGCGGAAACTACAGTTTCCGCCAGGGTATTCCATTCCCCACACTGCGGACACTGGCCCTGCCACTTCGGCAGTTCCG
>CAYXRZ010000002.1:32645-39551 GCA_964467235.1 uncultured Candidatus Saccharibacteria bacterium
TTAACTCTTGGACCTGTTGGTTGAAATCCTTAATTAGATCTTCAATATTCTCCTCCAAACGAAAAACAAAATCCTCCCCTTGAGAAGACTCCAATTTCTGAGCCTCCTTTCGAGCATCCTGACGTGCCTTTCTGGCCTTTTCCTTGAACTCCTCTACAGTTTCCCCTAGTTCTCGCAAAAGAACCTTTCTGCGTTCAGCTGTGAGCGAAGGAAAATTTAAACGAATTCCCTGCTGAAAAGCAATTGGAGAAGCACCAATATCCGCTTCATAAAGAGCTTTTTCCAAATCCTCTAAGACATCTTTATTCCAGGGCTCAATAACCAATTCAGTTGGTCCCGGCTTTCTTATCGTTGCCAGCTCCTTAATGGTCATTTTTGAGCCGTAAACCTCAACCGGGATATCCTCTACTAAATTAGCATTCACTCGTCCAGTTCTAATTTTCCCCAAAGCATCCTTCAGGGCCTCTCTTGCGGCCTTCAATTTTTTTTCAAGATCGCGAATTACTGCGGACATACTTTTATCGCCCCCTTTCGGACTCTAACTTTTATTGAATCCCCTTCTTTGACCTCTCCGGAAATCATCCTCTCAGAAAGCGGTGCCTCAATTTTATTTTCAATAACCCTTTCCAGCGGGCGTGCTCCGTACTCTTTGCTGTATCCCTGTTCAGCCAAAAGCTCCTTTGCCGCAGAAGTAACCTCCAACCCCAACGCCAATTCCTCCAAGCGCTCTTCCAACTCAGACAACCGCAGTTCGACAATTTCTTTCACGTCCCGCAGGGCAAGCGAACGAAACACCAAAACGTCATCAAGCCTGTTTAAAAACTCCGGCCTTACCTGACTTTTTAAATTTTCCAAAAGGTTATCCTTCACGTGTTCGTACTCACTCTCCAAAGAATCTTTCAAATCAAACCCAAGATGCCCCTTACTAACCAATTCCGCGCCAACATTAGAAGTAAGAATAATAATTGTATTAGTAAAATCTGTAACCTGTCCGCGACCGTCGCGAAGCTCCCCTTCCTCCATTATCTGCAGAAGAAGATTCAAAACCTCGGGATGTGCTTTTTCCATCTCATCAAACAAAACAACGCTGTAAGGATTTTTATGCACGCGCGCTGTCAACTCGCCGCCGTGCCCATAACCGACGTAACCGGGAGGCGCTCCAATCAGCCGAGATGCCGTATGGCGCTCTCTAAACTCACTCATGTCAAAACGGATTAAATCCCCGTCCTCAAAAAGAACCTCCACAAGTTTACGCGCAAGTTCCGTTTTACCAACTCCTGTAGGTCCTAGAAATAAGAAAGAACCAATAGGACGGGCGGTATTGGCCAACCCAACACGGCTGCGCCGGAGCGCTTTGCACAAAGCGCGGACTGCATGATCTTGCCCAATAACAAAACGAGAAAGTTCGTTCTCTAGATTTTCAAGCCGTTCCTGTTCCCCTTCTTCTATTTTTGTTAGAGGTATTCCCGTCTTCTGCGATACAACCTCCGCAACTAACGCCGGACCGGCAGAAAGATCTTCTTCCGAAGCTATTTTTAATTCCTTGAGATTACTCTGCAACTCATCCTTCTTCCTTCGCAGTTTCAAAGCATCCTCCCACTGGGTTGCGCTCATTTTCTCTTCCAGTTCTTTTTCTAGAGATTGTAATGCTTTGCTGGCAGTCTCAAAGCCACTACTGGATACATTATTTACCCTCATTTCTGCGCCCAAGTCGTCTAAAATTTCAATTGCTTTGTCCGGAAATTTTCCTTGCGGAATATAACGATCTGCCAAACGAGTAACTTCTTCGTAAACGGAATCTGAAAATTTTACCCGGTGAAATTTTTCGAAACGAGGGGCAACAGCACGTAAAATATTTTCCAACTCTTCACCGGAAGGTTCCTTAACCAAAATAGGCTCTACACGCCTCACCAGCCCCTGGTCAAACTCCAAAAACCGTGTGTATTCATCGTCCGTTGTAGCACCAATAAACTGAAAATTCTCTTCCTCCAAAGCATCCTTTAGAAGCTCAACCAAGGAAGAAGATACTTCAACTAAAAAAGACTTCCCCATCAGCTGGTGCATTTCGTCAATAAATAAAATCACATCCCTAGCTGAGGCAACCTCTTCCAACAGACCTGAGAAACCGGCTTCCAAACCTTTTCGAGGTCCGAAAGCACCTAGAAGACGGGAAAGTTTTAACCGGACAATTTTCTTCTCCATTAACCGCGGGGGAACTTTACCCGAAGCTATTCTGGAAGAAAGACCGTGAATCAAAGCGGTTTTTCCAACTCCGTTTTCCCCAATTATCAATGGACTGCTTTTTTCACGGCGTAAAAGAATTTGAACCAGCCGCTCCAAAACCTCCTCTCTGCCATAAAAGGGACTGAGATTACCTTCCTTTGCCTTTTGCACTAAATTTTCACCAAAAGAATCTAAAAGGGGTGTAGAAGATGCAGCTTTTTTTTGCGCATCAATTGAAGGAATACCTGAAAGTCCGGAAACTTTTTTTCGTGCCGCTTCCAAATTTTGGGGACTGCCCAAACGAATTAGACCCAAAAAAAGATGCTCTGTACCTACATAAGAGCTCCTCATCCTCCGCGCCTCATCAAAAGCGTGTTCGAGCAACCGTCGCAAAGAGAATTCCCTACTCTGCCAATCTGACTCGCCTACAACAGCGCGACGTAAGTCGGCAAGACCATATTCGCTGTAATTTTCTAACAATTCTAAAAAATCTTCCAATTGGACCGTATCTTCGGGTAAAGCGCAAAGGTCACGGCCTTTGAGGAGAATTTTAGTTGCGCTTTGAGTTAGTTTTCTTAGCGGCATAAATTATCTTGTTATCTTGTTACCCAATTATCCTGTTATTCCTTACTGCCTCTTAAACTTAAGCCAATACGGTGTTCTTCGGGATTAAATTCAATAATTCGCGCAGTTACTTCTTCGCCTTCTGCAAGAGGTCCTGTAGTTTCAGAGATGTGAATCAAACCATCCACACCCTCTTTGAGCTGCAAAAAAGCACCATAAGCAGTAACATTACTTATCTTCCCAGTTACCAAATCACCCTCTGCGTACTCTTCTTCTAAATTATCCCACGGATTTTCCTGTAATGCTTTAATACTTAAAGAAATTCTTTCTTCCGCGGGTTCAAAATCAATAACACACACCCGTACCGTATCCCCAACCTCAAACATTTCGCCAGGATCCGATACTTTGCTCCACGAAATTTCGGAAACATGCACTAAACCCTCAACATTAGAACCCTTAAGACGCACAAACAACCCAAAAGGCACAATACCGGTAACCACACCTTCCCTCTCTTGACCTTTTTCCAAGGCTTCCCAGAAAGACTTTTCAATTTCCTCATCTTCAGCAGAGACCGCTTCCTTTTCGGAAATAACAATGCGCTCCTCTTCGGGATCTACTTCAATAATTTTAACCAAAAGGTTTTCACCTACTAAACTTGAAAGGATGGCCTGTTTGCCGCTTTTACTACCCTCCGCCCGATTGCTGTTACTATCAGGGAAGCGCGACCAATCAAGATGGGAAAGAGGTAAAAATCCTTCTGCACCGCAGGGAAGAGAACCTAGAAGCCCTCCCTCGTTATAACCAACAACATTCGCTTTAAAAATCTCCTTCGTTTGGTACATGTTTTTCAATTGGCGCCACTGCTGTTCACCAGAAGCCTGCTTAACGGAAAGGATAACTAACCCCGAAGATCCGCGAATTTGCAAAACTCGCGCTAGAATCTCATCACCTACTGAAACTTCATCCCAATTACCCTCAAATTCATCTTTATTAATCAACCCTTCTGCTTTTGCCCCAATATCGAGAAGCAATGCCGCTTCCGTTTTCTTAATAACTTCACCGGTAGCAATTTCGCCCCGGCGGTAATGTCGTGGTAAGAATTCTTGCTTTTGAAGTAACTTTTGAACGGTATTCATAATGAATTTATTCTATCGCAAAAGGCTTTATTTATCAATTATTATAAGAAAATAGCGCCCTTTAGGGCGCGTTCTTCGCAACACAAAGTGAGCTTCAGTCAGCGCACCGTATCCAAGGGCGCGAGCTAAAGCTGGCTAATTTATAAGTAATTAAAACCAAAAATGTCCTGGCGTCGACCTATTTTCCCCCATCACAAGGATGCAGTATCTTCGGCGCTGAGGAGTTTAACTTCCGTGTTCGGAATGGGGACGGGTGGTTCCACCTCGCTAATGACACCAGGACATCGTTGTTTACAAATCAATGCGAATAAGAACTAATTCCCCACAAATATTTGTAAAGATTTATCACAATTCGCTGGAATTCGTAATTTGTTGCAAGAGCCATATGGGATACTCAATTCTTTCGGTCATTAGTACGGTTCGGCTGAACTCCTTACGGAGCTTACACCTACCGCCTATTAACCTGGTAGTCTTCCAGGGACCTCCCCCTCGCGCACAGCGCGAGGAAATCCAAAATCCAAAATCACAAATCCCAAAAGTTTGGAACTTGGAGTTTGGTGCTTGGAATTTCCTTGTGCTGTGCACAAGGCACGGTTTCTAATCTTGGGGAAAGCTTCCCGCTTATATGCTTTCAGCGGTTATCTACGCAAGCGTAGCTACCCAGCGATGCTCTTTTAAAACAGCTGGTACACTAGAGGCTTGCCCCTTACGGTCCTCTCGTACTGGTAAGAGATTCCCTCAGAAACCAAACGCCTGCACCGGATAGGGACCGACCTGTCTCACGACGGTCTGAACCCAGCTCACGTACCCTTTTAATTGGCGAACAGCCAAACCCTTGGGACCTTCTTCAGCCCCAGGATAGGATGAGCCGACATCGAGGTGTCGAACCGCGCCGGCAATACGGACTCTCGGGCGCGACTAACCTGTTATCCCCGGGGTAACTTTTATCCGTTGTCTCCGAACCACTCACGCGGTTTCGGAGGGTCGTTAAGCCCAACTTTCGTTACTGTTCGACCTGTCGGTCTCGCAGTTAAGCCTCCTTATGCCTTTACACTAACTACCCGATTTCCATCCGGGTTTAGGAGACCTTACGGGCACCTTTGGTACTCTTTAAAAGGCGACCGCCCCAGTCAAACTACCCACCAAGCGGTGTCCTCCAGCCGGATAACGGTCTAGAGTTAGACTTAGCCTCTGGAAAGGGCGGTGTCTCATTGGCGGCTCATCCCGACCCGGAAGTCGGGAATCATAGCCTACCGCCTACGCTTCGCTAACCAGACACTAACCCAACGCTAAGAGGTAGTAAAGCTCCACGGGGTCTTTCTGTCCTGGTGCAGGAAATCCGCATCTTCACAGATATTTCAATTTCGCCGGGTTAATGGTCAAGACAGCGCCCCACTCGTTACGCCTTTCGGACGGGCCGCCAATTAAGCGGCAAGGGATTGCGCTACCATAGGACGGTTATAGTTACCGCCGCCGTTCACCGGGGCTTCAATTCCTCGCCCCCTGGGCGAGTCCACCGATTAACACCGATCATAGCCGATTAACGCCGATAAAAATCAGCGAAAATCAGCCATACATCAGCGGAAATCAGTAGACTTGTCCAAGGGACAAGTCCTTTTAACCTTCCGGCACTGGGCAGGCGTCAGCCCCTATACATCCCCTTACGGGTTAAGCAGAGACCTGTGTTTTTGATAAACAGTCGGCAGGGCCTTTTCACTGCGATCCCGACTTTAGGTCGGGACTGGGCTTTTTGCGAACTTACGCCCATAATTTGCCGAGTTCCTTAACCATCATTCTCCCGTCGCCTGTGGATACTCACCTCGCCCACTAGTGTCAGTTTGCGGTACGGTCACCTGTGGTACTTCCTAGAAGCTTTTCCTGGGAACCTAACGCGGCCAACTTTCGTCATCACAGCTTGGTTTGTACAGACCGGCGGATTTACCTACCAGTCCAGCCTTGCTGATTAAACTCCTATCCGCCAAACGGCGGAGTCGGAGATTGGCTTATCAGATTCCGTCCCTCCTTCGGTAATAACGCACCATAGGTGGTACAGGAATATTAACCTGTTGTCCATCGTCTATGCCTTTCGGCCTCAACTTAGGACCGACTAACCCTCCGATGATTTACATTGCGGAGGAAACCTTGGGCTTTCGGCGTTCCGGAATTTAACCGGAATTAACGCTACTCATACCGGCAGTCTCACTTCCAAAAGCTCCAGATAGCCTTCCGGCACACCTTCACAGCTTTTGGAACGCTCCCCTACCACCCTCGCGCAGAGCGCGAGGACACGAATTTACGCAAATCAAGAGCTCGCTTACGCTCGCCACACAAATCTACGCTAATATAATATTCGCGTCTATTCGTGTGCGAACGCAGTTTCCGATTCATCGGAACAAGTGAGCTGCTATTCGCGTCCATTAGTGCCCTTGTGCTCCGCACAAGGATCCACGGTTTCGGTGGTAAACTTGAGCCCCGATAAATTTTCGGCGCGACGGTACGTAGTAGACTAGTGAGCTTTTACGCACTCTTTAAAGGATGGCTGCTTCTAGGCCAACCTCCTAGCTGTCTAAGCACCTTCACTACCTTTACCACTTAGTTTACACTTGGGGACCTTAACCGTTGGTCTGGGCTGTTTCCCTTTCGACCATGGAACTTATCTTCCACGGCCTAACTAGCATGAAACCATTCTGGTATTCGGAGTTTGGTTGGGAGTGGTCCCTTTCGGTCCCATCCCCCATCCAGTAGCTCTACCCCCAGAACTTAATCATGCCGCTATGCTGAAACATATTTCGGGGAGAACCAGCTATAACCAGGTTCGATTGGCATTTTACCGCTAGCCACAGGTCATCCAACAGTTTTGCATCACTGACTGGTTCGGGCCTCCTCCCGCCTTTCGGCGGGGATCACCCTGCCCATGGCTAGATCACCTGACTTCGGGTCTTCCCAATGGTACTGAACGCCCGTTTAAGACTTGGTTTCCCTA
>CAYXRZ010000003.1:0-23937 GCA_964467235.1 uncultured Candidatus Saccharibacteria bacterium
TGGTCGGGGTGGCGGGACTCGAACCCGCGATCTCCACGTCCCAAACGTGGCGCGATAGCCGCTACGCTACACCCCGGAGGAAGCACACCCTTCGCATAAAGCTTCGGGTTGCACCCTTCTACTAAACTCGTTTCTGTATGGCCGGAGGCCACCCGAAGCTCGTTAAGAGCGAAGGGTGGTGCCGAGGGGGGGAATCGAACCCCCACGGAGGGTTAACTCCAGCAGATTTTAAGTCTGCCCTGTCTCCCTATTCCAGCACCTCGGCTCACATGTATAATTGTACCCTTTATTAAAGGATTTTTCAATTGAAAATTTGAAAATACTGTGGGCACAGGGCTCTTAAAAGCCCGGCTTTTAAGAGAGTGCATTGCCACGGGTGATTCTTTTAGATGTTATGGGGACAGGTTTCCAAAGGCTTAGCCTTTGGGAGGTTGGTTTGACGGGGGTTAGTCAGATTCAGCGCGGTCAGGGCAGTTTTGGGTGGGGGCTGTGCCGGGGAGGAAGTGTTCTTGGTACGAATTGCAAGGCTCGCAGGGGGGTTTGCCAGTGGCGCGGCAGACGGTTTGGGTAATTAACCCTTTCGGTTTCTGGTACCAATTTTGTGTTGAGCCGGCGAGGAGTAGGTGCATAGCGCGGTTCCAAATTGGTGTGGCACCGGTGACTCCCGACACTACTTGACCCATAGGATCACCGTTGTTATTACCTACCCACGCTGCAACCAAATAATCAGGTGTATAACCAATTGCCCAGTTGTCGCGAAATTTTTGGCTTGTTCCGGTTTTTACAGCCGCTTTGTAGCCGGGGATTTGTAAAAGGGAATTAGCGCCAAAAGCGGGGGCTCGTGCTGTGTTGTCGGAAAGAATATCAGTAACTTGGAAAGCTACTTCGGGTGGGAGGGTTTGTTGTTTTGCCTCCGCCAATTCCTCAACCTCCGAGGATCCTTCGGAACCTCCGAGGTTTTCCTTGGCAGGGGTTTCTCCTTGGGTGGCGTTCTCCTGCGGCGAAATTTTCAGAACCTCACCTTTCTGGTTTTTTATTTCTATGATTGGGTTGAGTGGCGTTAGTTTTCCTTCGTTGGCCAGCACTCCGTAAGCTTGGGCAAGTTCCGTCATCTGCACTTCCCCACTCCCCAAAGCAAGGGAAAGACCATGGGAATTAAGATTATTCCAAGATTTTATGCCCATCTTCTGTGCGTGGTTCACAAAATTTTCTATTCCAAGTTCGTTTAACGTTCGGACAGCCGGGACGTTGTAGGAGCTTGCTAATGCTGTGCGCAGAGTCACGGGTCCGTGGAAGTAGCCATCGTAATTTACGGGTTTATAATCCGGGCCGCCGGAAAAGCTGTAAGTGACCGGTTCGTCTTTGATTATACTGGCGGGAGTGACCCTCTTTTGCAAAGCAAGGGAATAAAGCACAGGCTTAATTGCCGAACCGGGTTGTCTGAGGGCCGTCGTTACATTAACATTACCAGAATTTGCGCGGTCAAAATAATCTACGGAACCAACCATTGCCAAAATTTCTCCCTTCCCGGGATTGGTAATGAGCGCCGCCCCGTTAGAAACGTTTGCCCACTGCAATTTTTCTACTTCCTGGCGAACAATATTTTGGATATTTTCTTGGAGTTCGAGATCAAGGGTAGTGGTAACTTCAAGCCCACCATTTTCCAAGAAATCTCTTCCGTATTTATCGGCTAAAAGTTTGCTGACGTACATTACAAAATGCGGCGCTTTTAGTTCGCTGATCTTCCCTTCTATTTTTAATTCTTCCTGGTGGGCTTCTTCTGCTGCGCTTTGCGTGATAAAACCTTCTTCTACCATTCTGCGAAGTACTTCTTTTTGCCGTGCTTTTGCAACGTTAAGTCCTACTCCTGTTGGGGACCATTTAGAAGGGGCAGAAGGAAGACCCGCCAAAAGAGCGCTTTCGGCAAGGTTCAGCTGGGAAGGATTTTTTCCAAAGTAATAATTTGCTGCTGCAGCCACGCCGTAGTTAACTCCCCCGTAATTTACCTCGTTAAGGTACATTTCTAAAATTTCATCTTTAGAGTATCGCGCCTCGACTTGAAGAGAAAGCACAAGCTCACGAATTTTTCTGCGTAGGGTTTTTTCGGGAGAAAGTAAAGCGTTTTTTACCAGTTGTTGGGTAATGGTAGAGCCCCCTTCCAGACGACCCTCGAAAGCAATAACTGTAAGAGCACGTGCAATTCCCCGCGGTGAAAATCCGGAGTGTTTATAAAAATTCTGATCTTCAATAGCCAATGTGGCTCGAATTAAATGGTTAGGAAGGCTTTCCAGGTCAGCAAGGATGCGGTTTTCGCCGCTGAAGATTGTGAAGAGATGGGTATGGTTGCGGTCGTAGATGCGAGTGGAAAGACGAAGGGGTCGTTCGGTAAGCTGCTTGGGATGTGGAAGGTGAGCAATGGTTGTGGAATAGAAATAGAAGGCAAACAGGCCTACACCGAGTATTGCGGATAGAAGTAGTGTGCGATAAGAAAAGATAGGGATACGAATTTCCCATCTGCCTACCGGCCCTAGTGCGTTTCTTAAATTTTTTGGAATGTTGAAAAGGAACTTAACAAGGTTTCGGCCAGCAAAATAAATTCCGCAAAAAATTAGGGCTATAATTTTTATAACTATAAGCAGACTTCGGAAAAGCTTCTTTACTGCGTTAAGAAGAGTTTTTACCAGCGAGCGGAGCCAGTGAAGGTAAATTTGCGGTATTTTGATTAGGATATCGAGGAAAAATTTAGGAAGTGTTTCATGGTTATTAGTGGACATAGGTACATTATTATTCTATCAAGCTTGTTTTTTTTTGTCAGTAGCTTTGGAGAACAGCAGGTACCAGGTTGGTTATTGTGCGGCACCACGCCTTTCGAGTACGTGCGACGGCCATTAACCGCGGATAACCTTTTTTGAAACTTGTGAGTATGATATAGTATTTCCATGGAAGATACTAAGGAAAAATCGGAGTTAGAAAAACAGTTGGCGTATGAATCTAAATCATGTTGGGAGGTTTGGGATGGGAAACGGAAAAAGGAATGTGCTAATTTTGCAGAGGATTATAAGGAATTTGTTTCGGCGGTAAAAACAGAACGTTTGGCAGTGAAGGCGGCAAAAGAGCTTGCTTTGCGAGCAGGTTATTCGGATCTTGGTCCTTTTTCTAACAGCGGTAAAGCTTTTGTTCCCGGCGAAAAAGTGTTTGCATCTAACCGCGGGAAAACAATTGCTTTGGCCAAGCACGGCCGCCGTCCGGCTTCGGAAGGTTTTAGGCTTGTGATGGCCCACGTAGATTCCCCTCGTCTAGACTTTAAACTGCGCCCGCTTTACGAAGAGGGCGGGTTGGTTCTTTTTTCTACACATTATTACGGGGGAATAAAAAAATATCAGTGGCCGGCGCTTCCTTTAGCCATTTACGGTATGGTGGCTAAAAAAGATGGTAGTTGGGCGGAGATCCGCGTGGGTGACGATGCGCGGGACCCGGTGTTTATGGTTTCGGACCTTTTGCCGCACCTTTCCAAAGAACAGCTAGAAAAGACGTTGGAAAAAGCAATTGAAGCTGAGGACTTGAATTTGGTTGCGGGTAATGAGCCGTTAGTAGAAGAGAAAAAGGCAAAAGAAAAAGTTAAACTTAACCTTCTAAATATTTTAAACCAGCAATATGATATTAAAGAGGAAGACTTGATTTCAGCAGAATTAGAAGCTGTGCCCGCTGGCGAGGCACGTGATTTAGGTTGGGACCGCTCGATGATTTCTGCTTACGGTCACGATGACAGGAGCTGTGGCTTTGCAGCTTTACGATCTCTTTTGGATCAAAAAGAAATTCCTGAATATACATCCGTAGTGGTTCTTTTTGATAAAGAAGAGACCGGAAGCCGTTCCAATACCGGTGCTACTTCCCTTTTTCTTTATGATATGTTAGGGCAACTTCTGCTTATGGACCCAGAAGTTGAGAAGGCAAATATTGACGTCCAGCTTCGCAAAAGCCTGCGTGCAAGCGAGGCAATTTCCGCTGACGTTACTGCGGGTTTTAACCCTTCGTTTAAAGATGTTCACGACGAGAAAAATGCAGCAAAGATGGGTTACGGGGTGGCTTTACAAAGATACACCGGACGCGGCGGAAAAACATCTACCAGCGAAGCAACTGCAGATTACACGGCAAAAGTGCGCCGGATTTTTGATGGCGCCGGGGTTGTTTGGCAGCCGGCAATGATGGGGAAGGTTGATGTGGGCGGCGGTGGAACAATTGCTGTTTTCCTTGCTGAGTATAACCTGGATATTATTGACGTAGGTGTGCCTCTTCTTAATATGCACGCTCCTTTTGAAATTGCCTCTAAAGCGGATATCTTATCCGCCTACCGTGCTTATAAGGCTTTTTTGGAGAGTATGTAAGGAACTTTGTTTGGAGTGAGTAGGTTTTTGCCACCCTTCGCTAAAGCTACGGGATGGCACCCTCCCCTGCACTCGTTTCGGTAGGGCAGTCCTAAGAAGGGCTTGCCCTCCGAAGCCTCGGCGAAGGAGGGTGGAGCGGGTAGCGGGAATTGAACCCGCATCGCCACCTTGGAAGGGTGGAGTAATAGCCGTTATACGATACCCGCTTATTATATTTTTCAGTACACCATCGATGGTGCCGGTGGCAGGACTTGAACCTGCAGCCTTGGGCTTAGAACACCCCCGCTCTATCCAGTTGAGCTACACCGGCTAAATGGAACTCCAAATTCTTCTAAGAATTTGAGCTGGCGAATTAGTCCCGAGCCCGGTCGAGGGACAAAAGCCCTTCGACAAGCTCAGGGCACACATAAGATCTAAACTCGATGACTCGTTAAGATCTTATGGTGGAGCCGAAGGTGGGAGTCGAACCCACAACCTCCGCTTTACGAAAGCGGCGCTCTAGCCAACTGAGCTACTTCGGCAACGTCTATATTTTAACAGATTTTGAGCCGTTTTTCTAACCCAAGATTTGTGTTATTCTATGTAATAGAAGTATCATTCTTTTGCGGAACGCGGATAGCTGTCAGCGGGGTGCCGATTATATGATTATCATTAATTTCAAAAATTACCCTCAGGCTTTGGGAGAGCGCGGTGTGCAGTTGGCTAAGGAATTAGAAAAAGTGGGGAAGGATTTCCCCGAAGTTGAATTGGTATTGGCAGTTCCCGCTCCCAGTATTGCCTCTATTTACTGCGCAGTTAGCTTACCAGTTTACGCTCAGCATATTGACCCCTTTAACCCCGGCCAAACCACGGGGTTTGTCATTGCCGAAGCAGTAAACGGTGCCGGTGCAGTGGGAACAATAATTAACCACAGTGAGCGCCCAATGGCAAAGGAGATGATTACTGATGCTGTAAGAAGGGCACGGAATTCGGGAATGGCTACTGTTGTTTGTGCCTCTTCTTTGGAAGACATTAGACGTGTGAAGAACGCGAATTCTGATTTTATTGCTTACGAACCTCCGGAGTTGATTGGTGGAGATGTATCAGTTTCTGAGGCCCAGCCGGATATTATTGCCGAAGCAGTTACAGCTGCTCGCCCTACTCCCCTACTCTGCGGTGCAGGGATAAATTCTAAAAAAGATGTTGAAAAGGCTTTGGAGCTGGGTGGAGAGGGCGTTTTGGTAGCCAGTGCTGTGGTTACTGCTGAAGAACCGGCAAAGGAGCTGAGGGATTTAATGGAAGGGTTTCCTAACAAATTCTAAATCCGAAGCACGATATTCTAAACAAATTCAAATGATCTAAATCCAAATTCTTTAAACGTTTTGAATTTGGGTTATTGGAATTTCGGATTTAGAATTTCCTATTCCGATAGGTTTAGTATTCTTTCCCACCTTTCGTCGGGCTTAAAAATTCCCTCTAGGTTCAATTCTCCTTCTGTTTTTTTAGTGTGGTAAGTGTAGGTGGGGCGGTAGATAAATATTGCCGGCAGCTGCTCCGCAAACACAGTTTGAAAATTAACATAGTGTTCTTTTCTTGCTTCTTGGCCGTGCGTAGTTCTCCCTTCTTCCAGTGCTTGGTCCGCGCGCATATTTTCAAAACCCGAAAAGTTGTTTCCATTTTCCGTTTGTGTTGAGTGCCATAGGTTGTATTGGTCGGGGTCGTTCCCAACTTCCTGACCGATAATAATTACGTCAAAATCTCTTTGCGGTAAAATCTCTTCCTTGATTTCGGCAGCCGTTTTTGGGTTCAGCTGTATTTCAAGCCCCGTTTTTTCCCAGTCTTCCTTGATTATATTTGCCATCTTTTTGTATTTTTCCGCTTGGGGATAGACGAAGTTGATTTCTCCGGAAAATTCCTTTGCTTGTGCGGGATCGTATTTTGGTATGTCTAATTCGGTAGAAGCCCAAGTTGTTTCTAAGGGAGCATAAGCGGGAACGCCGTTACCTTCGGCCGCTTCTTGGATGATTTTCTCGCGATTTACAAGGTAGGCAAGGTTCCTTCTTAGTGCGTCATCTTTTAGAAGCTCCTTGCCCTTGAGATTGAAAAGGAGTGCGAAGTAGCGCCCTTGCAAAGGGACGTTTACATTACTGAAGCATTCGGGGGCGGTTCCGTGATAGCTGAATCCGTCTATATCGCCAAGCTCGGCTGCCGTAAGCAGGCTTTCTGCGTTTTCAAAAAATTTAAAAATAATTTTTGTGGGCCCTGGGGCATCCCGGCGAAATTTTTTAAGTGTAATTTCGTCGGTTTTTTTTGTCCCTCTTTCTACATTAGCAATTTGGTATGAGCCGCTGCCCACAGGCTCTAGCGGGTTTTGCTTGTTAAAGCGGTGTTTAGGAACAATACCCAAGGAAAGTGTTTTTAACAGCGGTGCAAATGGGGTTTCTAAGTTAATTTTTATCTTATTTTCCGTTTCTATGGTTATATCAATATTTCTGAGTTGTGCGGACATGGAAGCAGTATGAATAACGTCTTTAGCGGTGATTGGCTTCCCGTCATGGAATTTTTTTTCCGCGTCTAGGGCTAGGGTATATGTTTTTTTGTTTTCCGAGATTTCCCAGCCCTTGGCAAGATCCGGGGTAACTTCCTCGGAGTTTGTTTTTGTCAAGCCGGAAAAAACTAGTTTAGTGATGCTTTTGTCAATGGGGTTAGTGCTCACCTGTAACGGGTCGAATTTTTCCGGTTGTCCAATTACCCCTTCTATATAAGTGTCGCGGCCGGTTAGGGTAATTAGGAAAGCTGTAGCAATATTTAAGAGTTTAGTAATAAGATTCATAATGGGTTTTTTAGGTGCGGCGGTGGCACACGTTTTCAAGAGCCGCGCGCCCGTCTAGTTATTTTGGTGACTTCGCGCTTAGAGAAAAATTTGCTTTGGTTTAGGGTTAATAGATAGCTAGTGCAAGCAAATTTTTCTATGCTCTTGAAAACGGTATCCCCGCAGCACCTGTTTTGTGTCTATTTTGGTGTTTTTAGAACCTTTTGCGGTGTGCGCTTGTCCGAGATATAGATCGAAATCCTTACCCAAAAATCACTGTACGGAGGAGGATTTCGATCTCTGAGTGAGCGCTGCAGTTAAACTTGCTATCTTTTGATCTTTCTGGCCGCGAACGCTCTCGACAAGCGTAGTGCCGCAAAAGGTTCAGGTTGATTTATTATACAGCAGTCGCGGCTAGTGATAGGATTAAAAAGAGAGCTCCGAAAAAAGCGGTGGCAAAGACTAATGTTTTTTCGATGCCTCTTTTTGTTCGGTAGCTTTCACCGCCCCAAAGGCCGGCGGACAGGCCTTCTTGGGATTGAATCAGCACTAGTCCAATCAAAAAAACTGCAGTTACTGCTTGTCCAATACGTAGTAAATTTGTCATTATGTCATTTTGCGAACAGCCACGTAAGTATATTGTTTAAAAACGAAAAAGCGATAGTTGCAATAACCAAAGTTGCTAAACGAGGCAGTTCGGTCGGTTGTAAGTTAATGCTGTTAAATTGAAGTCCCGGAAAGTACGTTGTTCCCAGTGAAAACCCTTGCACCAACCGCACGGCAAGATAAAAAGTAGTGATATTTGCCGCCCAAGAAAAGAGCCCCAACGTTAAAAAGTTCAAAGGCAGTGTTATCAGCTTGATAACGGGTCGGATTAAAATATTGGCTAAGGTAAGAGCTGCTGTAGCAAGAACAAGCGTTTGGAAATCTTTTATGGTTACTGCTGGATATGCTTTTTCTAATATCCACAAAACAGATCCGTTGATGAGCAGTGTTTTAAGAAATCGCTTCATTCTGGCTATGAATTTAGCACAGAAATGTCCTCCGCGCAACTTCAATACTATTTCATAGAGGGGTGTCCCCTACTTTTCTTGGCGTGTTACAATTTGTGTATGCGAAAAAAGCTTTTAATTATTTCGGCAGTATTTATTTTTCTCTTGCATTACCCTGCTTTTGTATTTGCTGCGGATGAATTTAACACTGCTTATGATGTTACATATACGGTTGATGAAGAGGGAAACACAAAGGTTCGACAAGAAGTAACTGTTACTAACTTAACCGATGATTTTTATGCTTCGGAACACCAGCTGAATATTGGATCCCAAAAAATATCCAACGTGTGGGCGCAGGATGCCGGAGGGTCTTTGGAAATAAGTGTTTCTAAGAACGAAGGCAACACAACAATCAGGGTCCCCTTTGGGTCACCGGTTGTTGGAAAGGGAAAGAGCTATACTTTTACCTTGGGTTACGACGTTGGAGCCGTAAAAAAGTGGGGTAATTTGTGGCGCGTAGATATACCCGGAATTTCTCTACGCGAGGAGACTTCTGTTTATAATCTGAGGTTATATGTTCCAAAAAAATTTGGTGAGCCATCATTTATATCTCCAAATCCGGTAAAAAGAGGAGAAGCTCCCGAGGAACGTTGGTTTGGGTTTGAAAAGGACCAGTTGGCTGTAGGCGGTGTCCGAGCAGGGTTTGGTCAAGAACAGATTTTTGACTTTTCTCTCCAATTTCATTTGGAAAATCCTCTTGACCAAAAAGCATACATTGAGATGCCCTTGCCTCCTGACATTGCTGGACGGCAAAAAGTTATTTATAAAGATTTATCACCGGCGCCGCAGGAAATTCATCTGGATGAAGACGGTAATTATTTAGCGCGTTATCTTCTAGGGAGAAAAGAAACCAGTGCAGTTACTTTTCGCAGTAGTGTTTTAGTGTACCCGGAAGATCGAGAAAAAATTTTGGCCTCATCCGCAACTGCCGCAAGCATTCCCGAGAAATTAAAGAAAGATTATACAGCTTCTCTGCCGTTTTGGAATGTTGATGATCTTGAGGTGCAAAAAAAGGCAAGACAGCTTACCAGTGCTGATGCCAGTGTTGTTTCTAACTTGCGATCCATTTACGATTATGTTGTGGCGCATTTGTCTTACGATAAGGGAAGATTGGACGGAGAGTTTGAACGCTTGGGTGCAAAAAATGCGTTGGTAGAGAGAGAGAATGCTTTGTGTACCGAGTATGCAGATCTTTTTATTTCCTTAGCAAGGGCGGCGGGAATTCCCGCACGCTTAGTAGAAGGCTATGCGCACTCAGCAAAGTCTGTGGAGACGCCACGAGTTGAAGACGCACTTCATGCGTGGGTGGAGGTTTATGTACCGCAAGAGAGTTCAACTAGCCATCCTTCGCGTAAAGCTAAGGGTGGCACTCCTTCGCTTGATGACTCGCTTTCTGGAGGCCGAAGGCCACCCGAAGCTCGCCAGAGCGAAGGGTGGATTCAAATTGACCCTACTTGGGGGTCGACAACGGGTGGTTCCGATTATTTTTCGATGTTCGATCTTTCCCACGTTACTTTTGTGCGTAAGGGTTACAGCTCCACGGAGCCTTATCTTTTAGCAAATTATGAACAGGAGGCTGGAGATTGGATGGAAGTTTCTTTTGTTTCTACCGAAGAGGAGGAAGAAAATACAACGTTAGAAAAAGTTATTGATTTTGCGGAAAAAGGTCCGGCGCTTCTACCGCGCAGTGGGCTAATTCGTGTTAGAAATGAAAGTGGATTAACAGCTTTTGATGTGGAAATATTTTTAGAAACGTTAGAGGGTACTTTAAAAATTCCTGCCGGGGAAAAGGCTGAAGATTTTAACAAAGGCACGGTAGTTTCTTTTGGGGACATGCCTCCTTTTTCGGAAAAAGAAGTTCGCTTTACAGTTTCTGCTCCCAAGTTTAGAAAGACAGACGGCAATTTGACAACGCAGGTAAGTTGGAACGATTTTGAAGGACAAGAGCGTTCTAGGATTACGGAAAAATCTTTTTCTTTTCAACCTTTTTGGACGTATTTTTCTTCCCCTGTTGGGTTAATTCTTTTTATCCTTTTTGCAGGCTTTATCTATCTACTGATTCGTGTATTGTAGTATTTTAATATATTTAAGTTGTGTTTAATTCCAACCCTGGGTTAGAAGACTTTAAAATGTTGTTTAAACAAAGAAAATCATGTTTCCAACCCTGGGTTGGAATTGTGGTATAGTATTGCTATGGGTATATTATTCTTAGTTTCGACGCCGATTGGAAATTTAGAAGATATTACGTTGCGGGCGGTTAAAGTTTTGGCGGCGGCAGATTTGGTTCTTTGTGAAGATACACGGCGGACGGGGAGGTTGTTGGAGTGGCTTCGGGATAATAATCCGCTGCATTCCCTAACCTCCGAGGAGAGCAAATCCGCGGAAAACTCGGAACTTCTTTCTTATACGGATTATACACGAGATCAGCGGATGGATGAAGTTTTAGCTCGATTGGCAAAAGGGCAAAAAGTTGCTCTTGTTTCAAATGCCGGTACTCCCCTACTCTCTGATCCCGGATATAAGTTAGTTCAGAAAGTGATTGAGCTTTCTAAAGATTTTGATGTTAAAGTTGAAAGTATCCCGGGCGCAAATGCTCTTCTTCCGGCTTTGCAGCTTTCCGGACTGCCTCCGGACAAGTTTATTTTCCTTGGCTTCTTGCCGAAAAGCTCTAAACAACGTCGAGGCTTGTTTGAAGGGTTAAAATCGTGTTCACTGCCGGTTAAGACGGCAATTTGCTATGAATCTCCTTACCGCATGCAGGAGTCCTTGGAAGATATAGAAAACGTTTTGGAAAATCCAGAGGTAGCTGTTTGCCGTGAGCTTACCAAAATGCACGAGGAAGTTTTTCGAGGTACAGCCCATGAGGCAAGAGAACACTTTGAAACGAATGGTGTGAAGGGAGAAGTTACTTTGGTGGTTTCTTTAGAGTAGCGGATTTTTGCCAGACAGTTACAATTCTAAGGCGCCCCATGGGGCGCAGCTACAGTTTTGTAGCTGCAGGCCACGGACTGCCTCCGCACCCTTATGTAGACTGCGGGCCCTTGGCCCGCCTCTTCTTGGCTTGCCTTGGGGTTCCACGCGGCGCGAGCTGAATCTCGCTAGTTCCTAGAAATGTTCATGATTTTTCTGGCAATGGCGATTTCTTCGTTAGTAGGAATAGTAAGGACTTCAAAATTCCCGAGTGTATCCTCCAACCCGTGAGTTATCATTTCGCGAACTAGGGGTGCCCCTTCCGCGATTGCCCCGGTTAAGATAAGGGCGTCCAGTCCTCCAAGGGCGACAGTGTAAGCACCAATGTATTTTTTAACTTGGTAAGCATACATTTGGAGGGCAAGTCCTGCACGGGCCTTTTTCCCCTCACTTCCGAAAGAGCTACGCTCATTGTCATCTATATTCTTTACTTCCATAAGAATTTCCCTCATATCGGATGTAAAGCCGGAAATGCCTTTAAGTCCCGATTCTCTATTGAGTATATCTTCAATTTTTTCAATTGAGTATCCTTGTTTTTCTAAAAACAAGGGCACGGAAGGGTCAATGTTTCCGCTTCTTGTGGCCATCATTAAGCCTTCTAAGGGCGTAAAGCCCATGGAGGTGTCAATTGGCTTGCCGTCTTCAATTGCGGTGATTGAAGCACCTGATCCCAAATGTGCTGTGATTAATTTCAGTTCCCCTAAGGGTCTTTTTATTTTTTCTGAAGCTTCTTTTGCCACATATTCGTGGGAAATACCATGGAATCCGTAGCGTAAAATTTGGTGTTTACGAGATAAATCCAATGGTAGTGCATAAAATTTTGTGTAGCCGGGGAGGTTAGTAAAAAAGCTGGTATCAAAGCAAGCATAGTGTTCTGCTTTGGGAAGCTCTTCCCGGCAGATTTCAATAATTTTTAAAGCTCGGGGATTATGCAAAGGTGCAAGTTCGTTTAGTTCCTTGAGTGCCTGCAGAACTTCTGAGTTTATTCTTACTGCTTGGGCGAACTTAGTGCCGCCGTGTACAACTCGATGCGCGACGCGGATAGGATTTTCGCTGATCAGATGTGTATTTTCGCGGATGGCAGACCTGATTAACTTAGCGAGCTTTGAAAAGTCGGGATATTCAATGGATTCACCAGAAATTTCTTTTAAGTTTTGGTCGAAAAGTGCCCAACGAAGTGAAGCACTGCCGATATTAAAGACAAGGATCATTGTGTATTATAAGTTGCGGTTATTTGAATAAACGAGTATTACTAAATAAATTACAAATAACAAATTTCAAATTACAAACAAATTTCAAAATCCAAATAACAACACGTTTGGAACTTGGGATTTTGGATTTTGGATTTGGGATTTCCGGGCAAGTAATTGTTAGTGTACCTATTAATTTTGCTTAAGTGATTAAGTTACCTTTGCCTTTGGATTCGATCCCGGAGGCGTTTGCTTCGTCCGTGTCAATGTGCATGGCCAATTCATAATTAGCTTTAACGCGTACAAGCACGTTTTCAAAAATAACGCTGCGTGCGTGATTGTCAATATCAACTTTGACCAGGTCACCATTAGAAACTTCCGTTTCCAAAGCATCATTAGGGCTCATGTGAATATGTCGCCAAGGGATAATTACCCCTTGTTCAAGGTTTACTTTTCCCTTAGGACCAATAAGTGTTATTCCCGGCGTACCGTCGAGTTCCAGCTCGTGGGTATCTCTAATTGGAGGATCAATTCCTAAGCGGTAGGCATCGCTTTTGGATATTTCAATTTGGGTATATTCTCTGAACGGGCCAAGAATTCGAGCTTCATTAATTTCTGATTTATTTGTTTTTAAGGTTAATGTTTCTTCGGCAGCAAATGTACCGGGTTGGTTAAGTTTATTGCGGAGGTGTAAATTAGCTTCTTCCCCAAAGAGAGTTGCAAAGTGTTCTTTTTTGATATGTACGTGTCGAGCAGAAGTTTCGATTGGGACAATCATATTAGTTCTTTTCCTGTCATTGCAGTTGGTTTGTTTATTCCCATTAATTTTAACACAGTGGGTGCAATATCCGCTAGAATTCCCGTTTCCAGCTGACGCGGCTCGAAATGCCCCGGCGGTCCGGTGATAATAAAAGGTACCCGGTTGTTAGAGTGTGAAGTGGTAATTTCTCCTGTTACAGGGTTTAGCATTTCTTCCGCGTTGCCGTGGTCGGAAGTGATTATGCAAGTTCCGCCGCGAGAAAGTGTGGCCGACACAACTCGTTTCAACGCCTTGTCGGTTGCCTCTACGCCTTCTACTGCGGCAGGAATTATTCCTGTGTGCCCCAACATATCAGGGTTTGCAAAATTAACAAGAATAAATTTGTAAGCATGACCGTCGTGAATTGTTTTTTCTTCTATTGCGGAAGCAATTTTTGCTGCGGACATTTCCGGTGTCTTGTCGTAGGTGGCAACTTTAGGCGAGGGAATAACTACTCTGTCTTCTTTAGGAAAAGCCGGTTCAATACCGCCATTAAAATAGTAAGTTACGTAGGCATATTTTTCGCTTTCTGTGATATGGAACTGTGCGTAGCCTTGGTTGGAGATTGTTTGTGAGAGCCCAGCGTGAATATTGTGTGGAATAAACGCCGAAGCGGAGACGGGAATTCCTTTTTCGCACTCTACTAGATTTACGAAGTAGATGTCTGGGAGATATTTTTCACGGTCGAAATACTTAATATCAGGAAGGACAAAAGCTTTACTCAGTTGCCTCGCACGGTCGGCCCTGAAATTAAAAAACAAAACAGCGTCGCCTTCCTTTACAGTATTATCACCGTTTTCGATAACTGTAGGTTGAATAAATTCGTCACTTTCATCCCTTCCGTAGGCTTTTTCAATTGCTTCTTCTGCATTGGTTGCTTTCTGACCTTCGCCCAGCGTTAAGGCCCGGTATGCTTTTTGTGTGCGTTCCCAGCGGCGGTCCCGGTCCATAGCGTAGTAACGCCCGGTAACAGTGGCAATGTTTCCTATATTGAATTCTTCCATTTTTCCCTTTAACTCACGCAGGTATTTTTTTGCGGAGCGGGGTGGTGTGTCGCGGCCGTCTGAGAAGAAGTGAATTTTTACATCATCTTTTTTTAGACCCTGCTCAGCACAAAGTTCAAGAAGGGCAAAAAGATGTTGCATACTGGCGTGAACCATTCCCTCACTAACGAGACCCATTAAATGCAACCTTTTTCCTTCTTTCTTAGCCCTTTTACAAGCTTCTAGAAGAACGGGATTTTTAAAGAAAGATTTATTTTCGATTGCATTGTTTATTTTGGAGACATCTTGCGGGACGACCCTGCCGGCGCCAATGTTAAGGTGACCAACTTCCGAAGTTCCCATTTCACCGGGAGGCAGCCCTACAGCCTCTCCAGAGGCTTTAAGTTGTGTGTGGGGTTGTGAGGACCAAAGCTGGTCAAAAAAAGGTGTTTTTGCGAGCTCTATTGCATTACCCGGGCTTGGTGGGGCTAATCCCCAACCGTCGAGTATTATTAAAGATACGAGATTGTATTTGTCTGTCTTTGTCATTTTTATATGAGGGTTGATTTTAATTTGTATTCTCAACGGAAGTACCAAATATTAACTCCAAGCACTCGCCTCGCTGAGGCTTGGGCGAAGCGGGCCAAACAGCTTGTAATTTGTTTGGAACTTGGGTTTTTGAATTTGGAATTTATCTTTCCTCAAGATTCCGTTCTATTTCCAGCAGCCTATTGTATTTTGCCACCCTTTCCCCTCTTGCGGGAGCTCCCGTTTTTATGTAGTCCGCAGAGATGGCGACAGCAAGATCAGAAATAAAGCTAGAGTTTGTTTCTCCAGCACGGTGGGACACGATTATGGTTAGTTCATTTTTTTTTCCTTCTTTTGCGAAGTCCAAAGTCTCGCTTAATGTTCCAATTTGGTTTGGTTTGACAATAACACCGGTGATAAGTTCTTTTTCTAGGGCTTCTTTTAATCTATTTTTGTCAGTGGTTAAAATATCGTCGCCAATGATATTTACACGTTGTCCAACCGCAGTTTTTATCTTTTTCCAAAATTCATGGTGGGTTTCGTCAAAGGGATCTTCAATAGAGCTTAAATTGGGATGAAGGTTTATTAGATCTTTGTAAAGCATAAGTAAATCGCTAGCATTTATTTTTCTTTCAATTCCTTCTAAATTATAAAGGGTCCCTGTGCAAAAGGAGTTGGCAGCAACATCCAGAGTAATAGCTGTTTCTGGCGTTTCTGCTTCATCAAATGCCTGCTCAAGCAATCTAAAAGTTTGGTGGAGGTCAAGTTCTTGCGGGGAAAACCCGCCCTCTGATCCCACAGCAGTGGTATAAGAGTTACGCTCTAAGATTTCTCCAACAGTGTTGTAAATTTTTAACCCCCTTTCTATTTTTTCTTGAAAAGAATTTCCTTCTGGAAGGATCATAAATTCTTGAAAGTCCATATTATTAACTGCATGTTCCCCTCCTTCGAGGATCAAGAGCATAGGAGTAGGTAATTTCCATTTTTCAATTTTCAATTCTAGATGCTCTCTAATGTATTTGTATAATGGCAATTTCTTGGACTTAGCGGCGGCTTCGCAGACGGCAAGGGAAACAGAAAGAACTGCGTTCGCGCCTAAATTTGACTTATTTTCAGTCCCGTCTAGGTCTATCATAGCTTGGTCCAAAGTTTCTTGTTCTTCCGCGCTCTTTCCTTTTAATGCACTGTTAATCTCGCTGTTTACTTTGTCAAGTGCTTCGTCAACGGGAAGAAGTGCCGCTTCTTTTTTTCCGGTGGAGATGCCGGAAGGAACCTCGCCAATCCCAACTGTTCCGTCTTCTAAAAATACTCGGGTCCGTAAGGTCCACTGTGCGCGAGAGTCCAGTATTTTTGTTGCTTTTATTTTGGTTATCTTATTCATAATCGCTAAGAAATTTCAAACCATTTTGAACTAGATGCTTGTCATTATTGTACCAGATCTTTTTCTGCATCATGAATGGTTTTTTTGGTTTTTTCAACAGCGTCCGGGTTGACGGAAACGCTGGATATTCCCCACTTTACAAGTTTTTTTACTAAATCCGGATAGAGGGCCACCGCTTCGCCACAAATTGAAGAGCTTATTCCGTGGGCGGCAGCTTCTTTTATTGCCTTCTTCAAAAGCCACAACAGCGATCCGTCTTTTTCGTTGAAGAGATGGGCTACTTTTGCATTGTCACGGTCTACTCCTAAGGTTAGCTGTGTCAGGTCGTTGGTACCGAGAGAAATTCCGTCGATTCCCGCACCGATAAATTTTTCCAAAAGAATAATATTGGCGGGAGTTTCTACCATTAACCAAAGTTTAAAAGAGCCTCCGCGGTGGAGTCCCACACTGCTCATTATTTTTTTTACCTCTTTGAGTTCCTCGGCAGTTCTTACAAAGGGCAGCATTACCCAGACATTATTGAACTTTTGCCGCACTTTTTTTACTGCTTCTAACTCTATCTTAAAAACTTGGTCATCGGCAATGTAGCGGGCCGCGCCCCGAAAGCCCAGCATAGGATTGGCTTCCTCTTCTTCGTAGTCTTTGCCCCCTTCTAAATTGCGGTATTCATTTGTCTTAAGGTCGCTGGTTCGGTAAATTACGGGCCGTGGTTTAAACGCAGAAGCTATTTTGGAGATACCCTTGGCGAGTGTTTCTTTCAGTTCATTTTCCTTTCCGGCGTCGATCAAAGCGCGAGGATGTTGTCCTAATTCTGCATACATAAACTCGGCACGGAGCAATCCGACGCCGTCTGAGTTTCGGTCTGAATATTTTTCAGCAGAGGCGGGACTGCTTAGGTTAATGTAGACTTTGGTTGCCGTTGTAACCGCTGATAACGCTGATTCAGAAGCGGATAACGCGGATTCTTTTTCAGCTTTCTCAGCGTCCCTTTCCGAGTTCTCAGTTCCGCCTTCGTAAACTTTCCCTTCCTCTCCCATCACAGTAACAATTTGTCCGTCTTCTAAAATTTCTGTTGCTTTCTTGGTTCCTACAACACAGGGAATACCCATTTCACGCGAAATAATTGCTGCGTGGGAGGTTTTTCCACCTTGATTTGTGACCACGGCAGCTAGCTGGGGCATGGAAGGAACAAAATCGGGATTTAGCTTTTCGGTGACTAAAATGTCTCCTTTTTCAAGCTGAGAAAGGTCTTCGGCGGAAGGTATTTTTTTGACGGGACCGGATACTGTCCCAGGAGAAGTACCAATACCTGTAAGAAGTAAATTATTACTCTTATTCTGAAGAGCGGCGCGGTGAATGATTTCCTGAGGTCGATTATGAAGTTCTTGGTCGGTTTCGGGGGAGGCAGACGTGAACATAGAGACCGGTCGAGCCTGCACAATCCAGACGTTCTCTTGGGAAAAAACCCATTCAACGTCTTGCGGTTGGTCGTAATGATCTTCTATTTTTTTCCCCCATTTTGCTAATTCTATTATATAGCTGTTCTCTAACTTCTGCTTTCCTTGCCATGCTTTGGAAACAGGTAGGTTCCCTTCTTTGGTGATTTGAAAGGGTTGACTGACAATATTTTTTTCTTCAATTTCTAGTGTTTTTTTGTTAACAATGTAGCTGTCGGGTGTAAAAGAGCCCCTTACTAAACCCTCCCCCATTCCAAAGACTCCTTCAATTATAATTTTTTCCTTATCATTGTGAAGGGGGTCTTGGGTAAACATTACTCCCGAGGATTGCGGTGTGATCATTTTTTGCACTACAACAGCTACACCTTCTTTTAGATGGCTAAGATTTTTAGATTCGCGGTAAGATATAGCTCGCGGAGAAAAGAATGACGCCCAACATTTTTTCACCGAGTCTAAAATCTCTTTTTCCCCTTTCACGTTGAGATACGATTCTAGTAAATCCCCAGCGGAGGCAGAAAACCGTACGGCAACTAACCCGCTGCTGGTTCCCAAAAGATCTCGGTACGCCTTAATAATTTCTTTTTTTATGTTGTCTGTGATAGCTGCAGTTAAGATGTGAGTTTTAATTTCTCGGGAAGCTTCTTGCAGTGCAGTAAAATTACCGGTGTCCAAACCTTTTAGCGCCGTTTTAATTTTGTGTTTAAGAGAACCGCGGTCGAGGAAGTTGAAATAAGTGTCCAGTGTTATTACAAACCCATCGGGAACGGGGACACTAATTTTTTGCAGTTCGCCAAGATTAGCAGCTTTACTACCTACAAGCGGTGCGTTGCTGCTGTCAATTTCGGAAATCCAAAGAATATTTTCGTTAGATTTTTTCTTATTCATGGGCAGGATAAGTAAATTCCAAATTAAAAATTACAAATAACAAGTTGTTTGGCCCGCTTCGCCCGAGCCTCAGCGAGGCGAGAACTTGTTATTTGGTTTTTCAATAAATACCGGTTCTGGGATAGCTTGATAATTGTTATTTTCTTTTAATTTATAACTGCCGTTACTCTCCATTACATAGTATCCGAAGCCGCGCATTTCCTCAATAAGGTTGTAGTCGTTTTCAGTTTCTTCGGGAATCCAATTTACAAGAACCAACGGCAACTTGCCGATGTTAATTGTTTCGTGATACCAGCCGGAGGGTATTTGTACTGTATCGCCTTGTTTTGCGGGAATAATCCGTATATCCGTTACATTAGCGCGCTTCTCGCCTGGGCGAAGCGCTTCGGCGAAGCACGGTAGCGCGCGCTCTTTTTCTTCGGAGCGCGAACTAAAGTTCGCTACTTCATTTGGAGGACCGGCCAATTCCTCAGAGCCAGGTTCTGGGATCGGTCTTAGAACCTGGCTCTTATCCTTGGCCAGTCCTTGCATCTTTTGAAGTAAAAACAGTGCCTTACCCAAAAGCAATTTATACGTTTCCGGCTCATTGTGCTGATGAATATGTCCAAAAGTTTTGTTAAATTCCAGTCCCAGTTTGAGTGCGGGGATTATTGTTAGATCAAATCTTTGTTTCCCTATAGAAAGGAAAGGAATGTTGCGGAGCATATAGTATGTATTGCGGGGTATGTCAGCTTTTGGGTCCAACATTACCTTTTTTATCTGTTCGGCTTTGCGGGTAGAAAAATTCATTAAGTTAATTTTAAATTCTAAATTTTCAATTTTAAATAAAAAGAAATTGGAAATTTAAAATTTGTAACTGGTAATTAAAGGAAAAGTTCCAACTGTCCTAAATCAACTTGGGGGTACTTTTCGAGCTCGTTTTCTACGTTCCTCATTATTTCTTTTAGTTTTTCTTTATTATCAGCTTCGAAGCGGAGGGAAAGCGCAGGCGTTGTATGAGAAGCACGAATTAATCCCCATGCGGTATCCGAGAAGTTAATCCTGATTCCGTCGTCCTCAAAAATGTGGTAATTGTTGCGATAATGTTGCAGGATCTTTTTGACAATATCGAACTTTTCTTCGTCGGGACAGGGTGCCTTTATTTCCGGGGTGTGGTGGGTTTGCGGTAGTGCCTTGTAGAGCTTAGAGGCGGGTTGGCCGTCCTGAGCCACAATTTCTACCAGCTTTGCTGCTGCATAGAGCCCGTCGTCAAAGCAGTTATTTTCACGATACATAGTGTGTCCTGATAGCTCCCCGCCGAGCAAGATGTCGGGGTCCTTTTTCATTCGATCTTGGAAAAAAGGATGCCCTGTGCGCATCATAATTGGAATCCCGCCGGCTTTTTTAATTTCAGTTTTTAAGATTCGGCTGGATTTTATGTCGAAAAGAATTTTAGAACCGGGATTTTTTTCTAGAATCTTTTTGGCAAGGAGAACTACCGTACGGTCGTTTTCGTGAGCTTTTCCGGTTTCATCTATTATACCAAAACGGTCGCCGTCAGTATCAAAAGCAAGGCCGAGATCCGCACCAGACTCTTTTACTTTTTCGGAAAGTGCAAGAGTATTTACCCGTGCGGCGGGGTCGGGGATATGATGTGGAAATTTTCCGTGTAAGTTGCAGTAAAGGCATTCTACATTTAAACCCAGCTTGCGGAACAAGTCGGGCGCGAACTTTGCCGTTGTTCCGTTCCCGCAATCTACTACAACCTTTAGCTTCCTTTCTATAGAAAAATTCTCCAGAACGTGTTGGATGTATAGATCTTTCAAATCGGCGTACATGACTTCTCCGCGCTGGCCTATTTTAAATTTTTTGGAAAAGCACAGTTCCCTCAACCTTTTTATATTTTCTCCGAACACAGGCAGGCCTTGATTAGTAAAAAACTTGAACCCGTTATAATTTGCAGGATTGTGGCTCCCTGTGATCAAAGTCCCCCCTGAAAAATTCTTTTCAAGGATTGCTGTTTGGATAGCAGGACGGATAGCCAGTTGAGCGTCCGTTACGTGGCAGCCCGTGGAAAGAGCACCTTCAATGAAATAAGCTGTAACTTCGTCCGAAGTGAATCGGTTGTCGTGCCCGACAATAATATTTCCGTTTGACAGTTCTTGGATAAGCGTTCCAAAAGCTTTCCCCACAATTTTTGCATCTTCGGGGTCAAAATCCTTCCCCACAATACCGCGGATATCATATTCTCGGAAAATAGTTGGTTTTAGCATGATTTACTCTAGTAGTTTTCCTTGTTGCTCACTGTCTTCTTTTGGGCTTACTAAGCCAAGGTGTGTAAATGCTTTCTCTGTTGCTACTCTACCACGTGATGTCTTTTTAATAAACCCGCATTGAATAAGATAAGGCTCTACAACTTCTTCAATAGTTCCTTCGTCTTCGGAAAGCGCCGCGGAGAGTGTTTTTACGCCCACCGGACCACCGGTAAATTTGGCGCAGATTACTTTCAAAAATTTGCAATCCTCCCTGGTTAAGCCGTGTTGATCTACACCATGCAAGGTAAGTGCCTTTTTTACTACGCTAGAGTTTATCATATCTTTTTTCTTTACCTGTGCAAAATCGCGAACCCTTTTAAGAAGGCGGTTGGCAATTCGCGGTGTCCCGCGGCTTCTTTTAGCGATTTCTTTTGCCGCTCCGGTTTCTATATCTAAGTTTAAAATTTCACAAGACCTTATAACAATTTGGGTTAATTCTTCTTCGTTGTAGAAACGCAGACGGTGGAGGGCACCAAAACGATCGCGGAGGGGGGAGCTCATAAGTCCAATTCTTGTTGTGGCGCCGATAAGGGTAAAGTTGGGTAGTTCCAAGCGAACGCTTCTTGCGGAAGGTCCCTTTCCGATAACAATATCCAAAGCAAAATCCTCCATTGCAGGGTAAAGAACTTCTTCCACTACCTTGCTCAAGCGATGGATTTCGTCAATAAACAAAATGTCGTGAGGAGAAAGATTGGTAAGAATGGCCGCCAATTCTCCAGGGCGCTCAATGGCCGGCCCGGAAGTAATGCGCACATCTACGCCCGTCTCGTTACCCATAATTTGGGCCAATGTTGTTTTTCCTAACCCTGGAGGTCCGTAGAAAAGGATATGTTCCATAGCTTCGTTTCTTTTTTGTGCGGCTTCCAGGAAAACAAGCAGTTTGCTTTTTAACTTTTTTTGCCCTGGAAAATCCTCGAAAGCTTTGGGCCGCAAAGTCTTTTCCAATTGCTCTTCTTGGTTTTCTTTTCCTTTAGTTTCTTGTGCTGGTTCTTTTGGCATTGTTGTTATCTTACCAAAAATTTGCAAATCTTTCTATGTGTTAAGATTGAAATATGAAAATACTTGGAATTGATCCCGGCCTTGCTGATACCGGATGGGGAATTATTAGAAGCACCAAGAAACAAGCACCAAGTTCCAAACGAGGGGAGGATTGGGAAATTGTTGCATATGGCAATATTTCGACTAGTGCCAAAGATGCCATTGAGGAGCGTTTGAGTGAAATACATACGGAGATAATTAAGTTAATTGAGGAATACCAGCCGGATGTTGTGGCGGTGGAAGAGCTTTATTTCGGGGTAAACGTAAAAACAGCAATGAAGGTGGGCCAAGCTCGGGGTGCAGTTATTCTAGCGGCGGGTGATTGTAAACTGCAGGTTATAAACTATGCCCCAAATGAAATAAAAATTGCCCTTACGGGTTATGGACATGCAAATAAAGAACAGGTTCAGCGAATGGTTAAGCGGTTTTTGAATCTTTCCGAAATTCCCAAACCTGATCACGCCGCGGATGCTTTGGCTTGCGCTTATTGTCATGCGGTGAGTAATAACGCTTTAAAATAGTCCGCGCCGCAGGAGAAGCCCGCACAATTCCCCAACCTTACCAAGGAGAGACCTCCGGGGTCGAAGAATCCCAGACCCCGGAGGTCAGGGAATTGGGGAGGTTTTTCCTTGGGCCTGTTGGGCTTTGGGGAATTACCGACGCATGATAATATAGAAACAATGATTGGAGCACTTACCGGACTTGTTACCCATAAATTTGAAGATCGGATTATTGTCCAGCCCAACGGTGTGGGTTACGAAGTTTTTGTTCCCCTTTCTTCCCTTTCCAAAATCTCCACCGGTGAAGAGGTTGAACTTTTTACTCACCTTTATGTCCGTGAAGATATATTTGCACTTTACGGTTTTTCTACAATTGAAGGAATTGAATTGTTCCGCCTTTTGATTTCCGTTTCCGGGGTGGGCCCGAAAACTGCTTTGGGGGTGCTTTCTTCAGCTACTCCGGAGGACATAAAAACGGCAGTTGCCCAAGCAGACAAGAGTGTCTTTTCGGCTGTCTCCGGGATTGGTAAGAAGACGTCAGGAAGGATTATTTTGGAACTGCAATCTAAATTGGGTGAATTGGAAGAACTTGACCTCCGGCGCGAGCCGCAAAAGGAGGAGGCAGTAGAAGCGCTCCGCAACCTCGGTTATAGTAAAAGTGAGGCGGTTCAAGCCCTGAAAGACGTGGATGGACAATTACCCTCCGAGGAACAACTTCAGGAAGCACTCCGAAATCTAGGAAGATAGAAACTGATTACTAGTTACTATCTTTGTATTTCTCAATAGCCTTCTTTACCGCATCAGCAGCTAAAACAGAGCAGTGAGTCTTTGCTGAAGGTAAACCACCCAATGCCTCTGTTACTGCTTTGTTGGTTATCTTTTCTGCTTCTTCTAGAGATTTTCCTTTGACCATTTCCGTAGCAATGGATGATGTGGCAATTGCCGCCCCACAGCCGAGGGTTTTGAATTTGATGTCTTTGATGTACTTCTCCGCATTCCGCGAACCGCTTACCGCCTTCCGCTTTTTAGTATTCTTTTTCTGACGTCCGACTTCTGATGTCCGAGTTCCAATTTTCAAGTACATCTCCATCACATCCCCGCACACGGGGTTACCTACCCGCGAAACTGCGTCCGGGTTTTCCATCTCCCCCATGTTGCGGGGGTTAAAAAAGTGGTCCATTACTTTTTCACTGTAAAGATCTTGTACAGACATTATTAAGTATTTTACCGTAGATTAATGAATTTTTCAGCTGTCATTCTGATCCCGACTTGTCGGGAGAAGAATCCCCTGCAAATAAAATTAGCGTGAGCTAAAGCCCGCTACTATATAATTACAATAGTAGCCCCCTTTAGGGCGCGCTCTTATTTACGTTGGCGACATTGCCTTAAGCTTTTCAATAATCGGTGGCAGCTTTTCCAGAACGTAATCAATTTCTTCTTCTGTGGTGTACTTACTAAGCGAAAGTCGTAGTGATGAATGGGCAACTTCTGGCGGTATATCCATTGCCAAAAGGACGTGAGAAGGTTCGAGCTCCCCCGAAGTGCACGCACTGCCGCTGGAAGCGGCAATTCTCTCGCGGTCAAGGTGCAAAAGCATTGCCTCCCCTTCCACCCCAGAAAATACAAAGCTTGCAATGTGCGGCGCGCGATTCTCGTGATGACCAGTAAGCTTTGCGTTGGGAAT
>CAYXRZ010000003.1:24037-26576 GCA_964467235.1 uncultured Candidatus Saccharibacteria bacterium
ATATAAAGCCCCAATGCCTTTCGGCCCGTGAAACTTATGTGCAGAGAGAGAAAGCATATCCACGCCCAGTTCTTGAACATCACAATTTAGGTATTCAATGGCTTGTACAGCGTCGGTATGAAACAGCGGACGGCTGTCAGCTGTCAGCTGTCGGCTGGAAATTGCTTTTGCGATTTCTTTGATTGGTTGGATGGTGCCTACCTCGTTATTTACATACATTACGGAAATCAATACTGTTTCTTCTTTTATTAAATTGGCAATTTCCGTGGGGTCAACAAGACCGTGTTCGTCAACAGAAAGCCAAGAGACATCCGCTTGTCCTGTTTTTTCTAAAAATCTAGCAGTATCCAAAACGCAGTGATGTTCAACGGGTGAAACAATAATGTGAGGCTTTTTTTCTGTATCTTTGAATCGCGCGTCTTTTTGGTTGGCGTAAGCAACGGTGCCTTTAAGGGCTAGATTGTTTGCCTCCGTGGCACAGGAAGTAAATATGACTTCTTGCGCTTTTTCTGCATTGAGGAATTGAGAAACTTTTTCACGTGCGTCGTCAACTGCAATCCTCGCTTCCCTACCCCACTGGTGGAGTGAATTAGGGTTGCCGTATTTTTCCTTGAAGTAAGGTTCCATTGCTTCCACCACGTGTGGATCTACTTTTGTTGTTGCTGCATTGTCTAGATAGACTTTCATTGTACGGTTATTTTAACATATCCTTTTGTAGCTGCGGGGCCTCTTACACACCTCCTTTGGATTAGCGTCCTTTAGGACGCGCTCTTTTCCGGCGGTTAGCGGAGCGCGGTAAACGGTCAGCGGATTGCCCTTGACAATCCCATAACTGTATGATAGATTTTTTTTCACGTTAACATCGGCGGGATAGTCTAGTGGTAAAACGAGGGCCTCTCAAGCGCTCGTCAGAGGTTCGATTCCTCTTCCCGCCATACCCGAGAGCTTCCCTCGGGTGGAGATGGCCTAGACAGTTTTGGGTTTGTCTGTGAAGCACACTGGTAGGAGCCCGTGGTGACTCACTCAAAACTGTTTAGGTCTAGACCGGGCACGTAGCTCTGAGTTGGGGGCCAAAGCGTTGACGCAGAAGGGCCTTCAACGGGTAGAGCACTGCAATGGCATTGCAGAGGTCGCTGGTTCAAATCCAGCCGTGCCCATCTCGGACAGTAGCTTGGATCACATCCTGCCGCTGTCCTTGGTAGTGCCTGGACATTGCCGAGCACTACCCCCGCCCCTGTAACTCAGTTGGCAAGAGTATCCTAGTGCACTAGGACTAGGAAAGTCGGGAGTTCAAATCTCCCCAGGGGCTTTCGCCCGCTCCAGGGTTTACGGCCTGAGCTGGAACCTATGGTTCCTGGTGCATATGCTCGGCAAAGGAGAGGTCTGAAAATTAGTACGTCCCTAACCAGGCCTCCAAAAACTGTGCAAAAGCACAAGAAGAAAGTCGTTGCACAGAGGGGATTCTGGGAGCTTTTGAGAATCTGGATAGTTTTAGGGAGATCGCCCTAAAGCTTTACTTGGCCTTGCCAAGATCCAGAGCTCACAAGCTCCCTTCTTCTTTTTAATATATTCATTTTACATCATACAGAAGCTACCTCTATATATCGTTGATTTGACGGCGATGTTAAGTCCTAAGGACTTAACATTGGCTTGGGGATAGGGTTTCGTGGGTGGTGGTTTCTAGAGCTGTGTTTATAAGGTTTTCAATATCTAAAGCTTTTTCTGCTTCTTGCACCTTGTCTTCGTCAGCCCTGGTTTCCGGGTGGTCGGGGACAAAGAGAGAACAGCAGTCTTGATACGGTCTAATGGAAATTTTGTAAGTACCGATTTCTTTTGCTTTGTCCACTATTTCCTGCTTGTCCATGCCAATTAACGGTCTTAAAATAGGTAATTCAGTTACTTGGCTTATAGCGCGAATGTTTTCTAAGGTTTGCGAGGCCACTTGCCCTAGGCTTTCGCCGGTAACCAGTGCTTTTGCGTTTTCTTTTTGTGCAATTTTCTCTGCGATTCTTATCATCATTCTACGATAAAGAACAACACGCATTTTTTTTGGGCAGTCCGCAACAATTTTTTCTTGAATATTAAGAAGTGGAACCATATATAAAGCACTCCTCCCCTGCCATGCTGTTAATTCTCGTGCTAGATCGCGTACGTTTTCTTGCGAAGCTTTATCCGTTTGCGGGTAGCTGTGGAAATGTACAAAAATATTTTTTGCCCCTCTTTTTGCTGTGTACCAGGAGGCGAGGGGTGAATCTATTCCCCCGGAAAGGAGCGTGACAACTTTCCCGGAAGTAGTCACAGGGAGGCCTCCCGGTCCGGGTAATTTTTCAAAATAAAATAAAGCATTTTTGGAAAGGATTTCAATGTAGCAGGTTAGATCCGCTTCTTCTAAATCCACTTCGGCCCCCGATTTTTCCTTCACGTATCCCCCAACCTGGAATTCTATTTCCCTGGAGGTCATTGGGAAAGATGTGTCAGCGCGCGAGGCGCGGATGCGGAAAGTTTTGAAAGGCTGCCGCTTTTTTGTTTCTTGCCAGAT
>CAYXRZ010000004.1:0-8444 GCA_964467235.1 uncultured Candidatus Saccharibacteria bacterium
TTGACTTTTCTTCTTTTTGAAAGTACTCTTTAAGTAATGAACCTGCTCAAAAACCTTCTTAAGTTATACATCTTTCTTTTTTTGTTCGTTTTGTGTTGGGGAGTGTTCCCTATTTTTACAAGTTCTTCAGCTGTAATGGCTCAAGGATGTACAACTAGTGAAGATTGTGCTTTTCAACAAGTTTGTGAAGGAGGGGAGTGTAAGTATTGCCATACGGAGTACTGTCCTGAATTAGGTTATGATAATGGAGTTTGTGGGGGGTGTACCTCACCTGATTGCCATCCCTTTAATAATACATGCATTTATGATTGCACTAATACGGGTTTTACTTGTAGTGGTGGTGGGAATTGTTGGTGTTTAAGAGAGGAGTCGTGCGATTGTGATGTCGATGTTTGTACGGAATCCGGATGTTGTACTCCAATGTGTAATTGGTGTGGGAATGGTTTGACATGCGGGGACGATGGGTGTGGAGGAAGCTGTGGTACATGCCCAAGTAACACGCATTGTTTTATAGGTTGTTGTGATTGTGATGCCGGTTATGATAATTGTGATGGCGATTGGAGCAACGGTTGCGAAACTAATACAAATACTGACGAAGACAATTGCGGCGAATGTGGTAACGAGTGCGCAAGTGATGAAACTTGTGATGATGGTGAATGTGTAGAACATAATTGTTGCACAAGTTATATGTGTGACGGAGGTAGCTGCATTCCCTACGGGGAAAGTTGCTGTGTAGGTGACGGTTGTGTGCCGGATTGTAATGTGGAATGCACAACGGATGAAGAATGCTCTGGTTGCGAAGATGATTCAGATTGCGGTACAGGGGAGCTTTGCTGTGACGGGATTTGTGAGACTGAATGCCAGGGGGACGAATCATGGATTCTGGATAGTTGTGGTGAATGTGGGGGGTCTGTATTGTGCGAGGATGATGAGAAGTCATGCTACTATTATAAGGATTGCTATGTTTATCATTCTACCTTGGATTGCGTGACGCCTGGTAAATACCAATGTGATCCGTGTTGCACTCCAGATTGTGATGGCAAAGAGTGCGGGGATGATGGCTGTGGAGGGAGTTGTGGGAGTTGCGGTTCCGGAGAAACTTGTGAAAATGGTATTTGTGTAGATAGTATTGTTACTGTTGACTGCGCATCGGAATGCTCTACTTATGACAATTGGCAGTGTACACCGGAGGGCTGCGATATGTTGGGGTGGCCGTATACAGGCGGGTGTTCCGGTGGAACTTGTTACTATGGATTAACAAATTCAGGACTTTGTGAAGATGGTACAACTTGTTGTTGCTGGAATGAGGACCCTTGTGATTGCGGTACAGACACTTGCGATGATACAGGTTGTCATCCTCCTGAAGCTGTTTGCGGAGATGGAACAATAGATGCTGGGGAGGAGTGTGATCCGAATGCTTCCCCGGACGGGTGTGGTGCGGGAGAAAGTTGTTCAGATTCCTGCGTTTGTGAGACGGATTCTTGTGTTTGCGATGGTTGTGTAGACGCTTATGATTGTGGTCCAAAAACTTTTTACGGGACAGATTGCGATTCTTGCCCTTTTTGCGA
The DNA here is from genome assembly GCA_964467235.1 of uncultured Candidatus Saccharibacteria bacterium. GTDB lineage: Bacteria > Patescibacteriota > WWE3 > JAUXAW01 > JAYEID01 > CAYXRZ01. The sequence goes on from CAYXRZ010000004.1 coordinate 1,569, forward strand.
CGCAGATTCTGATTGTGAGGGTTGCGGGAACGGCACGGTGGAGGGGCCGGAAGAGTGCGACCCTCCGGGAAGTACCACGAGCTGTACAATGCCCAACGGTTGTCCGGGTGTTAAAACTTGCGACGACAGCTGCAGCTGGGGTTCTTGCGTGCAGGAGTGCTCGTGGGGGTACTGCCCGCACGACGAATGCAACAGTTATTGCCCATCGCCTAATTGTTCTGCGGATTATTCTTGCGGGTTTGATGAGTGTTCTTCCGATTACGGTTGTAGTGATGGTTGTGATCCCAACACAACGGAGTGTACGGAGTGTATAGCACCTGATGGTTGTGAAGGTAAGCAGGATTGCGATAGTGAGGGTTGTTTAGGTTCTTGTTATAGAGATAATGCCGGCGATTGCTGCAGCAGCGGTTACTGCCCGTATGATGATTGCTCCGACGGCGCCTGTGAGAGCACCGAAGCTTGTGGTACGGATCAGTGCAGTGGGGATTCTGACTGTCGGCATTATGAATGTTTGGATGACTGCCCAGATTACTGTGATTTGAACTGCAACTGCGATGAGGGTACCTCCTGTTATTTAAGCTACGATGATACTGCAAATGTTGATGATGAGTGCTGTCAGGGTTTGCTTTGCCTGTGTACTTACGGTGAATCGGAAGGGTATGAATGCACGTGGGCGACGGACCGCGGGCAGTGTTGCCAACCCAGTTGTCCCTCTCCTGCGGAGTGTTCTGCCGGTTCGGGAGAATGTTGTGGGCAAGGGGACGGCTGTGACGGAACTTGCAGTGACTGTGACGTTTCCGACGGCGACTTAGACTCCCCCGAAAATCTTTCCCCCGGTACCGAGGACTCTTCCCTACCCCAAAGAATTCGAACTTCTAATACAGATGTTTTGGACCCTTCGGCGCTTTCCCAAACTTTAACGTGGGCGGACGGCGATTTGGGCAATGGGTGCAATGGTGCAACCCGGACGGATAGCTTCCCAATTCGCTTGGACAAAGATCCGGATTCCTGGAGCGGGGATTGTGGCTCTCTGAATGCCGGGGATGAGTGCGGCGAACCTGATGTTTCCTCCCCCAGCTACACTTTTTCTGCGGATATTGGTTCTACGTACCATTGGTGGGTGCATGCGCGCAACGAGACCTGTGCGAGTTACACGGACTGTTGTGGGGACAACTATACGGGAGTGGATGATTGGAGTGCGGTTTCGGAGGCTTACGTTTGCCGACCGGACTGCCGGCCAGAGCTTTGCGGGCAAAACGATAACTGCGGCGCGGAGCAAACTTTGGAAGGGTTTAACGGGTTCGACGGGGCGGATGATGACTGCCCCGCAACCCAAAACGGCAATCCGGACAGTGCCTACCAGCTTAGTTCTTCTTTGGATGGTGCCGATTTTTACGAAAGTTCGGGCCTTACTGATCCGGCAGTTTTGGACCCGGAAAGTCCGGCGCAGATTTCCCGCCCGGTGACAGTGCGCTGGGAATTTAGTGATCCACTTGCGCAGGACGCTGTAGATGAAGTGCAAGTTGAAATTTACAGAATTGGCGACCCGGCGACTGACCCCAACTGGACTAATTTTAATTGGGGAGCGGCGGGTGTTGGCAGTACGGAGGTGGGAGCGGATTTGGGGACAGGCCTTTATAACTACAACGACCTTTGCGGTCCGTCTGCGGGGAACGCGCCTAATGTTTGCACTTTTACTTATGATTCCGCGGATCATCATATTGTTTACGGTTGGCGGGCGGCGCATCACAACGTTACTTGTGAGGCCCTTGACGCTTCCAATAATGTGGGTGAGGCTTTTGGACAGGTGGATACGTTGGACCCGGACAGTTGTGACAATGATGAGCTTTGCGGTGCGGATGGCGAGCGCGATTGGTCGGTTTGGGCGGAGGGCTACTTTATAATTGACAACTTGCCTACTGCGGTTAGTGTTACGCCCAGCGGCGGCGACCGTTGGTCCGGCGGGGACGGTTCCAATTCAAATTCCCGCAATCCGGAAAATCAATATTATGATTGGGGTGTGGATTCCATGCCCGCGGTTTGGGAATGGGAAGATGATTGGACGGCGCCTTCTGATAAGCCTGTTTCTTATTGCCAAGATAACGATTGCGAAGACATCACGCTCCAAAACAACCCCCAAGTCTTTGAAGTTGTTTATGAAGATTTGGACGGTTGGGAAGATTTTTACCGGTTGCACTTCACTTTTAATTCTGTGGGGCAGGACTGTGCCATTGCCGGCGATCCTTCCGGTGATGCGACAAGTAATTTGGGTCGCTACGGGCGTTTGGAAAGGACGGATTATGCGGCGGGGTGCCCTTCGGATAGTGTTTGTGAAAATGTTTCTCTGGACGACGGAGGGACTTCCGGTGATTGGACTCTTCTAGACGGAAAAATTGCACGGGTTAATGACCACCAAGTTCGGGGTTATTTTAAGGTCCAGTTTAATAACAGCGCCTATTTCCAGTATCACGGCGGGCAGATTAAGCTTTGTGCCGATGTGGACGATTATTACACGGCAGACGATGAAACCCGTTGGCTGGGCGACCCTTACGGTGGGCGCGGCAGTTGGAATGTTTACGGTACTCCGGACGACGAAACGGATGACTGGAGCTGGAAGGTGGATATGCGCGCTCCGGAGCTAGATATTGACTCCGATGACCCGGCCAATGGGAACGAAATTAAGGACCTAATGATGGTAGATGTTGACGGTTCTGCTCCCCCGTGCGACCCCGCAACGCAGGTTTGCGATGAATCAATTTATGATACTTGGGCGTATGAAGTCCAGCTTGCTTTGCGCGAATTTAATTTCACGGGTGCCGAGGAGGAGGAATCGGGTCTTTACGCTGACTCCAATAATGATAAGCTTGCCCCGGACGGTAGCGGCGACGGAGTGACTACTTTAGATGAACGTGAGGACGACAGCGAAGAGCCTGAGCTTTCCGTTCTTGCTTGGTATTGGAATAATTATGATGACTATGAGGAAGATGATTGTTCTGTGGCGCAGACTTCTATCGGTTCGGAGTGGGAATGGATTCGTTTGGATTCTGTTAGTGCAGTGGCGAGCGATTACCCGTTTTATTACGAGGTAGATTCCTTTGATACGGATAAAGCTGTGGTTACTCTTTACATTCCGGCGGAAGACGAGGACGAAAAAATCGACGGGATGTGTTACCAGCGGACAAAAGAGGTGCGTTTGCAGATTAGGGACGGAGCGGGCAATGTCCACGCGCGTGCTTATACTCTTTTCCCGGGGTGGCTTCAGGCGGTGAACGGGGATTTATATTCGCGGGCGGGCGTGGACTTTACCGGTTTGCACGAAACGTATATTGATCAAGATATGTATGACCCGTTTTTGCTTACTTCTGAACCGTTGCCTCCCAACGGCAGTGGGTCGTGCGGTGAACAAACTTCCGGCGGTCTCGTTCTTGGTTACCCCGGGTCAACGTTTGTGCTTGGTGGCGATTTGGGGCAGGGCGTTAACGCAACTGAGAGGCCGGAATGCGTTGCCGGTTGGGTTAACGACGGGTATGTAACGGATGCGCTTACGGATTTTGAAGAACTTTTAGGGTTTGATTGGGTTTCTTTGTACAGTGCGGCGGCTGATACCGGCGGTGAGTGGGGATATGCAGGCGGTAGTGGAAATCTTCGTCAACTCACACCTGGTAATGTTTATACATATGATTCTTATGACGAGGATGCCGACGGAGGTAACGGGGCTTATATACCACTGGAAGGTGAATATAAGCTTAACGGCGACGGGGTAGCTGTAGTCTACGTTGGTGATGGCGACGGTGTGGGCGAAGCAGATGAGCCGGAAGACCATCTAGTGATTGGCGATAGGGACAGTACAAACGAGACCTCTTTTTACAATTCAAGTTATAACAGCAAGGGGGTAATTATAATTGTTGAAGGTGGGGTAAAAGTGGAAGATGATGTTGACCGGATTGATGCTTTTATAATTTCTCTGGGTGCCTTTTCCGGTCACGATGAAAGTATTGTCTTTCCCATTACAAAATACGTTTCCGGCGACCCGCTCATTGTTCACGGATCGCTAATTGCCGCCGAAGGTTTTAGTATTAGCCGCTATATTTTTGATATTTACGAACCGGTTTTGCAGGTGCGGCTCAATACACTCTACCAAAACCCCGCCAGTGTTCATTCTCTCATGATGTCCGCAAATCACAGTTGGATGGAAGAGGAGTAGTATTCGATTGTTCAATTGCTCGATTGTTCGATTGTTGAAGACAGGATTGGCACGGATAGGCGGAGGGCGGAGGGCGGAAAGCGGTACGCGGTGTTCTTGTTGACAGCAGGTGTTGGTTGTTATAGAGTTAAATTAATTGTTGTTTGTAATAGTAGCGAGCTTCTCGCCTGGGCGTAGCCTCGGCCGGGGCTTCGGTGTACGTCGCTAACGGCTATGTCCAACGGCGCGCGAAGCACGGTAGCTCGCGCCAACAGGCGGGCCAATGGCCCGCGGCTACACAAAAAATGTAGCTGCACCCCATGGGGTGCCCAAGTAAGAGGCGCGCCCTAAAGGGCGCTATTGTTAACTCCAGTATTTCTGCCCATGAGTGAATTTTTCGGACTTGACATCGGATCCCACACTATAAAAGCTGTCCAAATTGATAAAAAGGACGGCTCTTCTCGCCTTACCCACTTTTCTATCTACGATACTCCACCCCGAGTTTTTGAATCTGAAGCTGAAGAAGACAGAAAAGCTTTGGCCAAAGCTGTCAAATCTGCGGTGAAGGAGGCAAACATTAAGTCGCGTAAAGTTGTTGCTGCCCTTCCCGAATCTAAATTATTTACACGGGTAATTGAACTTCCCCAAATGAGCGATAAAGAGCTTTCCGCTTCTTTGGAATACGAAGCGGAGCGTTATATCCCCTTCCCTATTGACGAGGCCACCTATGACTTTGAAGTTGTCGCTAAACCGGAAAAAGCAGAAAAAATGCAAGTGCTTTTGGTCGCTTCGCCGGAGAATTTAACCAGACGTTATTTGGACGTTTTGGAAAGCGCTGGATTGGAAGTTCTGGCGTTGGAGCCAGAAACTGTTGCACTAACGCGCGCTTTGGTTGGTGAAGGAGAAAAGGCGCAGATTCCCACTCTTTTGGTTTCTATTGGCTCTTCCTCCACTGATTTAATTATTACCAAAGAAGGTAAGATCCGCTTTACCCGCAGTGTCGGGACCGGTGGGAAAGCTTTGGGGAGGGCTTTAGCAAGGGCATTGGGGTTTGAAGAAGAACAGGCGGAGTCTTATAAAAAGAGTTACGGTTTGGAAGAAGGTCAGCTGGAAGGCAAGGTGAGCGATGTTTTGAAACCAGTTTTTAAAGTTATTGTGGAAGAAATGCGCCGCTCTTTGGATTTTTACGAATCGCGGCGTTCCGGTGAAGGTGTGAAGAGAATAATTCTTTCCGGCGGGACAGCGAATTTGCCGGGAGTTTTGGTTTACTTGGCTAGTGAGTTTGGGGTGGAAGTGCAGTTGGCAAACCCGTGGGAAGATGTGCATTTCAGCGAAGAGGAGTTGGACAGGGAAAAGATGGAGGAATTGGGGCCGGTTTTAGCTGTTGCGGTGGGGATGGCATTGAGGAAGGTTTAAGTTCTTATGTCTATAAATCTAATTCCGCGGAAAATTAAAGAAAGTCGTCAGCAGGCTTTTTGGAAGCAAACGTCCCTTTGGGGGGCGGTTGCTATTTTGGTGGGTGTGGGGGCGGTTTCCATTGGTGTTTTGGTCTTCCGTTTTTCTTTGCAAAGGGAGCTTTCCCGTTTGGGAGAGGAAATTGAAACGGAAAGGCAGCAGATTAAAGCTCAACAGGATATTGAGCTTAAACTTAGGGATCTTGGGCGGCGGGCGGATTCTGCAGTGGATGTTTTGGATAGTCGGGTCTATTATTCTTTCCTTTTGGGGAAATTAACGGAACTTTTGCCGGAGGCGGTTACCTTTTCGCGCCTGCAGGTTAATTCGCCGGAGCTGGCTAGCTTGTCGGGGACAGCAGCTAGTTATATTGATTTGGCGCGGTTTATTGGTGCGGTGCAAAGTGACCAAGAGATGATGGAAGGCGTTCAGCTTCGCTCTGTTAATTTGGATTCACAAACCGGACAAGTTGCTTTTGATTTAGATCTAAAAGTTGATACCAAAGCTTTACATGGAACTGAGTAAAGATATATCCACAAAAGAAATAAAAGAGGCTTCGTCTCAACTGCGAAAGTCGCTTTCGGAGCTCATTATTCCTATTGCGTGTGTTGGTTCAGCTTTGCTTTTGATTCTTTTTGTCATTAGACCCGGTATTGAAAAAATACGTGAGGGGCGGGAGGATAAAGAGGAAAGAGAAGCCTTGCTTGCTCAGCTGGAAAAGAAAAATAGAGTTCTTTCTAAATACGCCGCGCAAATTGACCAGCTGGACGGGGAGCTGGATTTAGTGAGGAATGCAGTACCGCGGGAGGAAAAAATTCCCGAGCTCATGACCCAGCTTCAGGAGATGGCAAAAGAGGCAACGGTTTCCACCTCTGCTCTGCAGTACGGGGGTTCAAAAGAAGGTAAGGAGGAGGAAACAAAGACAGTTCGTTTGCAAATGACTGTGGAGGGCGATTACGGGCAGGTCAAGGACCTTTTTGAACTGTTTCAAAACTCTTCGCGGATTGTGTTGGTGGATCAGTTTGGTCTGAAGACGCAAAAAGAAGCTAGCATGTCAGCAAACATGGGCCTTTCTTCGTTTTATTTAGAGGCGCCGGATAAGGCTGATATTGAAGAACCAATTGAACGCGAGTTTTCCTCCCCTGCATTTCGCGAAATCATCAACCGAATAGAAAATTTAGATTTGTATGAAGTTACTGTGGAGCAGGGTGATGTGGGCAAAGACAACCCCTTTACGGAGT
>CAYXRZ010000004.1:8544-19597 GCA_964467235.1 uncultured Candidatus Saccharibacteria bacterium
TTAGGAGTTCTGGGCGGCGTTCTTTTGTCCTGGAAATTGCTTTTCTTCTCCGCCACTTTTTAATTTCTTTGTGATTTCCCGAAAGTAAAACTTCCGGCACTTTCCATCCCCGAAACTCCGCCGGCCGCGTGTACTGCGGATACTCCAAAATCCCCGTCCCCCCGACTTTCTTAAAAGCCGCGCTTTTAAGAGAGCTGTTCTGAAAGGATTCTTGGGAGGTGGCGGATTCTTCAAGGACGCCGGGGACAAGGCGGGTAACGGCATCAGTTACCACCATAGCCGGGATTTCCCCACCGGTAAGAATGTAATCTCCGATTGAAATTTCTTGGTCAACTAAGTGGTTACGTACACGCTCGTCCACTCCTTCGTAATGCCCGCAAATTAGTATTAAATGTTTGAGCTTTGCCAGCTCCTGCGCTTTTTGTTGGTTAAAAGTTTGGCCTTGTGGGGTGAGAAGAATAATTTGGCATTTATCATTTGGCATTTTGCATTTAGAAGAATTCCCGTCCGGCCCTTCGGGCTCGCTCAGCGTGCCTTCGGGCCGAGATTCTATCGCAGCGCCTTTCAGGCTCGCTCCAGAATGACGGGAACTATTAATAGCTGTTACTCTGGAGGGACAATTCTGATTGGCCCGATAGAGTCTTCCTTTTTTTTCCTTACTGATTTTGTTTTTGTTATTTGGATTTTGTAATTTGTAATTTTCTTTGATGCTTTCTGTAGCATCAAAGATAGGCTCTGGCCTTATTATCATTCCTTTTCCTCCCCCGTAGGGGCGGTCGTCTACAGTCCCGCGCTTGTCAATTGCCCAATTGCGTAAATTGTGGGTGTTGATTTTTACTTTATTTTCTTCTTGTGCACGCTGAATAATTGATTCGGAGAAGGGCCCTGAGAACATGGAGGGGAAAAGAGTTACAATATCTATAATCAGAAGTGGTGTTTTTTGTCTTGGGGATTCTTTCCGGTGCTGCGGAGTAGTCATTGTTCAATTGTTCCATTGTTCCATTGCTAAAGAAATGTCCGAAACAATTGAGCAATCGAGCCATGGAGCAATGGTTTAGGAAATTCAGATTAAATTTTGTTAGATTCCTGCTCAGGTCCGGATTCTACTAATTCGAGGTTGAACCGTATGTCATCTTTAATTGCCTTTACCTTGAGCAAATTTCGGATAGCGCGGATTGTGGATCCGTTTTTGCCAATAATTAGCCCCATGTCGTCGGGGTGAACCTTAAGACTTAGATCCATCGCGCCCCCTTCCATTTGCACTTCTTGAATTTCTACTGCCTCGGGGTTGTTGACAATTCTTTCAGTTATGTATTTGAGTAAGTCTTTCATGATCTAGATACTTACCGACCGAATTCCCCCAAGCCTGGGTTGAAAGGAAACAACCCAGGCTTGTTTCCTTCGGTCGGGCTTCAAGCTACAAGCTTACCGCTCATCGCTTTCCGCTTATTATTCCTTTTCCTTTCCTTCCTCTGTCTCCTTTTGCGCTTGTTCTTGAGTTTGTTCGGCAGGTTCTTCAGAAATTTCTTGTTGTTCTCCCGATTTTTCTTCTTTTTCGGAGGCAACGGGTTTAGATTCCTGTGTTGATTCCTCTTTCTCGTTTTGTCTTGTGTACGGCTCGTATTTGTATTCTCCTTCAACGAGCTTTTCCACCGCTTCCGTCATCTGCGCCCCGTTTTTTACCCAATATTCCAGCCTTTCCTCGTCATAGGTAATCTTGTCAGGATCTTCACTAGGATTATACCATCCCAACTCCTCTTTTGCTTTCCCGTCTCGCGGACTGCGGGAATCGGCCACCACAATGCGGTAGCTTGGTGCATTTTTCTTGCCAGTACGTTTCAATCTGATTTTTAACATGATTCAATAGTGTGTCATTCTGAGGAGTTCCGACGACGAAGAATCTCCTACGATTACGATGTTTTATGTTTACTGCAGGGGATTCTTCGTTGGTCGAAGACTTCCGCCTCAGAATGACTGCAAAATCCTAGTAATTAGAAATTGGTTTAAGCCCATTTTTCCAGCGCGTCTTGAGCTGCTGCCTGTTCCCCTTCTTGTTTACTCTGCCCTTCCCCTACTCCAATCTGCTCGTCGTTTAAAAAGACGCCCATTTGAAAATTCTTTGCATGGTCGGGACCCCAATCTTTTAGCACTTTGTAGGTGGGGGTAATGCCACGCTCTTCTTGTGCTAACTCCTGCAAAGTTGATTTAGCGTCCCGGTAAGTTCCGTTTTCTACAATTTCTTCAATTTTATAGAAAAGATTTCTTTCTACAAACTTTTGGCAGGTTTCGTAATTTTTATCTAAATAAAGTGCTCCCAAAAGGGCCTCAAATGTGTTGGCCAAAATGTATTCCCGTTCCCGCCCCCCAGAATCCTCTTCCCCGCGGCTAAGGTACAGATGCTCCCCAAGATCCAGTCGTAAAGATTCTTCGGCCAAGGATGTGGTGCAGACCAGCGCCGCGCGTAGGTTAGTTAGGTCACCTTCCGGTTTGTTAGGGTATTTGTGAAAGAGCTTTTCTGACGTAACAAGTTCTAAAACTGCGTCTCCCAAAAATTCAAGCCGTTCGTTGGAGCTCAATTCAAAATTTGGGTGCTCGTTTAGGTACGATCGGTGAACAAACGCATTTCGTGCTAGATCTTTATTTTCAAAAGTAATGTTTAGTTTTTCTTCTAGGTTCTTTAAATCCATGGTTCGATTGTTCCATGGTTCGACTGTTCCATTGCTTTTACCTGGAAAGGACTAGCGAACTTTAGTCCGCGCTCCGAATCCGCGTTACTCCCTTGCCTATTCGTGCTAATCCTATCTTCAACAATTGAGCAATCGAGCAATTGAACCATATTGTCTTTAAGTTTCAATCTCCTTTTTTTCCACCACTGTCCCCAAAACACCGTTGACAAACTTGCTGGAGTTATCGGTACCGAACTCTTTTGCCAATTCAACAGCCTCGTCGATAGCTACTTTCGGCGGGACGTTTTGAGCAATGACCAGCTCGAAAATGGCAATACGTAGGATTATTAGGTCAACCCTTGCAATTTGGTCAATCGGCCATTCCGGTGCGGTTTGTTCAATCAACTCGTCGAGGTATTTCTTATTTTCCGTAACCCCGTCAATTACGAACTGTGCCAGATCATGGTCGAAATTTTCAAGTTCCAGCACTTGGGCCGCAGTGGTTAGTGCTTCTTTTTTGTCTTGTGAAAGAACAGACCAGGAAAACAAAGTAGCCAAAGCTACTCGCCTGGCATTGTGTCTAGGGTCCATAATCAGCGATCAGCTTTCAGTATTCAGCTTTCAGCTTCAGAGCAGAGAAAGATTCAAAAATTCCTGCTGATAGCTGTAGGCTGTTTGCTGTTAGCTGATTTTTCTTCCTTTATAATAACCGCAACTTACACACACTTTGTGCGGAAGTTTTTGCTCGCCGCAGTTGGTGCAAATAATTGTCGTGACCTTCTCCAAGTTATCTTGCGAGCGGCGACGGTTTTTTCTACCTTTTGAAATTCTTTCCTTTGGTACTGCTCCCATTGCGAGCGTTATTCTATCAGGTTTCCCCTTTTTTAGCAAGGATTGTGATTCCTGTTGCACCGTAAGAACGACTACGGATCTTTTGTACATTTTTTATTTCTTCCGGAATTTCCGTTTCCCTGTCGTGATCGAAAATGATTAAACCTTGCGGCGCTAATATATTGGAAAGATATTTTAGGAGATGGATTTGCGCTCCCATTTTATAAGGGGGTGAGAGGAAAATCAGATCGAAGCCTTCCGAAGAATATAAGCCGGCCAATTCCTTATTTTCTTCAGAAGTAGCGCCCTTTAGGGCGCGCTCTTTTTTCTGTAGTTGCGGAGCTTGCTCCGCCTCTTCAGAAGGCAAAGTAAACTTTGCCACTTCACTTGTAGCTGCGGGCCATTGGCCCGCCTCTTTTGTATTAGAGAGATTTTCAGCAAAGGCTAATGCGTCACCTTTAACTACGACTCCTCTCCCCTCAAACCCCATCTCCTTCAAATTTATCCTTGTCGCTCGGACGGAGCGTTTTTCGTTGTCAACAAAGACAGCTTTTTCTGCCCCGCGGGAAAGGGCTTCCAAGCCGTAGGACCCGCTGCCGGCAAAAAGGTCAAGTACCTTAGCACCCTCCACTAATCCGTGGAGCATAGAAAAAACCGCCTGCCGGACGATATCTTGCGCCGGCCGGATTTCTTTGTCGGGTACTTTAATTGTTTGCCCTTTTGCAGAGCCGGTTATTATCCTCATGGGAAAGGCTAGTTTGGTGCAATGTTCTTGTCTTTCAAATGCTTTTTCAATTCCGGGTAGTTTTCTAATTCCGTGATAATCTCACTCGCTGCGGCGCGGGTTGCCTTGATTAAATCTATATCGGAAAGTGACGTCAGCTTAAATTCCGGTACACCGTGCTGTTTTGTGCCGTAGAGCTCTCCCGGTCCCCGTATTTTTAGGTCTAACTCTGCCAGTCTAAGTCCCGAATTATATTTTTCCAAAGCCCGGAGCCGTTCCCTAACTTTTTTGCTTTTTTTGGGTGTAAAAAGCAGACAGTAGGATTCTTGCCCGGCTCTCCCTACCCTCCCCCGTAGCTGGTGCAGGCTGGCTAGACCAAAGCGGTGTGCACCCTCAATAATCATAATATTTGCTTGCGGAATGTCAATACCGACTTCCACCACCGGTGTGGAAACGAGGATTTGTATTTTCCCCTTCCGGAATTTTTGCAAAGTGCTTTCCTTTTTCTCGTTTTTCATCCTTCCGTGGAGCAGGCCGAGTTCAAACTCACTGAAAATTTCTTGGAGCCGTTCAAATTCTGTAGTGACAGCTTTGACGTCTTCTAAGGTCTCGTGTTCGGATTCTTCAATGAGGGGGCAGATGACGAAAGCCTGGTTGGACAGATCCGCTATCCGCTTTCCGCTATCCGCTGTCCGTTGTCCGTTCTGGGCTGTACGCTGAACGCTGCTAGCTGTTAGCTGGTTTTTTATCCACCGGTAGCCTGCTTCTCGTTTTTCCTCTGGAACCAGCCAAGTTTTGGTTGGTTTAATGCCCGGGGGCATTTCGTCAATTGTAGAAATATCCAAGTGTCCGTAGATGGTAAGAGCCGTACTGCGGGGAATCGGTGTTGCGGTCATGGTGAGGGTGTGAGGTGTAATGGCTGTCTTTTTTCTGGGAGTAGCGCCCTTTAGGGCGCGCCTTTCTCCAGAGCGCGACGCCGTGCCCTGTACCCCACGTGGTACTGGGGTAAACGTCGCTACTTCATCTTTATTAACCAGCTTTGCCCTTTGCTTCACCCCAAACCGGTGCTGTTCATCAATGATTACCAGGGCAAGGTTTTCAAAAATTTCTGTTCGGTGCAGAAGAGCGTGGGTTCCGATAATGACGTCCGCGGAACGCTCCGCCAGCTGGCGGACCGTTTTCCGCTCTCCACTTCTGGCTGAATGCTGATAGCTGACCGCTGTTTGCCGATTCGACCCTGTTTGTAGTGACAATTTTATGTCAAAAGGTTCTAAATATTTCGCAAAGGTTCTGTAGACTTGCTGGGCAAGGATTTCCGTTGGTGCCATGTAAGCTGTTTGGCAGCCATTTAAAGCAGTAACGTAAGAAGCGATTACGGCAACAACGGTCTTTCCCGAGCCAACATCCCCTTGCAAAAGTCGGTTCATTGGCTTGTCTTTTTCGATGTCGGCAAGGATTTCTTTGGTGCATCTCTTTTGTGCTTCTGTTAATTCGAACGGTAGTGAGGAGGTTAATCGGCTGACCGCTCCGCCAGACGGCGGACCGCTCCCCGTCTTCCATTTTCCTTTGGCTGAACGCTGAATGCTAATAGCTGACTGCTGATCTTCCCACTCCCTCTGCTTTTTTAGTACCTGAAGCTGAAAGAAGAACATCTCCTCAAAAGCAAATCTTCGGCGCGCTTCTTTTGCTTCCTCTTGATTCTTTGGGAAGTGGATCATGTGTAAGGCTTTTTTGTAGGGAGGCAGATTGAAATCATTACGGACTTTTTCGGGCAGAGGGTCTTTAAGGTCGGTTTCGGTAAAATATTTTAGGGCGGCGTTGATTCGTGATCTCAGCCATTTGGAAGAAACGCCCTGCGTTTCGGGGTAGATGGGGACAAGGCGTGCGGTGTGAATCGGGGCGTCACCCTGAACTTGATTCAGGGTCTGACGACCCCGCCCGTCGGATTCTGAATTAAATTCAGAATGACGGGAGTTTGACTTGTCAGTCTGCTCTCTTTCCTGGGCGCCCGAAGGAGACAAGGCTGATTCATATTCCGGGCTCAAGAACGCGGGCTGGCCCGAAAATTGTTTAATTTTGCCGGAAAAGTAAAACCACTCCCCTTCTTTAAGTGTGTTGGTAAGATAGTGCTGGTTAAACCAGACTAGAAGCAAAGTTCCCGAGTCATCGCGAACCAGTGCTTTAGTCAATTTTTTTCGGTTGCGGGTAAAGATGTTTTTTATTTCTAATATTTCTGCACAAATTGTTGCTTGTTTACCTGCCATAAGATCGGCAATTTTTTGGGTTTGGGAGTAGTCTTTGTAGCGTGTTGGGTAGTGGCGGAGGAGATCTTCGACCTTTTCAATGTCTAAATTTTTCAGCTTTTTTTTGTATTTTTCACCGATAAAATTAATGTTGGTTACAGGATCGTTTAATTTCATAATTTAATTTGATAATTTGTGGGCTTAGAAGTTATTTGTTAGGTTGAACAGTTCTTTTGTTATCCCAAAAGTGCAGGTAGAATTGAGCCCAGGATAAATGCGGCAGAGGTTATAATTATTACCAGCCGCCACAGCTTTTTGTGGTTACGAAAAAAGCGAATCATATCACTTTTATTTTCCCATAATAACGCCCCCGACGTCAACTCCTCCCCCTTTCCCCTTTATAACCCCATAGAGCTTTGAACCTTCAAGGTTAAGAACCATTTATTAAGGTTAAGCGCCGTCAGGAGACCTATAGACACTTTAACCTTGAAGGTTAAAAATGTTATAAGGTTGATTTGCTAGTGGAGGGGATGTTTGGTAAACTTAGTTGTAGGTTTCCTTCGGGATGGCCGGGGGAAGATTTTGGGATGACTAACTATTTATCTGCAAACAAGAAAGGGATAAAAATCGGCCAGTTGTGGCAGAAGGTTTTTAGGAAAAGGCGGCGGCGGAAGAAGATTGATTGGCTGCCTATTTTTTCTATTCTTGCTTTGGCAGGGTTTGTTTTGGTAACTTTTGGTTCGGTGGTTACGTTAGGTGTTTTTGCTTTTTATTCCAGTAAACTCCCCTCCCCCGATAAGCTTACCGCCCGCGACCGCGTTCTTTCCACGAAGATATATGACCGTAATGGTGAGCTGCTTTACGATGTCCACGGCGACCAAAATCGTACTCTGGTAACTTTGGATGATGTTCCCCAACATCTAGTTAACGCTACTCTGGCTGCAGAAGATTCTGATTTTTACGCCCACCGCGGTTTTGATATGTTGGGTATTGCCCGTGCTTTTTACAACGTTTTGGTTCTTCGCCGCATGCAAGGAGGCTCTACGGTTACTCAGCAGGTGGTTCGTAATACGGTAATTTCCAGCGAGCGGACAATTACTCGGAAGATAAAAGAGCTTATCCTTGCATTGCAAATTGAGCGTAAATATTCTAAGGACGAGCTTTTACAAATGTATTTGAACGAGGCTCCCTACGGCGGGCAGGCGTACGGCGTTCAGGCCGCTGCGGAGGTTTATTTCAATAAAAATGTAGAAGACCTTACTTTAGGTGAGGCGGCGTTCCTTGCCGGTATGCCGCAAGCTCCCTCCCGCTACTCCCCTTACCGTGATCCGGATAAAGCTCGTGCGCGCCGTGATTATGTTTTGTATTTAATGGAAAAACGAGGTTGGTTGGGCAAAGACGGCCAGCGGCATTTTCTCCCGGCGGAGGAAGCGGAACAGGTTAAGCAGATTGATTTGGATTACGCACCTCCGGGCGGCGAAATAAAAGCTCCACACTTTGTAATGTATGTTAAGGAACTGTTGACAGACCGCTTCGGAGCCAGTTTGGTTGAGCAGGGCGGCCTTAAGGTTACAACTTCTTTAGATCTGGAAAAGCATCAAGAGATGCAAGAAGTTGTTAGTGACGAAATCGCTAAAGTAGAAAATTTGAATATCGGAAACGGTGCTCTTCTGGCGATGAACCCGCAGACGGGAGAAATTATTTCTATGGTTGGTTCCAAAGATTTCTTTGCAGAAGATTACGATGGCCAGGTTAACGTGACTATGCGGCCGCGGCAGCCGGGCTCGGCAATTAAGCCGCTTGCGTACGCTACAGCTTTTAAACAGGGTTATACACCGGCAACTGTTCTCTTTGACGTCCCGACGATTTTTCCTGGTGGTGAAGGACAAAAAGATTACGAACCAAAAAATTACGATGGCAAGTTCCGTGGACCAATGATGCTTCGCTACGGGCTGGGCAATTCTATTAACGTGGTTGCAGTTAAGCTTCTTCGGCTAGTCGGGGTCCGTGAGATGATTAATACAGCGCACGATCTAGGGATTACTACTCTTAACGAGCCTGATCGCTACGGTCTTTCTCTTACTTTGGGGGGTGGCGAGGTTATGCTCCTTGACTTGGTAACGGCTTATTCGGGTTTTGCAAATGAAGGGCATCGGGTTACTCCCCGGGCGATATTAAAGGTAGAGGATTCCTCGGGGCATGTGTTGGAAAAGTTCAATCCCACAGAGGGACCGCAGGTTCTTTCAAATGAAATTGCCTATCTTATTTCGGATATCCTTTCGGACAATAATGCGCGAATTCAGGCCTTTGGGCCAAGCAGTTCTTTGCATATTCCCGGTTATGCGGTAGCAGTTAAAACAGGGACTACCAATGATATGCGCGATAATTGGACAGTTGGTTACACGCCAAATATTGCGGTTGGGGTGTGGGTGGGAAATAATGATAATTCGGAGATGAGCAGTGTTGTTTCCGGAATCAGCGGGGCAGCTCCTATTTGGAACCGGGCGATTAAAGTATTTTTGGAAGGGAAAGAAAATGAAAAATTTGAGCGCCCTGACGACATTGTAAGTATGGAAGTTTGTTCGGAATCCGGCCAGCTTCCCAGTGAATGGTGCATCGAACCCAGTACGGAGGAAGCAGAGTTTTGCGATTTGCGCGAAGAGCTTTTTGTTGACGGAACTCAGCCGACGACACCGTGTGAATTTCATAAGAAGCTGGAAATATGTGAGGAAGATGGGAAGTTGGCCTCGGAGGCTTGCCGGGAGTTAGGGGAAGTTGAGGAGAAGATTTTTGTTGATTACAAAGCTAAACTGCCTGAGTGGCAGGGTTTTGTTGATGATTGGGTGGAGGATGTTTACGGGGATGACGAGACTTATGATCCGCCAACGGAAGAGTCGGAAAAATATTTTAATCCGGAGGATGAAGATGAGCCGTGGGCTAAATTTTTGGAGCCCGATGACGAAGTCGATAAGACATTCACTGTAAAGGTTAACCCTATTTCTCCTTACACAATTAATAAGGTCAAATTTTATTTAGATGGTAACCAAGTTGGTGACGAAGATTCAAGTATTCCCTATGAACAAGAAATGACAATTGAAGACACTGCGGTGGAGGAACACGAGATTAAGGTGAAAGTTTATGATTCTGCGGGCAATGTGGGAGAATCGAAAAAAGATGTGAAGCTTAAAAATGTTACTACACCCACACCAACTCCAACCCCGGTACCTACAACAACCGCAGTTCCTTCCCCTACCCCCACTTCAGCCCCGGACTCTTAATTTTACCTCTTAAGTTTACCCTAAAATAAAAATACCGTTGTACGCTTAACGGACCTCACTTTAAGTATGCAAAATTGTTAGAGTAAGAAAATTTTTACGAATAGATACTACGATCGTAGTATCTATTTGTAATTTCTGTTCCTTGGTTTTTAATATAGTTTGTTGAATTATGTTTTTGGTGTGTAGAAGGGGCTGTCTTTATGGTGTTTGGTTCATTATCGGGTTTTGTAAGTTCTTATATAGCGTTAAGTACTTTAGGACTTTTTGTAGAAAGATTTAGGTCGGTTGGGGTGGTTGAGAGGGTTGGTGTTTTTTACTTGACTGTTTTTACAATCTTTTCGAATGCCTCGGGGTCGTGGATAGCAATTTCCGAAAGCATTTTGCGGTTTAGTTGGATGTTTTTTTCCTTAAGGAGGTGGATAAAGCGACTGTAAGGGAGCTCAAAGGGAGTAAGAGCAGCGTTTATTCTTTGTATCCAAAGCTTTCGCATGTCGCGTTTTCTTTGTTTACGTCCCGCAAAGGCATGTTCCCCGGCCCGAATGTACGCCGTATGGGCTCTTTTGAACAACTTAGAACGGGTACCTTTGTACCCTTTGGTTTCTTTCAGTATTTTTTTGTGTCGTTTTCGGCGTACTGTGCCGGTTTTAGTTCTAGGCATAATATATCTAAGTGTCACTCTGAGTCCTCCGATTTATGGACGAAGAGTCCCCTGCGACTACCCATTGAAGTGCCAATTGCAGAGGATTCTTCGTCAGTCGAAGACGCCTTCCTCAGAATGACGATAAAAATCTCAAATTACAAGTTCCAAAAGGTTTGTTATTTGCGATTTTGAATTTGGGATTTATTTGTTTTTTGTAATTTGGTGCTTGGAATTTCTCGCTCCTACTTAGGCGCCAGCGTCATATTCATAAACCGCCCTTTTCTTTCGATGTCTTTCACTACGGTGGCATCTTCTTCGAGTTCTTCTTTTATTTTTTCCAACTTTTCGCGCCCGACTTCGGGGTGAGAAATTTCGCGGCCTTTAAAGAGCAGTTCGAATTTTACGGGATGCCCGTCGTTGAAGAACTCCTTTGCTCGTTCCGTTTTTATGCGCAAATCATTTTCGTCAATATGGGTACCAATTCGAAGAATTTTAGCTTCCTGGTTCTTTACTTTTTTCTTTTCCTTGGACCGTTCTTTTTTTCTTTCGTATAAAAATCTACCAAAATCAAGAATCTTTGCCACGGAAGGATCCGCGCTGGTGGAAACCACAACTAAATCCAAGCCTTTGCTCTTTGCTGCTTCTATTGCCGCGTCGCGTTCCATTACACC
>CAYXRZ010000004.1:19697-24042 GCA_964467235.1 uncultured Candidatus Saccharibacteria bacterium
GCAAAGTCCAGTTGGATTGTGGCGCACTGCCAAGTTCTACCAAGCGTATCACGAAGATGGAAGTCAAACTTTGGGCCGTAGAAGGCGCCGTCCCCTTCGTTAATTTCGTGGGGGACATCTTTTTCCTTGAGCACTTCCCTCATAATTTTTTCGGCGCGCTCCCAGACTTCGTCCGAACCGATTGAATTTTCCGGGCGAGTGGAAAGCTCTAAGTGATCTAGTTCCAAGCCAAAGGTTTCGTAAACCTCAAAGCAAAGGTCCATTACTCCTTTGAGTTCTTCTTTAATTTGTTCCGGAGTGCAGTAGATGTGTGCGTCGTCTTGGGTGAATTCCCTTGGTCTGAGAATACCGAGAGTTTCACCGGAAGCTTCGTAACGGTGGACAACTCCCAACTCTCCCATGCGAAGCGGCAGGTCTTTGTAAGAACGCGGTTGGGAGTTATAAATGATCATGCCTCCGTCACAATTCATTGGTTTAACGGCCATGTTCCATTCATCTGCGCCGGGTGTAGTTACTTTATACATTTTTTCGAGAAAATTATCGGTATGGCCGCTTTGGTCCCAAGTTTCTCGTGTTAAGATTTCTGGAGTTCTAACTTCCACGTAACCCTCGCGGTCGTGTAGTTCCCGCCAGTAACGTGACATTTCTTTTACGATGGTGAATCCTTTGGGATGCCAAAAGATATCGGAAGGTGCAGCGGGGTGGAAAGAAAAAAGGTCTAGTTCCTTGCCGATCTTTCGGTGGTCGCGTTTTTTTGCTTTTTTGAGCATTTCCATGTGCTCTTGCAATTCTTCTTCGCTTTCAAAAGCAAGGCCGTAAATCCGGGTAAGCATTGGCTTGTTTTCGTCACCTTTCCAGTACGCCCCGGCAAGTTTGTGGAGCCTGAAAGCGCCGATTTGCGAGGTATTTTCAACATGCGGCCCGCGGCAAAGGTCTACGAAGTCTCCTGTTTTGTAAATGGATGCTTTTTGCGGTGTCAGTTTCTTTGTAGTTACATTTTTATCGTCATCCTGAACTTGATTCAGGATCTGACGATTATTTGTGTCAGATTCCGGATCAGGTCCGGAATGACACGAGGAATCTTTCCCGGAGCTCCCTATTTCCTTAGAAGAATTAGAAGAATTGATTACCCTTTCCCCCTTTGCAATATCCTCAATTAGTTCTAATTTGTACGGGTCGTCTTTAAACATCTCCCGTGCCTCCTCAACCGAAATCTCCCGCCGCACAAACTTATGCCCCTCTTTTTTCATCCTTTCCATTTCCTTCTCAATTCGCGGCAAATCTTCTTTAGAAATTTCTTTCGGGAAGTCAATGTCGTAATAGAAGCCGTTCTCAATTGCCGGCCCGATCCCGAATTTTGCTTCGGGATACAACTTCTCCACCGCCGCCGCCATAACGTGCGCTGCAGAGTGCCGCATGGTTTCGAGCTGGCTGTGTTTTTCTTTATTGCTCATAATTATAGATATGGTACTAGATTATGCTCTAAATTCCAAGTATTGGAGAGTTACGCCTGTTCTTCGGCAGGTATTTTTGGTAAGCTGTTTATAGTATGCTGTGGTGGCGGAAAGTTCCTTACTCTATTGTTTGTTTCTGGCGGATTGCCCTGCCACTTCTTTTGTGGCGTGAGCCTTTCTGGGTGGCAGTGGGGGCGGTTCTTTTAGATATTGATTGGCAGTTGTTTTTGCTGGCATTTACGGGGGAGTTAGAAGACACTTACCAGAAAATTGACAAGGCTTTGGATTTTTATTGGTATTCAGTTGCTTTTGTTTTTGGCCTGCAGACCCAATTTTGGTTGTTTTTCTTAGTCTTTTTTGTAGTTCGGTTGGCGGGCGAAATTTTGTTTTACTTAAAGAACGACCGCAAAATTTTTTTCTATTTTCCCAATCTTTTTGAAAACTTTTTCTTTTTTTATATTATTACTCTGAAGTTACCGAGTTTGACTTCTTGGTTGGAAGGACCGCTGTTCTGGGTTACTCTTTTTGTCTTAGCGGGGCTAAAGTTGGTTCAGGAGTATTTGGCTCACGTCGCGTTGTTTGACTTACCGACGTGGGTTAAAGGACGTTTTGTTTAAATTCCGAATTCCCCCAACCCTGGGTTGTCCATGCTCAACCCAGGGTTGTTTCCTTCGGATTTTTTTAATTTAATTAATGAAAAATCAAATCCTTCTCATCGACAAACCAAAAGGTATAACTTCTCATGACGTGGTTGATGAAGTGCGGTGTATTACTGGGGAGAGGAAAGTAGGGCATGCGGGGACGTTGGATCCGATGGCAACAGGCCTTTTAATTGTTCTTGTCGGTCGCGATGCGACGAAGAAGCAGCGTGAATTTATGGGAATGGAGAAGGAGTATATTGCCGAGATTACTTTTGGATTGGAGACGAATACTTATGATGCGGAGGGTGAATTGGCTAACCGCGTGCCGCTTTCCGCTGTCCGTGATCTGAAAGAGGAGAATGTTAAAGACGCACTTAAAAGGTTTAAGGGGATTATTGATCAGCAGGTGCCGCCTTATTCAGCAGTAAAAATAGACGGTAAGCCGCTTTACAAATATGCACGTGAAGGTCGGTTGGACGAAGTTGAGCTTCCCACACGAGAAGTGAAGATAAAGGAGATTGAGTTGTTGGGGTTTGAAAAAGGAAGTCATTCTGAGTCCTCCGATTTATCGGATGGCGAAGTATCCCCTGCGGAAGGCAATGTACCGTTTGTCGGAGGGGATTCTTCAGTCGCTACGCTCTTTCAGAATGACAGCAAGATATTAAGTTCTCTACCCAAAGCAAAAATTCGTGTTGTCTGTTCCAAGGGAACGTATATTAGATCTTTGGCGCATGATTTGGGCCAAAAGTTGGGAACTGGATCTTTTCTTTCCGCTTTGCGGAGGACAAAGATTGGGGAGTATAGTATTGATGATACCCTTAGTTTAGGAGATCTTCGGCAGGAAAAGAGCTGAATTTAGGCAGTCGGATTAAAATTCTGGTTTTGAAGAATCGCCGGAAATTTTACTCTTTTCCCATTTTTAAAGTCTTTTTAACTTCCCGAAGATCTTCCTCAATTCTGTGCAAAATATCTTTGGTGTACTCATCTGTTTGAAGATCCTGTTCTATAACTGCGCGGTCCTTTTCCCTTTCGTATTTTGTTTCTTTAGATATTTTTTCTTGTTCCTCTTTTTCCACTTTAAGTATAAGAACGCTTAGGATAATTGCTTCTAGAGAGACTACTAGGGTCAAAGTATTTTGCGGAAATCCAAGTAAAAGCCAGACGGCGAAAATTATGATGTGGACAAATACACTGTTCCATGAACCACCGAGTTTGAAAACAAGGCTATTAAGTTTCTTTTTTACGCTTTTCATAGTTTTTGACTGGTTTATTTTCACAAGTTTGGTTGGCAACTCAAGCTTTTATTTCGCAGCAATATTTTTACAAAGTAAACCGCTCCGCTTCTACATTTTCTATTGCAATTTTGATAAACCCGGCTTTCTTGGTTACTGCTAGAAGGATAGTTATAAACAAAGGACAAAAAATTAAAGCAAGCCGGCTCAGGAAATGAATGCTCAGAAAAAGAACAACAGCGAAGGTTACAATTACGTATTCTTGGTAACGGGCAAGTACTTTTTCTATCTTTTCTTGCATAAGTGCTGTTGCACCGGGTAGTGCTCCGGAAAGGTCAATATTTCCTTGTTCGGTTATTTTAATCCCTTCAAGCTGTTCCGGACGAACCCCTAAACTCTGCCGGACTGTCCCTTCTTCCAGTGTTTCTCCGGACTCTTCTTTTAGGAATTCCAAAATTTCTCGGCTTCCACTAACGTTGAGATTTTGTTCAAATTGCTGGCCGACTATGCTTTCCAGTTGGCGGCCGACCTGCTGTTCGATGATGGGGGTGATTGGCTGGACAGTCTTTTCTAAGAGTCTTTCCGGCATTTCTAAAGTGGTCTTTTTTTCTTGAAGTTCAAGGGCGTGCCCGGCGGAAAATGATAGCGCAGTTACCAGAGCAATTGTTAGGTAGAAATACTTAATTGGTGTTCGAAAAGTATTACCCCCGCGAATTTTTATCGTGTTTTCAATTTTGCTGGTTAATGCATTTCTAAACCAGAGCAAGGAAAGAAGAAAAAGAAGCGAGGAAAAAATCAGTAAAAGCCAGCCTTGGGGGTAAAGCGTAATTTGGGGGAAAGCAAAGGCGCTGATAATGGCAACGAGTGGGATCCAACGACTTTCTTGGTTATCAGTTTTAATACTTAAAATAGGGATGGTTAAAGTGCCGAGAAGTAGTAAAATTACAAAAAGTTTAGCAATATTAACAGCGTCGGTTAGAAAAATGAAAATGTAATTTGGGCTGGAGGCAAGACGGAT
>CAYXRZ010000004.1:24142-26233 GCA_964467235.1 uncultured Candidatus Saccharibacteria bacterium
TGGTGAGCCCGAGTGGATTTGAACCACTGACCTCTACGATGTCAACGTAGCGCTCTGGACCAACTGAGCTACGGGCTCATGTATCAAATTTTAAATTTTAAATAACAAATTTTAAATAAAAAAAGAATTAGTAATTTAAAATTGTAAATTGAAAATTAATTTAAAGTACTTTATCTATAATACCATATTTCTTGGCTTCTTCGGCGGTCATGTAGAAGTCGCGGTCAAAGTCTTTGGTCACTTTTTCAATGGGTTGACCGGTGTGTTCGGCAATTTTTTCTGCGTATAGTTTTTTTAGGCGGATTATTTCGTGGGCGTCAATTTCAATGTCCGATGCTTGTCCTCTTGCTTCGCCAAGCGGCTGATGAATGTGGATTACTGAGTGGGGTAAGGAAAGTCTCTTTTCTTTGGTCCCCGCCGCCAAGAGAAGTGTTGCTGCCGAAGCAGCTGTGCCTACAGCAATTGTTTGTATTTCCGGTTTGAGTGTTTTCATAGTGTCATAAATTGCCATACCGGCATAGGCAGAACCGCCCGGAGAATTAATATACATTCGGATATCTTTCTTGGGGTTGTCGCTTTGTAAGTAAAGGAGCTGGGCGATAATTGTATTTGCTGTGGTAATATTTATTGGGCCAGCCACAAAGACAATACGTTCTTTAAGCAGGCGCGAGTAAATATCATACGCCCGTTCCTTGCCCCCTGATTGTTCGACTACCATTGGTATATACACAGTAAAAATTTACAAATATCAAATTACAAAAAATAAATTTCGAATGGAGTAGCGGACTTCAGTCCGCGTTCTTTGTTTTGGCGACCACAAGGGTCGCTGCTATAGTTAGTTGTAGTTGTAGGGCTCGTACCCGCTTCTTTTCGACCACGTGGCAAAGATTTATGCGGCACGAACTAAAGTTCGCTACTGTTTCTCTTGGGAGTGCGCAATCTCGTGCAGTTTTTCAATAGTTTTGTTCTTTTTAATAATTGTTTGGATGTAAATACGGTTAGCTTTGGTGTTCATCTTTTCCCGCGCTTCTTCGTCCGGTGTGGCTTGGATAGCCTGATCTATTTCCTCTTCCGTTACCTCTATGTCTAATTCTTTACTTAATTTATTTAAAATAAACTCATTTTTCAAAGTTTCTTCTGCTAGCTGACGATACTCTTGCCGAAGTTCTCCTCTACTCTGGTCTTTGCTTTCTAGATATTGTTCGGCCGTAAGTCCTAATGCTTCCAGCCGATCGTGTAGGCGGCTCATCATTCTGTTAACTTCGTCTTCAATTAACATGTCGGGAATTTCCATTTTTACTTCTTTTCTTAAGGCGTCCAAAAGGTCTTGGGCAGAAAAATGGTTGTGTTCTTTTGTTTCTTCTTTCTTCTCTGCTTTATTTTCGGCTTCGGTGATTGTAGATGCTGTTTCTATTTCTGGTTCTTTCCCCAGTTTTTGGAGAGCTTCCTTCCAATTGCCAAAATCCATTTCCGGTATTTCGCAAATTACGGCTTCAAACACAAGTTCGTTGCCGCGGGCAAACTTCTTTATTTCTACCCGAGGATTAGCTGCGGGCTTTATGTCTTTTTCTTGAATCGCGTTTGCGTATGTTTCGGGGACAAGAATATTAATCACCCGTCCGTGAAGTGTTCCGGGATCAACCTTTTTTTCTACCTTGGTTAGGGGCGCTTCGCCTTTCCTGAAACCCTCAATTTCCACCTCTTTACCTAGTTCTTTCAAAGCTTTTTTGAATGCTTCTTCTACGCGGGATTCTTCCACGGTGATGGTTAGTTTTGTTTTTGCTTTTTCTAAATCTTCTGTTTCTATTTTCATAAGCCCCTTGATTTTAGCATTTTTCTTCTCCTTTCTCAAAACCTTTCCAAAACAAAAACCTCGAATATTTTCGAGGTTTTTGTCTAAACAGCAACGTGAATCTTCCCTAGCCCTTAACAACTATTCCCAATCGTCATCGTGTTCCCAGTCATCATCATCCCAATCTTCTTCGCCCTCTTCTGTTTCCTTTTCACTTTCCTCTTCTTCTAACTCTTCCTCCTCTTCCCATTCTTGTTCTTCGTTTTCTTTTTCAAAATCTTCCATTGATTATCACCTCC
>CAYXRZ010000005.1:0-12549 GCA_964467235.1 uncultured Candidatus Saccharibacteria bacterium
AATCCGAAGAACTTTCCAAAGAACTGCAAAAGATTGGGGAAGCGATTTATAAAGCTCAAGGCGGAGCGCATGCTGGTCCGGGTGATGTCCAACCAGATGAAGAAGGTCGTATGGGGGGTAGTGAGGAAAAGAAAGGTGATAAAGAAGACGGCGATGTTAAGGAAGGTGAAGTTGTTGACGAATAACAAGGAGTAGATCCTTCGACTGCGCTCAGGATTAGTTCAACTTACGAAAAGTTCTGTTTCCGATAGATCGGAGTTGAATTTTCGAGATTCACTAAATTTATCAATTGATGAAGGGGCGCCCCGCGCCCTTTTTTATTTGCAAAATAAAAACGAGCCGGGACTCGCTAATCGGATGACTAGCGGCCCGGCTACGTTGTTGCGGTTCAGTTTTCGTCGTTCTCCTCTTCCCCTTGCTTTCCTTCTTGTTCTCCATCTCGAGCGCGCCCAAGTTCTTTCCTCAGAAGGTGTGCGCTCAAAGCGTGGAATTCCTCTACAGTCTTAGGATAATTAGGCCCCCTATTCATCAGAAGACGCCATGTCGGGTAGCAGGTATTGATCCATCCTCCTAGGAGAGTGAAGATTTGCATATGGCAACGATCCTCATCTTCTGGGTCAATTGGCCGAAAGACAGCGAGAAATGCCCATCCAATTTCGAGATCGTATTTACTGACACTGGAAAATTCTGGGATCAGCCTGATTGTGTGAACAGTCATACCTTCCGGCATGTGCTCCACGACGCTTCTTAGACCCATATTGAGCTCATACACTCCGACATTTTCCTCATTGATGCTAACTTTAGTGCCCATCAGTTTTTCTCCTTACTATCTATAAACGAGATGGCTGAACGACTGCTCTCTGTTACCAAATCCAAAAATATTATACCAATCCTGTAGTTCTAGAGCAAGTCTGATCCTTTATTTCAAAGCAAAAGCATTGCGGTTTTCCGCTAATTTTGATATAAAGAACATAGTGAACCTGCCCACAAATTGGGCAGGTTTTTGTTTATTGGAAGCAGGTCCTAAAGATCGAATAACTGCCCATGTTATTCGGCGAAGGATCTGATAAATAAACTCTCGTTTTCAATTATGCCTATCTGCATTTATTGTGGAAAACAAATTTCGGAGGATTTAGTTGAAGGTGATCATATTCCTTCTAAAGCTCTTTTTCCAAAAGGAAAAAGCATTGAAAATCCCTGTAAGGTTTCTAGTTGTTCGGAATGTAACCGTGGTTTTTCAAAAGACGAGGAATATTTTAGAAATTTCCTTTTGAATGTGAGTCAAAGTGAATCCTTTGTAGCAAACCAGCTTTTTCATACTAAGTTTAAGAGATCTATCCAACGACGTCCGCAGATAGGTGTCAAAGACTTAGAGAAAATGGAGTTGGTAAATTTGTATACGGCACAAGATATTTATGTTGGTAAAAGGACGGTTATAAATATTTCTCAAGACGATTGGAATAGATATTTTAGAGTTGTGAATAAGTATGTTAAGGGTTTATATTATTTCAATACGCAAACTAGGCTACAAGATAAGAAATATGAAGTGAGAAGTTTTCTTTTGAATCCTAGTCAAATATGTTCAGAAATTCTGGCAACGTTTGATTGGAATACAGATAATGATACGGTGTTTGTTTATGGTACATCTTTCGTAAAGAATGTTAAGCAAGCTATATTCGTTTTTATTTTTTATGAAACAGTACCATTTATCAGTTTTGTAGCTTCTAAAGAGGATTTTTGTAAGTTTAAACAGAATTAATAAAATACAGCCAACCTAAATTGTGAGTAACGAGCCCTTTTTTGCTAATTGTAACAATCATCTTCAAATCTCACGGAACAACTTTTGATAACGAAAACGAGATTTCTTCGGGGTATGGGGATGTTGAACTTTCTCCTCTTGGAACACTGAATTTTAGGGAAACCACTCCTTGAAATTCCTTACTACAAGACTGAATTAGAAGCTGTGAACCCGGTCGTTTTGAACGGTGACCTCTCAAAGGTTGGTTAGCTAGCCTTTTCTTAAAGATTCCACATGATATAATAAATCCAATGAATGCTGTTGCTTTTCTTTTTAAACTTCTTGTTCGTGGTCTTGCAGTTTTCACTGCTTCTTACGTTACGCCAGGGGTAGAGGTTGCTAATTTTTGGGTGGCTGTAATTACGGCAATAGTTCTCGGAGTTTTAAATACTTTCCTCCGGCCGATTTTGGTACTACTCACGCTACCTGTAAATATTTTGACCCTTGGCCTTTTTACCATTGTCATAAACATTTTTATTGTGATGCTTACTGATACTCTGGTGCCGGAGTTTAGCGTGGATAGCTTGCTTTCCGCATTACTTTTTAGTATCATACTCGCGCTGGTAAATAGTTTTTTGGGTTTGTTGGTGTAGCAGTAATTTTTATTAGGGCGCGGGGCAATGCCCCGCAGCTACAGGAGAAGAAATGTAGCCGCGCCCCATGGGGCGCCCGAAGGAAACGCTACTCTGAAAAATATTATGAAAAATAAAGAAAGAGGTTTTTCGCTTATTCCAATAATAATTCTTGCGCTGGTTTTGGCCGGCGGGGTAGTTTTTGCGGTTAATTACATTGTAGACAGCGAAAAGCCTTTGGAACTTGCCAAACCCAAAGCTACTCCCAACCAAGTAAAAAGCCCCCAAGAAGTAGTGGAGGAATTTTACAGCTGGTACCTTGGTTATGAAGGTAATCCTCTTTCCAGCGGGGCGTATAAAGAAAGCCCTTATTTAGCTCCCAGTTTTAAAGAATATTTGGACAGCGGTTATGAGCGTGGGGCCGATCCCGTTCTTTGTGCGCAAGACATACCACCTAGTTTTGAAGTGGGGGAGGTTTCTATTTCGGGGGGCACTGCGCGGGTTAATTTAAGACAATCTTTTGGACCTAGCGGAAGGATTGTGCCGGTGGAACTTGAAAAGGTGGAAGGTAAGTGGCTTATTTCCGACGTCTTTTGTTCAGAAACGAAAGATGTAGAGGAAGAAGCCGGGGAAACGCAAACTGTTATTTTGTATTACCCCAACGAAGAAAAGACCCCCGAGGGTGTAACGGAATGTGGCTTGGTTTACGGCACGGAAAGGGAACTGGATGCAGGAGAAGACCTTTTGGAAGCCAAGCTCAACGCTCTTTTTGCCGGCCCCACGGAAGAAGAGCAGGCTGAGGGTTATACTTCAATGTTTTCCGAGGAAACGGAGGATATTTTGATTAGTGTTGAAGTTTTGGAAGATACAGCTTACGTTAATTTAAAAGATATTCGAAATATTATACCTTCCGCCAACGCAAGCTGTGCCAGCCAGAACTTTATTGCTTCCGTAGAAGAAACAATAAAACATGACCGAACTGTTGAAGATGCGATCTTTGCCATCAACAGCGACCCGGAAACTTTTTATGAATGGATGCAGATCGGCTGCACCGAAGAAAACAACTTCTGCGACCCCACCCCTTTTGAGTAATAGTTTTCTCCCGCTCTTTTCTCTCGTTTGTACAAAGATCCCTTTTTCTAAACTTTGTTTTTTAAACTAGGGTGTGTTTCACTATCTAGGGTAAGGAAATTTATTACAAATAGATGCCACGTTCGTAGTATCTATTTGTAACTTTTTTGGTAACGTCGTGTTGCATAGTTTGTTCTTTTTTGGCTTCTAAGTTGTTATACAAGCGATTTATGATAGGCAGAAGGGCTTATAAACTTTGCAATTATCACGCTTTCTGGTATACTTTTTTGCAACGCTTGGTGATGATTTAGTAAGGAGGGTAATAAGATGCCGAGGATTGCGTTTGGTATTTTGCAACAGGATAGTGAGCTTACCTATTCGTGGGTGGTGGCGTTTAAGGATATGGGTTATGAAGTTCGGAAGGTTTATCAAGCTGAGGAACTTTATACCATAATGTGTGAAGAAGCTTGCGATGCTGTGGTTCTTTGGGATGGTGTCATGTGGCAAGACAATTTCCAGTTCTCTGATTCAGAGAAAGCACTGTTGTCTGGTCTAGTGGCGGCAGCTGAGGCGTGGAAAAAAGGGAGTGATGTTCCCGTCCTTGTCTTAAACCATGCGCTTATTGATCAGCAGCCGTGGCTGCTTCCAGATGATTGGAAGAATCGCCCCCTTACTTTTCTATCTGAAGAGGACTTTTGGCCAAGTCGTACTGTGGTCGTTTTGTCGAAAGTTTGCCAGAAATGATAGTAAGGTTGGGGTAATACTGTTTAGTAGGGTAATCCAGAGCCCAGTGAGTAAGAGGAGTGTGTATATGGCAATGCAGATGAGAGATCCGCTGCTCGCGTTGAAGATAAGTCCGGATTCCGCACAGCGTTTAGCTATCCTTCGCGGTGAGAAAAAGATAACAATTCGCGAAGGGTACCGTGATTATTGGCCAGGACCAGTTGTACTTTTTTGTCACATTGAGCCTTTCGCAGTAATGGCAGAAATTACGGAGGTTCGCCATACGCTCTTAAGGGGGGTTACCCAAGAGGAATGGGAGACAGATGGCTTCGAAAATCGTAAAGACTTGCTCACGGGTATGCGGAAATATTATCCCGAAATTGGTTGGGGATCTCCAGTGACAATTATCTATTGGGATAATGTAACTGGTGCTCTGGTTGAATGATTCCTAGCCTTGTGTGCAGCTTTGTAAACCCGAAGTTTTTCGAAGAACTTCGGGTTCTTCTTTTTTAGTTAAATTGTCTTCACTAAAAAGCCTTCTTTTTTCTGTTAAGTTATTTTTAGTATGATTGACGAACGATTACATTACCTTGTAGTAACGGGGATTGTTGTTAAAGATAATAAATATCTTATTGCCAAAAGGAGCGAAGGGGAGGCCGCTTTTCCCGGTCTTTGGACAGTGCCCGGGGGCAAAATAACCCCTGAAGATTATGTAAACACGCCTAAAGACACTGCAGATTCTTGGTACAATGTTTTGGAAGAGGCTGTAGTGAGGGAAGTGCGGGAAGAGGTCGGGCTGGAGGTGGAAAAGATTCGGTATCTTTTGAGTCTTTGCTATATGCGTTCGGATAGTATCCCCACAATGATAATCAGCTTTTATTGTGATTATAAATCGGGCGACGTTTCCCTTTCCGAGGAACTTACAGAACACGCTTGGGTTTCGGTTGATGAGTTGGGCAATTATCAATTCGTGCCTGGATTAAGAGAAGAGATTGAATTGGTGGATGAGCTCTTGCGTTCGGGAGAGATGCGAAGTTGGGAAGGGACTTATGACAGCGGGGAGGATGAGAGTGTTAGGGATGGGAATCTTAACCTTGAAGGTTAAGAAAGGTGTCTTTTTCTGAATTTAGCGCCGCTATTAAAGTAATTTTTAGGTTTGGTGTGTACTATGAGAGCGTGTTATAATTTTGGGGAATGATAAACTGCGCAACGCCGGATCCTAAGAGCCTGCACCCAATTCGCAAAGATATTCTCCAAAAACTCACGTTTGCCCCGAAACTAAAATTTTCCGAAATAATGGAAGAACGGTATTCTTCTGACCTTCTCACTTATCACCTAAAAGAATTGTTAACTCGAAAGTTGGTTCAAAAAGAAGACGGTTTTTATTTTTTGACCGAAAAAGGCCGGGTTTACGTGCAAGAGTTTGAATCGCTTTCGATGAACTTTCGTAAGGGGCCACGTGTTTTGGTGCTTTGTGTTATGGAAAAAGAAGGAAAGTATTTGGTGACAGAGAGAAAGAAAGCGCCCTTTTTTGGTTACAGGAGCTTCCCCGCTGGGAGAGTTATCTTTGGGGAAAAACTCGCCGATGCCGCACGCCGGGTTTGTAACGAGGAGGTAGGTTTATGCGGGGAACCGAACCTCTTGGGATTGGTACATGAGTACAATCGAAGTGAGAGGGGCGATATTACCCGCGACGCATACCTGTACGTTTTTAATATTGAAAATGTTAGCGGCGAATTGAAAGCGGAAACGGAAGAGGGAAAAAACCAATGGATGAACGAAAAAGAAATTGCAAACTGCGCTAAGTTCTTCTTTTCGGATTATGAACTGGCACTTGCTTGGGCAAAAGAACCTTCTAAAGATTTACAATTTTGGGAAGGTGATGCCCCCGAGGTTCCTTAGGAAAATGAAACGAGCCATGGTCCAAAAGGTTTGGAACCACGGCTCTTGGTCGGGTCGTTGTGTATATTGGATTAGGTTTGTGCGGCTTCTAGGACCGCGGCTACTTCTTGAATGAGCTCTTTAAGCTCTTTTTGTAGAGTTCCCAGAAGCTTCCTGGCCTCTTCCAATTCAAGGCTTTCGAGATGGTCACCGGCCTGCTGTAGTTTAGCGCTCTTTCCGCCGGGCCCCGACATGCCTAGGTAGATATAGTGGCCGGATTCGGGGTCTAGTACAATGTCCCGAAAAGCTTTCGCATGTCGAATACTGTCGTAAACTGTAATCCCTGGTGCAATGAGAACTCTCCCGTGCTGCTCTTCCCACTCCGGCGTCAGCTGATGAGATCTCATCATGTTTTGAAGTGTTCTGTGCTGTTCCTTCCACGTGCTTTTGGACATCTCTCTCTCCTTCTGTTTGTTTCTGTTTAAACCGAGACCACGTCTTATTTTTGTATAATACAGGGTATTAGGATTGTTAACAAGAGTTTAATTCAAGTAGTTTCTTTTGTAAGAAATAAAGGCGAGATGGGTCCACCAATAGTCGGATTCTCCCGGTGCCAGCTTGTTACTTATGTCCTCTTGACCTAATCTCTTAACGGCAACCAGATATTGTTTATCGCTTGTACTGTAATCCTTGTATTTATACCGGCAGGAATAATTTTTATTCTCCAGTCTTGCACTTCGCGCGGCTACCATTTATTGTCCCAATAATTATTATAGATGTATTTTCTTACTTCCGGTTTTGTCCCGCAGTGGGCTAGCACTTTCTTGTAGCTTTGTTTATCCATGGATTGATTTAATAATATAATAGCGGTTTTGTCTAGTAAGTTTCATTACGAAAACAGGTGACGTTCGTCACCCATTTTCGTATTTAATATAGGGTGTGTTCTTTCTTCAGTTCTTTTTTTGGCGGGTGATTTTTGGTAGGGTTGGGGGTAGACTTTTGTTGAATGTAGAAATTCATAAGTTAGGTGGTTAGGCTAGCTAAGGAGGGTTGGACGCAATGTGTGAAGTGAGCATAGAAGGGCTTCAAAGAGAGCTGTATTACCAAATTATCGAATTTCCGGAGGAGAAGCTGCTCTGCTTCTGTCGCGTGCTGACGGAAGAGGGCTTTGAGCCTGCTAGTGAGTTGTTTGCAGGTACCGAGCTTCAAGACGTTCTATGTGATTTACACAAAGAACATCGCGCAGTGGCGGAGGAACGTGTTGCTGTTGAAGCAACCAGAGTAGCGATTGAGTCCCAGTGGGTGCTTTGGCAGGAAAGGTGTCACCAGCCGGGGATTTAGAGGTTCGTTGTTCGAATTCGTGAAGCCGGATTTTGGGATACTTTGCTTCCGTGGAGCAGAGTCTTAAAGTCCGGTTTTATCTTTTTTATAAGGATCGCAGCATTCCCCAACTTTCGGGGTTTTTTGGGGATTTAACCCCGGAGGTTTTTCCTGCGGCGAACTTGAAAAGCGTTGCAAAGAAGATGCGCCAGTGCTAATATAAGGGCGATTAATTATGACTTTAGAAGCAGAAAGAAAACAAAAAATCATTGAAGAATATGCAACTCACGAGGGCGACACAGGTTCGCCGGAAGTGCAAATTGCAATTCTTACTGAAAAGCTAAAGAAGCTTTCTTCCCACCTTAAGGAGCATAAAAAGGATAAACACTCTCGGCGGGGGCTTTTAGGGATGGTGGAGAAGAGGAGAAAGCTTTTGAAGTATTTGGAAAAGGAAAGTAAGGAACGTTATGAGGCATTGGTGGAAAAGATTGGATTGTAGTGGAGGGAAAAGTAAGATTTCTATTTTGATTTTTCGGCGGACCTCGAAAAGGGTGGAATTTGCATTATTGGGGTTTGTGTGTTAGTATCTTTTTGGATTGGAAGTGGCGGTGGGGTCAGTGGGTTCAATAAGACTCAAGAAAAAATTCTTGGATTTATTGATTCTACTGACTCTCCCTCCTTTTAATCTACAAACTTCAGTACGGCTTGTAGAGGCGGGGCATGCCCCGCCGCTACAGAAACAGTAGTGTAGTCTTGTAGGTTAGATCCACTTATTTATGTCTGAAATAGTAAAGAAAGAAATTAAATTAGCAGGCCGAACTTTAAGTTTGGAGTATGGGCGCGTTGCGGAACGCGCTAATGGTGCGGTTATTGCTCGCTACGGCGATACAATGGTTTTGGTAGCTGCTACTATTGATGAGCCCCGGGAAGGGGTTTCTTATTTTCCGCTCCGAGTTGATTTTGTGGAGCGTCTTTATGCTGGTGGGATTATCAAAGGTTCCCGCTGGGTAAAGCGCGAAGGGCGTCCTTCAGACGAGGCTACGGTTACAGCGCGGATGATTGACCGTGCGATTCGCCCGTTTTTCCCAAAAGGAATGCGGCACGATGTGCAGGTGATTATTCTTCCCCTTTCTGTTGATAATGAAAACGATGCCGGTCTTCTTGCTTCGGTTGGAACGTCAGCGGCTTTAGCAATTTCGGATATTCCTTGGAACGGCCCTGTGGCTACTACCCGTGTTGGGTATCTAAAGGAGCAAGATGAGTTTTTACTAAACCCCACTAACGGTCAGCTGAGTCAAAGTAGTATGGACCTTATTGTTTCGGCAACCAAGGATCGGGTAGTTATGTTGGAGGCAGATGCAGAGGAAGTTTCCGAAGAAAAAGTCAAGGAAGGCCTTGATTTTGCGCGCGGTGCGCAGGATAAGATTATAGACCTGGTTCAAGAAATGAGAGGAGCTGTTGGCAGAGAGAAGTTGAGTATGGAGGATTTAGGGTTGGAAGAGGAAGATGAAAGTGTAAAGCAAGCAAAAGAAGAAGTTGCCGAATACGCCCGGGAAAATTTTGTCCAAGAAATTTTGGAAGATGCCCTTCTTGATTCTGATGAATTGGCAATATACCGGGAAAAACTGCACGAAAAGTTTGAAGGCCGACTTACCAAAAGCGAGATGAACGATATTTTGGACAAAGTGCTTAAAGAGGCGGTGCGCGAAAATATTTTGAAAAACGAAGAACGACTTGACGGGCGTGCGCTTGATGAAGTGCGTCCTTTGGATATGGAGGTAGGACTCCTTCCCCGTACTCACGGTTCCGGCCTTTTCAAGCGGGGTTCTACGGAAGCTCTTACCGTTGCCACTTTAGGTTCTCCTTCTTTGGAGCAGATGTTTGAAAGTATGACCGGGGAATGGACTAAGCGTTATATTCACCATTACTCCTTCCCACCTTTTTCCGTAGGGGAGACAGCTCCTTTGCGCTCACCCGGGAGGCGGGAAATCGGTCACGGCATGTTGGCCGAGCGAGCTCTACAGGCGGTTCTTCCTCCTCAAGAAGATTTCCCTTATACAATGCGTTTGGTTTCAGAAATCCTATCTTCTAACGGGTCCAGTTCAATGGCGGCAACTTGCGGTTCAACACTTGCTCTTATGGATGCCGGTGTACCAATCAAGGCTCCGGTAGCGGGTATTGCCATGGGCTTGGTAGAAAACGAAGAAGGAGATTATAAAGTTGTAACTGACATGGCGGGTACGGAAGACTTTTTTGGGGATATGGATTTTAAAGTTACTGGAACTCGGGAGGGGATTACGGCAATTCAATTGGATGTTAAGAATGAAGGTTTGACAGACGAGATAATTGACGAGGCTTTGAACGGTGCGCGCGAGGCACGGTTGGAAATTTTGGAACAGATGGAAGCAATAATTGAGGCGCCGCGAAAGAGTTTGTCTGAATACGCACCTCAGATTACTAGTGTGCAGATAGATCCTAAGAAGATTGGCAAGGTTATTGGCCCGGGTGGTAAAATGATTCGTAAAATTATCGAAGAAACAGGAGCGCAAATTGATGTGGATGACGACGGAACAGTATCCATCACTGCCGAAGGTTTGGAAAGTATGAAGCAGGCAAAAGAATGGGTTGAGAAGATAGTGGAGGAGGTAGAAGTGGGCAAGGTGTATGAAGGAAAAGTAACGCGGGTTGTTGATTTTGGTGCGTTTGTAGAAATTCTTCCCGGTCAAGAAGGTTTGGTGCATGTTTCGGAGATGGCCGACCGTTTTGTGGAAGACCCGCACGATGTGGTTAGTGAGGATGAGGAGATTAAGGTGAAGGTGACAGAGATTGATGATCGCGGGCGGATTAACCTTTCTATGAAAGCTCTCGAAGATAAAACCCACCAACCTAGACATCGTCACGAGTAATAATAACTACTCGTCTATCTAAAATTTCCCTATCTGTTATTTAAGTTATATTTGGAAACTTGTTGTAACTCATGGTAACTAGTAGTAACTTATTGCTCCTGAAGTTACCAAAAGTTACTACTAAGTTACGCAGGTCTGCCTGCAAGTTACGAGGGCTTTAATGGAAGGACGTTGAATAAGACGGGGTCGTTATTTTTGCTAATACCCTTGAACTAAATTTGGTTCTCCAATAAACTAAGGATGAAGAAGTCTCACTACGATGCCTGCCGAAGATAAAAGTAAAACAAAACACCGGGCTTCGCCAAACAATACGAGCGAAGAAGTTCTTTTTCCGGAAATAGAAGGATTAGCTGAAGAGGTTAGCAAAGCTACACTCCCTCCCGATTTAGAGGATAAGTTGCAGAGGATGATTGAGAGCCTCAGGCGGATGGCAAAGTTTAGGACTTATACCTCGGAATACGAAGTTATTTCCCGTTATATAGATTTAGTTATCTCCTTACCGTGGGACGCACGGACTGAGGACAATTTGGATATTGAGAAGGCCAGAGAAGTTTTGGATACGCACCATTACGGGATGGAGAAAGTGAAGGAGCGCATTTTGGAATATATAGCTGTCTTGAATCTTACGGAGGAGGAGCGCGGCTTACGTGTTGAAAGAGCAACGGGTCCTTTGGCTTCTACTAAGGCTACTGTTCTTTGTTTTGTGGGCTTGCCGGGGATTGGTAAAACATCGGTTGCCTATTCTATTGCAGAGGCTTTGGAACGTAAGTTTATACGGATAGCTATGGGAGGTGTGGGGAGTTCGGTGCACTTGCGAGGGCGTTCGCGTGCTTTCCCGCAAGCTGACCCCGGTCAAGTAATAAAGGGCTTAGCACGCACAAAGAGTAAGAATCCCGTTATTCTTTTGGACGAAATTGACCGTGTTTCGGACGATGCACATACAGAGGTAATGGGTGTGCTGTTGGAACTTCTGGACCCTGAACAAAACACTGAATTTCAGGATCATTACCTTGATTATCCTTTTGATCTTTCCGAGGTACTTTTTATCTGCACTGCCAACCACAAAAGGAATATTGCCAATGCCGTATTGGACCGCTTGGAAGTAATTGAGATGCCGGCTTACACTGATGAAGAAAAAGAGACTATTGGCAAGGATTACCTTCTGCCGCGGGTAATGAAGGAGTGTGGGTTGGAAAAGAGTCAGTTGGAAATCGAGAAGAATTTGTGGCCGCAGATTCTTCGTCCTCTTGGTTATGATGCGGGGATACGTACTTTGGAAAGAACAATCCGGGGTATTTGCAGAAAAGCAGCAGTTAGTATCGTCAAAGAAGGTGTGGAAACCGTGCGAGTTACGGAGGATAATGTTGAGAATTTCTTGCCAAAATGGTAAAACAAAAAATCCGAAATTCGAAGCACAAAATCCGAAACAAATTCGAATTTTCAAATGTTCTAAATTCAAAACGTTTAAAGATTTTGGAATTTGGTTATTTGGATTTGTTTAGAATTTAGAATTTAGTGCTTCGGATTTTATTCGATGTCTGTTTTATTAAATCAAGTTACAAAGCAAATAAAGAAGTGTAAAAAGTGCCGATTGGCACGGACCAAAAATAACACTGTTCCGGGGGCAGGCCCGAAAAATGCAAAAATAGCGTTTGTTGGGGAAGCGCCGGGTTTTAATGAGGATAGACAGGGCAAGCCTTTTGTGGGTAAAGCAGGGAGGCTTTTGGATAAATTATTGGCTTCAATTCGTGTGCGGCGGGAAGATGTGTGGATTGGTAATATTATTAAATGCCGTCCGCCGAAAAACAGAGATCCGCATGTGGACGAGCTGCGAGCGTGCGCGCCTTATTTAGATATACAGTTAAAAGAAATAGATCCGAAAATTGTTTGTACTTTAGGACGCTTTGCAACAAAGCATTTTTTGGGTGATGTTTCCATATCCGAGACACACGGCAAGCCGGTGCGGACTAACGGTTACATTATTTTCCCTCTTTTTCACCCTGCGGCCGCATTGCGGAGTAAGGGAGTTGAGAGGGTTTTACGTAAAGATTTCAAAAAATTACCAAAGATACTTAATGGTGAAATTGAAGTTGAAGAGTTGAATAATCAAGAGAATGAGGATCAGATAAGTTTGTTTTAATTTTAAATTTTAAATTTTAAATAACAAATACAAGAAATTGTAAATTTAAAATTGGTAATTGAAAATTAATTAAGATGGCTAAATTTAAGAAATCAAACAAAAAAACATTACGCTTTATCCCTTTGGGGGGTGCTGGAG
>CAYXRZ010000005.1:12649-20390 GCA_964467235.1 uncultured Candidatus Saccharibacteria bacterium
TTTAAGAAATCAAACAAAAAAACATTACGCTTTATCCCTTTGGGGGGTGCTGGAGATGTTAATCGAAATATGTTTGCCTATGAGTGCGGGCAGGATATTATTATTTTTGACTGCGGAATGGGCTTTCCTAGTTCAGAAACCCCGGGGGTGGACGCAGCAATTCCTGACATTTCTTACCTTCGGGACAAAGGTAAGCTGGGAAATGTGCGGGGCATAATTATTACGCACGCTCACTACGATCACTTTGGCGCGGTCCCTCACCTTTTACCAGAGTTGGGCGCACCAATTTACGCTTCTAAGCTATCTTTAGCTTTTGTTGAGGCAACTATGGAAGATCGGGGTTTGAATTTGAATCAGTTTAATCTTTTTGAAATTGACCCTGATGACAGTTCTTTTCGATTAGGAGCTTTTGAAATCAGCCCTTTTCGAGTTTGCCACTCGGTTCCTGATTCCTTGGGTTTTTTCGTTTCCTCACCGGTGGGCAACTTTTTTCACGTTTCCGATTATAAGTTTGACTGGACGCCAACGGACGGGAAGCTTTTTGATGTTCCCAAGATGACTCGCCTTGCGCAGGAAGAAAAGCCGATGCTTTTGGTTTCTGATTGTTTAGGGGCTAATACGGAAGGGTATACAGATTCGGAAAAAGTGATTACTAAAAGTATTGAATCTCGAATTCGTGATGCGGAGGGCCAGGTTTTATTTACCACTGTTTCTTCCAATATTTCTCGAATTCAGCAGGCTGTATGGGCTTCGGTCAAATACGGGCGGAAGGTTTGTTTCCTGGGTCGCTCGATGGAAAATAGTGCTTTAATTGCTAAAGAGTTGGGTTATTTAGATGTAGATAAAAAGAATATGGTCCACCCGCGCGCAGCAAGGAAAGTTAATCAATCTAAGCTTACTTATGTTGTGGCTGGTTGTTATGGACAGCCCGGTTCAAGCTTAGGCCGAATTGCTAGTGGTGATCACTCTTTGGTTGAGCTCGAAGAAGGGGCAACCGTTATTTTTTCCGGTGACCCTGAACCTCCGGGAGCAAAGGAAGCTGTGGACAAAGTTGTTGATCAATTGATTGTGCGGGGCGCACGGGTTTCTTATTATAAAATACAAGACAGTATGCATGTTTCCGGTCACGGGTCGTCTTTGGATATTCAAATGCTTATGGGTATGGTTCAGCCGCGTTATTTTATTCCTATTGGAGGCACTCCCAAAAATATGCGGGCGTACTCT
Source organism: uncultured Candidatus Saccharibacteria bacterium (assembly GCA_964467235.1). Classification (GTDB taxonomy): domain Bacteria; phylum Patescibacteriota; class WWE3; order JAUXAW01; family JAYEID01; genus CAYXRZ01. The sequence continues at coordinate 13,874 of CAYXRZ010000005.1, forward strand.
CGCTTAGCACAGGAAATGGGAGCTCCTGCCAGTAATATATTTGAGTTACGTGAGGGTGAACTTTTAGATTTTTCCGAATATTGGCGGGAAGCAAAGGAAAAAGAAGCTGTAAGTAAAGGAAAGTTTAATTTTAAAGATGTTTTGGTTGATGGGACAAGGATTGGTGATGTAGGAAAAGTTGTGCTTCGTGATCGCCAGGTACTTTCTGATGATGGGATTGTGGTGCTTATTGTACCTATTGATCCTGATACGGGTAATATTTCCGGTTCGGTAGAAGTAGCAACACGCGGATTTGTGTATGTACGAGAATCGCAGGATTTGATTCGCAATTTGGAAGGTATCGCTCGCAAGACCGCGGGTTCAGAACAGTCAAAGAAAAAGGATTGGAATCAGCTCAAACGACAAATTGACACTAACGTTTCTAACTACATCCGCCAAAAGACAGGCGCTTCTCCTCTAGTTTTGCCGGTAATTGTGGAGGTGTGATTCCGCTATCCGCTATCCGTTATCCGTAGACCGCTTACCGCTCCGCCGGATGGCGGACCGCTTTTTGATTTTGATTGCGCGACAATCCCTTTTATGGTTAAATATAAGCGCTAATGGGCAAGCGTGGCCGTCCGCGAAAAGTTAAGTTTGAGCTAAAAAACGATACTGCCCAGTCAATTGCCGGGGTAGTGGTTTTAGTTGTTGCTATTTTAATGCTCCTTTCTTTTTTTGGGCAGGCGGCAGGCGTTGGGTCTTTACTTCAAAGACTTCTTAACCGAGCGTTTGGTTGGGGCTCTTTTTTGGTCCCGATTGTCCTCGCGTTCTCGGGTCTAATTCTTTTTCGTAAACCAAAATGGAAAGTTGCTCAGCCTCGCGTTCTAACGGGGTTAGTTCTTTTTTTGTTTTCCTTCATTGGTGCTGTTCATTTCTTTTTCAATCCCGGAACGGCAAAGGAAGAGGCTCTTTTGGGGCAGGGCGGTGGTATGTTGGGGTATTTAATCCAGCGGTACTTACGCGACTTTTTAGGCCCTTTTGGTGCCGTGTTAATTTTGGGATCGGTGGGGTTGGTTTCGGTTTTAATTATTTTTAATGCTTCCCTGGACGAGACTCTGGTTTTTTTGGGAGATGCTTTTTCTTGGGTAGGCGATTTTCTTAAAAACTTTATCTTCCGGCGAACAATTCAAATGGTTCGCCGGCTCCTAGGTCACGAGACTATTGAGACAGAGTTAGTGGAGGAGGAAGAGGAGTCTTCTGATTCTGTTGAGGAGGAGGAAGATTCTACTCAAGAGGAAAGAGTGCCGAAAAAGGAAAAGAAAGACGAATTAGTAGTTGTAAAGGCAACGTATACTCCAAAGGGTGTTAGCGAGGAGTCACCCCAAGAAGAAAAAAAGGAGCAAAAGACGGTTCTTCGCCACGAAACAGTAGCCAACTTGCCCAATGAATCTAAAGAGTGGGAGTATCCCCCCTTGGATATTTTGCAAGATATCCCCCCTTATGAAAAGGATGAGAAGGAAAAGAAGGATGAAGCACAAAAAATTGAGGATACATTGGAGTCTTTCGGGATAAAAGCACAAGTGGTGGATGTTAATTCCGGACCAACTGTAACGCAGTATGCATTAGAGGCGGCTTCGGGGACGAAGCTAACAAAGATAACAACCCTGCATAAGGACTTAGCAATGGCGCTGGCTTCTTCTACGGGTTCGGTTCGAATTGAAGCTCCTATCCCCGGTGAGTCTTTGGTGGGGATTGAAGTTCCAAACAAAAAACCTGCTACTGTTGGGTTAAAGAGCATACTGACTTCGGAACCTATGGGGGATAGTAAATCGCCACTTAGTGTGGCGTTGGGAAAAAATGTTTCGGGCCGTCCGCAAGTGGCGGATCTTGCGCGAATGCCGCATGTTCTGATTGCAGGAGCTACGGGCAGCGGTAAATCGGTCCTTATTCATTCTTTTATTAGTTCGCTTCTCTTCCGCACTACACCGGAAGAAGTTCGTCTTATCCTTGCTGATCCAAAGCGTGTTGAACTTTCTGTTTACAGTGATATACCACATCTTTTAACTCCGGTAATTTTGGATGCAGACAAGATGCTTCCCACTTTGCAGTGGAGTGTTAAAGAGATGGAAAGACGGTACAAGCTTTTTCAAAATGCGGGGGCTAAAGATATTGATTCCTATAATGAAATCTCAGGATTTCAGGCACTACCCAAAATTGTTTTGGTGGTGGATGAGTTAGCAGATTTGATGGCCGCTGCTGCTAATGAAGTGGAAAAGGCTGTTGTTCGATTGGCGCAGATGTCGCGGGCGACAGGAATTCATCTTGTTCTTTCTACACAACGACCCTCGACAGATGTTTTGACCGGACTTATTAAAGCCAATATACCCTGTCGGGTAGCTCTTAATACGACGTCTGGTGTTGACTCACGGGTGATTATGGATCAGCCCGGCGCGGAGAAACTTTTGGGACGTGGAGATATGCTTTATCTTCCTCCGGAGGCTTCTAGCCCGCGGCGAATCCAGGCTCCGTTTATTTCGATGATGGAAGTGAAATCTATGGTTGAGTTTTTGCGAAAGGAGGCAGCGGCGGAAGAACCTGACTTTGAAGAAAGTCTTCGTAAGGCACAAAAAGAAGTGACGGAAAGAAGGCAGATGATTGAGGAACAGAATTTGGAGGGTTTGGATGACGATCTTTTCCCGGATGCAGTGGAAGTTGTTTGCCGCCACGACCGTGGTTCGGCTTCTCTTTTGCAGAGAAAGCTTTCTATTGGATATGCTCGGGCGGCGCGTCTTTTAGATGCGTTGGAAGCCAAAGGCGTGGTGGGTCCCAAGGACGGTTCCAAACCTCGCGAACTCTTGATTTCCGACCCCAGCGAAGTGCTTTAAAGCTATTGGCCTGCCGGGGGAACACATCCGCTCTTTTCGGAGATTTTTGCGGCACCGCGCTTGCCGAGATCGTTCGCGGCCATTGGGGTGTCAGGCTGCAAATTGGGCGAAAGCGCTCACTCAGAGATCGAAAGCCGATTTATTAATTTTTTTAAACTGCAGCGGCTTTCGATCTATGTCCCGGACAAGCGCATACCGCAAAAATCTCTGGTTTGTTTTGTGCGGCGGAAGCCTGCCAAACCTCTTTTTTATCTGCGTAAATCAGTTATTGATCAGCGTTAATCTGTAGTCTCATGAAAACTGTCGGTGAAATGCTAAAAAAAACTAGAAAGAAGAAAGGGTATTCGTTGTTGGAGGTGTCGGAGGAATTGAGGATACAGACCAAGTTTTTGAAGGCGCTGGAGAATAGTAATTACGGTGCGTTCGGCCACCCTTTGCATATTAAAGGATTTCTAAAAAATTACGCGGACTTTCTGGGTTTAGATGTTTCGGAGGTTTTGGCCTTTTGGCGGCGGGAATATCGTGAAGCTTCTGAATTCCCGGAAATTCGTGATGTAACAAAGCCACTTAAGGAGCCCAGAGTAATTTTGACCCCCCGGAAGCTTTTTATTTTGATTACTGTAGTTTTCGTGGTCGGGTTTTTGGGTTACATATTTTGGCAGTACCGTTCTATTGCCGGGCCTCCGGAACTGCAGGTTAGTGTTCCCTCGAAAGACATGATTGTTTCCGAAGCGCAAGTTACCTTGAAAGGAGAGGCAGATCCCCAGGCAACTTTAACTATTAACGGTCAAGAAGTTTCCGTGGACGATTCCGGGGAATTTAGTTTTGATTATGTACTTTCGGACGGGCCGAATGAGTTGGTTTTTAAGGCGAGAAATGAGTTTGGGAAGGAAACTGTGATAAAGAGAGCTTTAATTTACGATGCTCCGCGGGTTGTGGTGCCCCCTCCGCAGGAGGCAAGCCCCTCCGCGGAGAGGGAGGAGGCTACCCCCAGCGCGGAACTCGAGTAAAGAGTTACCGCGCACCCTATCTTTCGGGGCCGTTCGCGCGTTTGTCATTTCGAGCGAGACTTCTGAGTCGAATCGAGAAATCTAGTCCGAAGGACGTTTTTCCTTCTCAGGTGCGGCACCGACTTGTTTCGGTACCTGGATCCCTCGATTTATCCCAGTAAACCGGGACTCACTCGGGATGACAGGAGGTATAAGTCAAGGCCGGCGCAAACCTCCCAGATATTTAGCAGAGTATGTAAGTGAGTGTGTACTTATTGACAGGTGAGTTACTTATCTCTAAACTATAATTACTGCCTATGGATACAAACACACTGCTCGTACTTATTATCGGCCTCCTAACTTTGAACCTCCTTTTTGTTGGTATTTATATTGTTCTTGTCTTAAAAGAGGTTCGGGAATCTATCAAGAAAGTTAATTTGATTTTAGATAATGCGGCGGAAGTTACTGATGCGGTTTCCAAACCGGTTATTGGGGCGTCGGGTGCTTTAATGGGGTTGGTGGAGGGCGTGAAAATTTTTAAGCAGGTTCGTTCACTTATTGGTGGTGAAAAACGGGAGGAGGTGCACGATGAGCAATAATAATTCTGGAGAAAGCTTTTTTAAAGGTCTTTTCATCGGTGCCCTTGGCGGTGCTGTTCTGGGTATTCTTTTTGCGCCGGAGGAAGGTAAGGAAACTCGAAAGAAGTTGAAAGAAAGGAGTAAGGATTTGAAAGATAAGGCAGAGGACTTAAGTAAAGAGTTGGAAGAGCGTGTTGGTCCTTGGGCGGAGGACGCCCGGGAAAACGTAAAAGAAATTGCCAAAAAGATTGAAGATTCTTCCGGTCCGGCAAAAGAAAAGGCGAAGGAAAAACTGGAAAAGTTGGAAAAAGACGTCAGGGAAACTAAGAAACGATTCTTCAAAGGGACGAAATAACTATAAATTTCGTGGATTTTAAACCTCTACCTTTATTCTTATTCAAGTTACATTACTCGTAGCGAAGTGCGTTGAGTGCAGATATATTTTTTGCCCTACGTGCAGGATATAGACCAGTAAGGAATCCTACTAGAAGAGAAAGGAGAATTATCACGAGTACAAAAGGTAGGGGTAGGTAGGTAAGATTCAACATGCCCTGACCTTTAGATATGGAGAATAAGGAGAGTAAAAGACCTAGGAGCTCCCCGCCTAACAGCCCCAAAATAATTCCAAAAATACCTCCGAAGAATCCCATCACCATTGACTCAGCCAGGAAAAGGTTTCTGGCCTCTTTTGCTTTGAGTCCCATGGCTTTCATGACACCCACTTCGCGTGTTCTTTCCAAAAGGGAAACAGTTAAAGTATTAAACATTCCTAAAGACGCAACGGCCAGAGCAATCATACCTAGAAAAGTAAGAATGATACGCGCAGTGCTGAAAAGACTATCAATAGCAGCGATTGTGTCAGCCACGGAATCCGTCTTGTAACCTAGTGATTCTATTTGCTGTCGAACTTCTGCTAGCTTGGATTTGGAAGTGACACTAACTCGTGCCTGGGAGTATTTAGTTATCCCAAGTCCACGTAGATCTATGAATGGTACCCAACAAACAGGACTTTTACCTCCAGCAAGTACGCCTAGGACTTTGTACTTTTCTGCTTGCGACTGGATTTTCTCTTCTTCAGAGTCAATTAAGCCGCTGACGACCACAAAGGAAAGATCTAATTCCTTCCCAACAAGTTCTTTAGGATCAACGTTGAACAGTTCGGCCACTGATTCGTTAACGATTACTACTTTTTTCGCGCTTTCATCCAAAGGAAGTTTCTTTGGTTCTTTTTTTACGGCTGCTAGAGATGCCTCCTTCAATAATTCCGCAATTTCAATATCTTCTAGGGAGTTATCATCCGTTGTTAATCCTGTTTCCGAAGAACTGGTGGCCTCTTGTTGGTCGGTAGTTGCTAATACATCTGAAATATTAATTGAACTGGCTAGTACATCTCCCAGAGGTTCCGAGTTTTCGATGGAGAGGTTTAGTTCAGCAAAATAGCCCTCTTTCCATACCTGCGTACCTTCCTCATTGTACATTTTTTTGAACCAACCATCTTCACAGTTCTCTTCTTCAGGGTTGCATTTACCGGACACCCAAAGAGGAACTTTTGCCTTAATCCATTTTCCAAGTAACCGCCCGTCTTTGCTGCGTCCGGAAGTTCCGTTGCCAGAATCGGATGTGTATTGGCCTCCCCATACTTCTACGCCGTCTCGACGTCCTTCAATTCGTCGCGTGTACCCAATAATCTTGCTGTCTGTAGTGGGGCCTGACCTTACTCTAATCCATTCTCCCGGGAGAATTTTAAAAGTAATTAGAGCTATTTCCTCATTGACAGCAGCAATGGTTGTTGCTACGCCTTCAACCTCACCTGGTTCTTCAGAAGCTATGCCTTTAATAGATGCTTCGTTTACTGCTACAGCTAGGTTATTGCTGTCGAAAAAACTGCCGTGCAGTAGACTTTGTGTGGAGCTTTCTAGGTACTTAGTGGTCGCACCACGTACAACCACGTCTGTAATTGAATTTTGCAGGTTGATGCGTCCGACTAAGGAGATAAGCGGTTGAACGTCGTTCACACCGTCAGTATTTTTGAACCGTTCTAGAACTTCATCATCTATCCTTAATCCGCTTGCTTGGCTGGGCCTAA
>CAYXRZ010000006.1:0-2121 GCA_964467235.1 uncultured Candidatus Saccharibacteria bacterium
AAAGGTTGCCGTCTTTTTCAAATATCACTCCGCCTCGGAGCTCATTCGCTTCTAAATTCATAACGCGAATTATTATAACACATCCCACTCTACAAGATTCTTAACCTTCAAGGTTAAAAATACTATTGGACTTTCAAATCGTTAATATTCGCGGTAACCAACCACGCACAAGCATTGCCGTAACTGGTTTTGTCAATGTTAAAGGGTTTTATTTCTTGAGGATTCTCGAGGAAAACTAAAATGCAGTAATTGCGCTTGGCACACCATTCAATATTTTCTTTACTCAGCTCCATACCAATAGCACTGCCATACTTTTCGAGGATTTCTTTTGCTTTATTTTTGTTAAGCGCTTGGAACTGTAAAACTTTGGGAACGCTAGCTTTAAGGGTAACGGGCTCTCCGGCATCCTTAAAATACACGGTATCACCTGCATCAATCTGATCCCAAGGAGCAATGCGGTTCATATACCACCGAGATTCAATTGTCTTTTCACCGGAAAGGATCTTAGGCAAAAGCCCCCAAGACTTCTTCATAATTGCAACGTGGGTTCTTTTTGGTAAATCTAAGTCTAATTTCATAACTTAAACTTTCCGATACATTAAAATTTATCTATAAAATCAGTAGTGTTTTTTGTAGCGCCAGCAGGAAATGATGATATTTTAATTTATATAATGACGCGCAACTTCCAGAACTTTCTCCTTTGCCTTTTCAATATCCATCTCCAAATTGAACCCGGCTGCCAACTTGTGCCCGCCTCCGCCCAACTCACGAGCAATTTTCGATACATCAAACCCGGTCCGCGAGCGCAGGGAACCACTAACCTGCCCCGGTTCCTCTTCCGTCAAAAGAACTCCGAACTCCGTACCTTTAACCTGCTGGAAAAACATTGCTAAGGCACTGCCTCTAGCTGGACTAATCAAAGAAGCAGGAAAGCCTAACTCCTGCAACTCATCATAGGAAATTGCTGACAACAAGAATCTACTTTCGTTAGCTACCTCTATATTACCTAATATAAGTGACCAGAGTTTCATATACTCTTTGGGCACTTGCCGCAAGAGATTAAAGATAACATCATTATAATCGACACCCCTTTTCATTAGCCTACTTGCGACCTCAAAAGTACTTGCTGTTGTGTTCGGGAAGCGAAAAAAACCGTTATCGGTAACCAGACCAACCATTAACAGCGTTGCTAGATCTTTGTCCACATTTATATTTTTAAGATCAAAAATTTTGTACAAGAGCTCCGTTGTCGATGCAGCTTGTTCACCAATAAGAACAGCAGAAAACTTAGAATATTTTTCTGAGTGGGGATGATGATCAATCAAAACTACGGATAATCCCTTGGGAAGATGTATTGTTTCTCGAGTAATACGCGGAAAGATACCTGCCGGAGAACAAGATGGGTCCAAAAGCAAGAGTAAATCAAATTTCCCCAAATCAAAATCAGCTAGATCTTTCTTTTGGACAAGTTCAACCCCATGTAAAAACCCGAAATCGGGAACCGGGTCTGTCGAAGAAATCACAACTTCTTTGCCCAAATTTTTTAATACGTGGGCAAATGCAAGAGACGAAGCAACCGAATCTCCATCAGGATTCAAATGCAAGGGAATTAAAACACGCTTACTTGCTTCAATAATTTTAAATATTTTATCTACACAACTTTTAAAATCATTCACAAATCCAATAATAACACAGCAACCATACTTCAACCTTAAAGAATACGGTTTTTGCAGGAGTAGTAACCTTTAAGGCTAAAATCGTTATCGAATGATAGTGCTCAAAACGCTTGTATGTTTGCATGCTTACATGCTTAAATGAAGCTATCCGGAGGTGATAATTTATGGCTTTTTCAATTAATCGAGTAACACTGCTTGGGCGCGCTGCGGATGACCCTAACTTACGCTACACACCCGGCGAAAGGGCAGTTCTAAACTTACCCATCGCCACGTCATATTCCTACAAAAAGGACAACGACGAATGGGAAGAAGTCCCCCAGTTCACCCGCTGTGTCTTTTGGGGTCGGCAGGCAGAAATAATAGATAAACAAATTTCTAAGGGAGAATATCTATACGTAGAAGGAAGACTGCAAACCCGCAACTGGGAAGATAAAGACGGAAACAC
>CAYXRZ010000006.1:2221-10009 GCA_964467235.1 uncultured Candidatus Saccharibacteria bacterium
TATACGTAGAAGGAAGACTGCAAACCCGCAACTGGGAAGATAAAGACGGAAACACTCGCTACTCTACAGAAGTGCAAGTCCGAAACTTTGTTATCCCCCGCAACAAGGGAGAGTCTTCCAGAGCTTCCAGCACACCATCTGCACCAAACGAGGCGGGCAGCAGCAACGAAACTGTTGACGAAGACAGCATCCCCTTCTAGCTTTAAACCTAGTTCTACACCCCAGAAGTGTAGAATTTTAGAAGAGTTGTTGGCGTTGGGGGCGGCAGGTTAAGGCTTCGCCGATATGCTTAGCCTCTATTTCCTCGGTTCCTTCGAGATCTGCCATTGTACGAGATACTTTAAGCACCTTGTGGTAAGAACGGGCAGAAAGCTTCTTTTGCGTTGTTGCTTGCCGCAAGCGTTGCTCTGCTTCCTCCGTCAGCTGACAAAATTTACGAATTACCTTGGAACCCATTTCTGCATTGGCCTTTAACCCAACTCTTTCCAACCTCTTTAACTGCCGTGCCCGCGCTTCTTGCACCTCTTCCCGAATCTCTTTTGATTTTTCTACGTCTTCTTGTGTTTCGTCAAAAAGCTTTCCGGTTTTTACACGCGGTACATCTATTCGGATATCAATCCGATCCAGCAACGGGCCGGAAATTTTCTTTCGATAGCGACGAATTTCTGCCGAGGTGCACATACAAGCACGGTCGTCACTCCCCCAAAAGCCGCAAGGACAAGGGTTCTGCGCGGCAATAAGAATAAACCGGGCAGGGAAAGTTAAAGTTGCCCGCGCTCTGGAAATAGTTACTATGCCGTCTTCCAACGGCTGGCGCAAACTTTCCAAAACATGCCGCGGGAATTCGGGAAGTTCGTCCAAGAAAAGAACACCTCTGTGGGCAAGGGAAATTTCACCCGGAGAAGGAATATTACCGCCGCCAATCAAACCTACCCTGGATGTTGTGTGGTGAGGAGAGCGAAAAGGCCGCCAACGGATTAAGGGGTCTTTACGCGGGAGTTGGCCGGCAATAGAATATATTTTTGTCACTTCCAAAGCCTCACTTTCCGTAAGGCGCGGCAAGATAGAAGGAAACGCGCGGGCAAGCAGTGTCTTCCCCGAACCGGGTGGGCCGGTCATCAGAATGTTATGCGCCCCGGCTGCCGCAACAGTAAGCGCTCTCTTGGCACTTTCTTGGCCCCGAATGTGCGCAAAATCATACTCATATTCCCCCTCCGCACGCACCAATTCAGAAACATCCCGATGCGGGTGCGGGTCAATTTCTTTCAAACCCTTAAGATGGTAAAAAAGTTCATTAAGGGATTCAATGGGAATTACATCAATACCTGAAATTATAGAAGCCTCCGGGGCATCATCCTCAGGCAGAAAAACTTTTTCAAAGCCCTCCTCTCGTGCCATAAGAACAAGCGGCAAAACACCCGGAACGTGCTTGACCGAACCATCAAGAGAAAGCTCACCCATAACAAAAGCTCTGTTTTTTGGTGTTAGAAGTTGCCCCGAAGAGATAAGAATACCCAAAGCAAGGGGGAGATCATAAGAGGGTCCTTTCTTGGGCAAATCGGCGGGAGCAAGGTTGACGGTAATTTTGTAATCCGGAAAGGTCGCTCCCGAATTAATCAACGCTGAGCGCACCCTCTCTCTTGCTTCCTCCACGGCTTTATCCGGCAAACCAACAATTTTAAAGGAAGGCAAGCCTCGTTTTTGAATGTCCACTTCCACATCTACCAAAACACTTTCCAACCCCACCGTCGCCCCCGAATATACTTTGGCAAGCATTATAATTTCATCTTAGCATAATAACCAAACATTGTAGAGGCGAGGCACTTGTCACGTGTTCCGACTTTACGTGATGCCTCGCCTTTACAATTATAGAAGTATAAAAAAAGACTACGCAAAGCGTAGTCTTCTTTTTGCTTGGGAAGAGAGTAAGCCAGATTCTGTTCACCACGCTAAGCGTGGTTTGCAAACATCTATCTGCGCTCCATCTTCGTACCGGCAATTGCCGAGCAGGCTCAAGCGGTACATCGTGGGTTGCTGCGGGTGGGATTGCCCGTTTCAGCTTCCAACGTACCCAAGTGTCAAAAATAGTCACTTGTTAACGGTTTAGCTGGAAGATCGTTTCTGTTGCTCTCAGGTAATGTTAATTCACCACCTGTTCCGCGGCCTTTTCAAGCTTTGGACACCGGCTGTTACCAGCTGGAGCTTGCGCCCCAACCCCTTGCTCTGTGCAGTCTGGACTTTCCTCAGTGGCGCGGAGCGCCACTCGGATGCTCCGCATCACCGCGTTTGCCATCTTCCCAAGCATCGTCATTATAGCACAAAACCCCTCTTTTTTCCACCAAAATTTCGGGGTAGAAGTTTACTAGACCCGTCGGGTCTAGAAAATTATTATTCGCAGAAATCAAAGGTCAAGGAAATGCTCAAGGAGGAGTTGGCCGACGATGGCGGTGGGGATAGCAAAAAATGCGCCGGCAATCCCAAAAAGCCTACCGCCAGCAAGAAGAAGAATCATTGTCACCAAAGGATTAAACCCAACCACAGTTCTCATCACCCGTGGGACGAGGATGTTGTTTTCTAACTGCTGTACCAAAATTACTACTGCTACAGAACCAAGACCGGACAGAGGTGAGGTAGAAAAACCGGCAATTGCTGCTGGGAAGATAGTAATAATAGGCCCAATTATAGGAACAATTTCCAACAACCCGGCAATTAAGGCCACAGGAAGAGCAAACCTAATTTGAAGCAGAGAAAGACCCAAAAACGTAATGCTTCCCACAACCAGCATCAGCAAAAGCTGCCCGCGCAGCCAAGCTCCCAAGCGAGTCTCAATATCGCTAATAACCTTATCCGCAGCTTCGTGGTCTGCCTTTCGGAGCAGAGATTTCAACAAACCTTTTAAATTCTCCAAATCCAAAAGAATATAAACCGTAAAGACCAAAGTAGAAATGACAGAAAAAGCTCCCGAAAAAGCACCCCAAGTTACCCGTAAAACGTCTGTAGAAAGAGCCCCTAACTGTTGGCCGACCTGCTCACCCCATCTTTGCAAATATTCGGGAGAACCAGGGGCGTGAGTCGCACGCGCCAAAAGTTGAGGAAGCTGTTGGAAAAATTTGGTAGTTTGCTCAATAAGTGGAGAAAACCCCAGTGCTCCGAAACCAAGAAAAAAAGCAATAAGGGAAAAAATAACAACAAAAACAGCAAGACTGCGTTTAAACCCCCGCTGAGCAAGCCAATCCACTAAAGGGTCTAAAGCCAGGGCTAACAGCATTCCTACAAACAACACCAAAAACACAGCACGAAGCTGGATAACCAACCAAATACCGAAAAGAACTAACAATGTGGTTAAGATAGATTTAGTTGTGATACGAATTTCAGTAGACATACGAATTAAGCACCAAATAACAAATTACAAGTTCTCGCCTCGCTGAGAGTTCGTCGAAGCGGGCCAAACTTTTGTCATTTGTTCCGCCAGCTGGCGGATTGAATTTGTAATTTACTTTCTTAGGTAAGATTCTACCATCTTTTCTGCCTCTTGTTCAAAGCCCTCGTCTGTAATATCCAACCAGTTAATATCTTCATTGCGGCGGAACCAAGTTAACTGCCGCCGGGCGTAAGCATGGCTGTTATACTTAACGCGCTGAATTTGCTCTTCCAACTTTCTTTCACTTTCAAAATATTTCTTGAACTCGATATACCCAATGGAATCCAATGCAGGGGCATTCCAACCGTAGCTGTCGACCAGAGATTTGACTTCATCCAGAAGACCTGCTTCCATCATTTTCTCCACTCGCCGATCAATTTTGTCGTAAAGGTACTCGCGGGGGGCGTTGAGACCAATCCAAAGGGGCTCGATACCTTCCGGCAGTACTTCTACAGTTTTTGAACTGCCCGCACGACTTTCTAGGCCCTGCAATTCCCCAAAGCCATGTTTAGAGCGTCCAACAGCAATCTCAATAGCACGCATTACACGGTGGGGGCTGTTTTTATCAATAGTTCTTGCACGCTCTGGATCAACATCTTCTAACCGAGCAACTAAATCTTCCTGAGATAATTTACCTAGGTCCTCTCGTAATTCTGGATTCTTTGGAATCTTAGCAACCTCCACCATTCCCAAAAGAATTTCCAAGTAAAGACCCGCGCCTCCCACCAAAAAGGGGATTTTCCCGCGAGACCAAATCTTTTCGATTCGGTCTGCAGCCAACCGTGCATACTGAACAGCATTAAGTTCCTCATCGGGAGAAATCAAATCGTAGAGATGAATTCTTACTCCGTTAATGATCCAAAAACCTTCTTTTTTTTCTATCCTAACAACCGAAGATCCCTCTGAGCTAGCCAATTCCTCAACCCGTCTGGTTTCTGGATCCCAACCCGACGGGTTTTCCCTTGGCTGGCCTTCCTCTCCCACAGCCTCTTTGGAACTTGGTGTTTGGGACTCGGGGTTTTTGGAAAGTGGCAATTTTCCAGTTCCTATCTCCATTTCTTTATAAACCTGCCGGGAATCAATAGAAACAATCTCCCCATTAAATCCATCGGGCCGCTTCGCCGGAGGTACAGCGAGGGGGGCTGGCGGACGGCACAACCTCAACCCCAAGGAAGTTTTCCCCGTTGCTGTTGGACCGCAAATTACAACTAATTTATTCATAGAAGTTAGCTTGCGTGGCGATCAGCTACTGAAGAAGCTCCGTAGGATGCGGGCTTTGTTCTGCACGTAAAACCACTGCCGCGAATCATTCCTACCACCTCGTTTATCATTGCCCGCGTTTCCCCCTCTTTACCAATGTCAACGTGAATTTCAAAGTCATAATCCAAAAAGCCGTCTTCCTGCAAAACATCTAAAACCAATTGGGCAAAATCTAAGGAAATAGAAGCCTCGCGATAAATACGTTGGCGAAGACTGTTAACTTCCTCAAACTGCTTTTGCCAAAAGTAAATACCACCGCCACCCACACGATGTACCACCAAAGCGGTAACGTAATCCACCCCGGAGTGGTTTTTCCCCGCCGAATCAGTACCAATTATTAACCGGTACTTGTACTCCGGCTGCTCCGCCATAAAATTCCGTATGCGGTCCATGACACCCTCCATAGAAAGCCGCCCCAATGTCGGACTGTTGAAATTGTCTAATATTTTTTCTTTAATATTATCTTTCATAAGTCTTATTATTATAGCAAAAACAACTCAAAAATTCGAGCTGACGCTGTTCGGCTAACTTGCTTACAACAAGAGAACAAAGGGGGGTTTTTGGGAAGTGGTTACGCAAAGCCTCGTAGAAATTATAATTAGGGGGTTTCCAACTCACGAATGAGGTATTCTAACTCCGCGTTATAACGACGAAGGTCCTCTGCCAATTCCTCCTCATAACGTTCCTGCAAGTTCTCATCGCGCATACCAAGAACTGCCCTGTGCGTACTTGTCGCCGCTTCGTTAAAATACTTATACCCCCGCGCGGATCCTTCCCTTTCCAAAAGGTCACGTGCCTCCTGATAACGACGGTTCAACACCACCAAACGCAGTTCCATCTCCGTAGGTGGGTGCGCTTGCGAAAAAAACACAGCCATATTTTCCAAACTAAGTTTAAGGGGATAAGTCGTATCGCCAGGAAGCGCATTTGCAGAAACAAGAATACTAAAAGTCAGAGGAATAAGAGAACCCATCAAAAGGAGGGAGGCTATATTAAAGACTTTTTTTGTTCTTTCTTTGAATTCCATTGCCGTGATTTTAACACTATCAGCCATTTTTTTCCACTGCCGCTGTCAACTCGGCGTGGCGGCGCTTTTTTTCTTCCCGGGAAACATCGTCTTTAAAATGCCTCGCCGCGGCAGTACCTGGACGTGGAGAATACATAGCAATATATGCACCCTGGAAACCAATATCCTTAACCAGCTCAACAGTATTTTGAAACTGCTCTTTTGTTTCACCGGGAAACCCAACAATCAAATCAGTACCCAACTCAATATCCGGCACCTGCGCCCGAACCCTTTCCACTAAATTATTATACTCCTCGGCAGTGTAAGGGCGGTTCATCTTTTTTAAAATTTCATTGTCCCCGGACTGCAGGGGAAGATGAAGATAGCGACGGATTTTAGGCAACGCCATAGCTTCAATTAGTTCAGGAGGAAAATCCCAAGGGTTAGAAGTAAGAAACCAAAGCTCTTCCAGACCAGAAATGTCGTGCAACTGCGTTAAAAGCTTTGCAAATCGCGGATAAGAATTAACATTCTGACCAAGCAGGGTAACCACGCGCACCCCATCCGCAACCAACCCTTTTACGTCCTCAACAACCTCATCAAAATCGCGGTATGTTTCTGCCCCCCGCCCGAAAGGGACCACACAATAGGAACAAAAATTATCACATCCGCGCATTATAGGAACGTACGCTTCCTTTTTATTTACGACTACTCCCTTAGGTTGCTGCAAAGGAGCAACTAATCTCTTCTCTTCAGCAATATCACCATTACCAGCATTTAAAATTTCTGGCAACCTTTCAAAAATCTCCCCTGGAGACACAAAATGATCCACCCACGGCATGCGCTTTTTTAACGTGCCAAGTTTAATCCTCCGGCGCTTGCCGGTAGCAGACCCGACCATGCACCCCGTAAGAATAATTTTAAATTCTAAGTTTTGAATTTTAAATTTTTGTAATTTAGGGGCGAGACCGTAAACTTTATCTTCCGCCGCTTGACGGACAGAGCAGGTGTTTATCAATACAACGTCAGCATTTCCAAGGTCTTCCGCCTTGCTGTAACCGCAATCTTCAAAAATCTTCCCCAACCACACTGAATCCGCCTCATTCATTTGGCAACCATATGTAAAAATATAATATTTATCGTCTAAGCCATTCATAATAAATCTATACTAGCAGAATAAGCACAACTTTTTTGTAACTTACACTAATCTACGCAAACCTGCCTCGCCGGCAAGGCGGGTTTAAAAACGAATTAACACGAATCAGAACAGAACCTTTTACAGCGTGGGCTTTCCCAAACGAGCGTATTGGCGTGGTGTGTACCGTTTTTGTAAGCATAGAAAAATTTACCCACAATAATCTATCAATTAGCACTTACTAAAAGCAAATTTTTCCCTAAGCGCGGTGACGTTATAACCCGAAAGCAAGCGCGCGGCTTACAAAAACGCGTACGCACCACCCCTCCACTAGACAAAAAACAAATCACCCCCCGAAAAACCGGGGGGTAATCTGCCTTAGTTTTTAAATACTAAGGTAGGTCTGAAGATTACTCTACAGCTTCCTTCAAGTTCTTACCAGCCTTAAATGCTGGGTAATCAGTTGCCGGAATGTGCAGAGGAGCTCCAGTTTGGGGATTTCGCCCCATGCGGGCCTTGCGGTGTCGGACCTCAAAAGTTCCGAACCCGGTCAAGGTAACTTTTTCACCCTTGGCCAAGCTCTCTTTAATAATGTCCAACGTTTCGTCAACAGCCCTCTTTGCATCAGCCTTAGTAAAATCAAGGCGGGATGCCAATGCTTCTCTAAGTTCTGTCTTTGTCACTAAATTTCACCCCCTTTCAAAAGAAAATTATAAATTCCAAAACCCAAATTACAAATAGAAGAGAACTCCTGCTTTTTTACTTGATATTTGAACTTCGTCATTTGTTATTTTCATATCTCTCTATCCACTCTCTCAATACGTTTCGCTAACCTATTTTCTCCTATCTCTACTAAGACGCTATTAAATTTTGCTGGGCCTTCTTTGACCCATTCAAACCTTCGCCCATAGGGATACTTATAACGTTCAATAATGATCTCCTTCTTTACACCTAAAACAGAATCGC
>CAYXRZ010000006.1:10109-17215 GCA_964467235.1 uncultured Candidatus Saccharibacteria bacterium
GGATACTTATAACGTTCAATAATGATCTCCTTCTTTACACCTAAAACAGAATCGCGGGGGCCACACATTCCAATATCAGAAACGTAGGCAGTGCCTTGGGGCAGTATTTGGTCGTCTGCTGTAGGTATATGAGTATGAGTACCCAAAACCGCAGCTACCCTACCATCCAAGTAAAAACCCATTGCTCGCCTCTCCGATGTATTCTCCGCATGAAACTCTACAACAGTAGCAGAAACATTATCTGCGTGCTGAGCAAGTATCTTATCTGCCGTTCTAAAAGGACACTCGATATTTTCCTCACCCACACTCAACCCAAGAAGGTCAATTAGCAAAACAGATTCAGACCCTAAATCTAAAATCTCAAAACCTCTTCCCGGAATATCATCAGGATAATTAGCCGGCCTCAAAACAGGTAGTTCCTCAATATCCTGTTTGAATTCCTCAATTGCAAAAATATGATCACCTGATGTGCAGTAATCCAAACCGTAAGAAAGGACTTCCTCAACGGTGGCTCGCGTTGCGCCCCGTCCTCCCGCCAAATTCTCTACATTACCAACCGCAAGGTCTACATTATCACCTTTGCGGATTTTTGGCAAGGATTTCCTTATGGTCTCGCGCCCTAAACGCGAAACTATATCACCGATGAATAGAATTTTCATTATTTAGCTACATCACTCGCTCTAGTTTCCCTAATCACATTAACTTTAACCGTTCCCGGATATGTTGCCTCTTCTTCAATTTTCGCTGCTATATCATGAGCCAAAACAGCAGCCTCGTCATCCGAAATTTCGTCCGGCGAAACCAAAACGCGCACCTCACGCCCAGCCGAAATTGCATAAGCTTCGGAAACACCGGAAAAGCCCCCCGCAATTTCCTCCAGCTGGTCAATACGTTCCACATAAGAATCGTAATCATCCAAACGGGCTCCGGGGCGGGCACCAGAAATAGCATCGGCAACATATACCAAAGCTGCTTCAATGTTTCTAAACTGCTCATCTCGATGGTGGGCCATAGCAGTGTGAATAAGCTCTTCCCCTACCCCAAACTTCTTTAAAACTTTTTTACCCAATTCAACATGAGAACCTTTTCCTTCTTCTACAGTCCTTACTTTCCCAATATCGTGCAGTAGAGCTGCCTTGGCAGCTAAGTCCTCCCGGGCCCCAACCTCCCTTGCCAATGCTTTTGCAAGGTTTACAACCTCCAAAGTATGCTCAGCTTGGTTCTGCCCGTAGGAAGTACGAAACTTTAATTTGCCCAAAAGTGAAAGCAATCCTGCCGGCAAATCAGCTACACCCGCCTTGTAAGCAAGCTCTTTCCCGAATTTTCGCAAATCTTTTTCCAAATCTTTTTCCACCTGCAAAACTATTTCTTCAATACGAGAAGGTTGGATTCTTCCGTCGGCAATTAATTTTTCCAGAGACCGTTTTGCCACCAACCGGCGAATGGGGTCAAAAGAGGATATCCGAACCTCTTTTGGGGTCTCATCAACTTCCAAATCAACTCCCGTTACTTTTTCAAAAGCATTTATATTTCGGCCCTCCTTCCCAATTATCCGACCTTTCATTGAATCAGTAGGAAGGTCAACATGAGACACCGTAGTCTCCGTAACATAATCCGTTGCCGCGCTCTCCATCGCCGAAACCAATACCTCTCTAGCCTTATCTTCTGCTTCTAACTCTGCTTTCTCCACCGCTTCTTTTACCATCCGCGCTTTCTTTGCCGTTAGACTGTCTTCCCAAGATTTTAAAAGCTTTTCTTCGGCCTCCTTCTTAGTTAAAGATGCTCTCTTCTCAAGCTCTTCATCTAGCTGTTTCTTTTTTTTCTCAAGCTTTTCTTCAACCCTCTCCAACCTTTCCCGCTTTTCCCGTAGTCCCACCTCACGCTCTTCGAGCTTACCCTCCTTTTTATCCAACCTTTCTTCACGCGACAAAACGCTGGCCTTTATCTCCCGCGCCGCCTCGCGCGCTTCGGTAAGAATTTTTTTTGCTTCCCGCTGCGCTTCCTTCAAAGCTGCGGCTGCCTCCTCTTCCTGCACCGCTTCCGCCTCCAGCTCTTTTTGCCTCTTCTCTTGACCTACTTCCTTGCGATCCTCGTCTTCTTCACTCCTGTTTTGAACAAAATAAAAAACTGCTCCGCTAACACCAAGAGCAGCAACAAATCCTAACACAAATTGGATTATCATACCTAATTCCTCCTTTCGAGAAAAACATAGCAATAATTAAAACAATTAATAAAACGGTAGCCAATCCTTATCTTACACCATAAAACCCTGCGCGGTCAACGGAAACCATCAAGAACAGCGTTAATCACATCCCAAGAAAAACCCCGCCGGTGGAGGTGGGCAGATATTTTTTCCTGTCTTTCTTGGGGCTCCAAACACATATAACGCCCTTTTTTCTTCTCCAGCAATCTTTCCGCCCACGAAATCTCGTCCTCTCGAGAATAATTTCGCAAAACCTGTTCAATAAATTCCCGATCAAGACCCTTTTTATAAAGCTCGCTGCGAAGAAGCAGTTTTCCCCGCGGGCGGGAGCGAATACGTTCTTTAACCCACCACTCAGCAAACTCTTCGTCATCTAAATAACCTTTCTCTTCCAATTTATCCAAAGCACGTTCAATCAAATCTGCACGCAAATCCTTTTGCACTTTTTTCCAAAGTCTATCCCGGATTTCTTGCTTGCTTCGAGGACGGTGACCTAATAAACTCAACGCTTTGTCAAAAAGTTTTTCTACCTTACTTTTATAAACCAAATCCTGAACCTCAGTAGGAGTAATATCCTTTCCAACTTTTAACCCTTTTTGAACCAACAAATCCTCCCCCAACCCAACCACAAATTTACCATCAACATAAATATTAAACCGGCCTTCACGTTGTTGCGCTTCAACTTTCGTTACCTTAGGCATAAAGAAAGTCTAACATAAGAACAGATAAAGTACTTTGCATTGTGCCAGCGCTGCAATAGTGTTAAATATTACAAAAATTAAAGAGGAGCGGAGTAGGAAATTAATCTTCTTCTTGTTCTTCACTAGTAGAACCAACCTCAATTGGAAGACCTTCCTCACGGGCAGTAACCTTAACTTTCTTTTCTATCTCCGCTGCCACCTTCGGGTGCTCCGCCAAATATTCCGTTGCCGCCCTCTGGCCCTGCCCCAATTTTTCCTCCCCGTACGAATACCAGGACCCCGCTCTCTCCACAATATCCATATCCGTTGCAACATTAAGAAGCGCGCCTTCTTTAGAAATACCCTTGCCGTACATTATTTCAAACTCCGCAGTTCTAAACGGAGGGGCGACCTTGTTTTTAACCACCTTAACTTTAACTTTTCTTCCAATGTCCTTGTCTCCTTCACTTATTTTACCCCTAGAGCGAATATCCATCCGGACGGAAGAATAAAATTTCAAAGCACGACCTCCCGGAGTTGTTTCCGGATTACCAAACATAATTCCAATTTTCATCCTAAGTTGGTTAATAAATATTGCCGTTGTTTTAGATTTGGAAATTGCTCCTGCTAGCTTGCGCAAAGCCTGGCTCATAAGCCGCGCTTGCAAGCCCAC
This sequence comes from uncultured Candidatus Saccharibacteria bacterium, assembly GCA_964467235.1. Lineage (GTDB taxonomy): Bacteria > Patescibacteriota > WWE3 > JAUXAW01 > JAYEID01 > CAYXRZ01. The sequence continues at coordinate 13,666 of CAYXRZ010000006.1, forward strand.
ATGATGGTCTCCCATCTCCCCCTCAATTTCTGCCCGGGGAACCAAAGCAGCTACGGAATCAATCACCACAACATCCAACGCGCCGGAACGCACTAATTTTTCTGTAATTTCCAACGCCTGTTCACCTGTATCGGGTTGAGAAACAAGCAAGTTCTCAACGTCAACACCCAATGCCTGAGCATACACAGGATCTAAAGCATGTTCCGCATCAACAAAAGCTGCGTTTCCCTTCTTCTGGGCTTCCGCCACAATGTGCAAAGCAAGAGTTGTTTTTCCGCTTCCCTCGGGACCGTAAATTTCCACCACGCGCCCGCGCGGAACACCGCCAACCCCAAGAGCAAGATCCAGTGCAATACATCCGGTGGAAATGACATCCACACCTTCCACAGGGCCAGCATCGCCCAATTTCATTATCGACCCCTGGCCAAACTGTGATTCAATACTTTTTAGTGCTGTGTTTAACGCTTTGTCTTTTTCGGAGTTTTCCTCTGCCATTGTTAATAAACTTATCACATAATATCCATCGAAACAATTGGAAAGAAATACTAGACAATACATACCGCTTACGCTATATTAAAGGCAGACCCTACTTTAAATCATGAAAAAGAAAGAAACTATCCTGCTTATTGGTACTATTATCCTTGCACTAGGTGCAATTGGTACTATTATTGGTTTAAGGAAATTTAGCGGAACAGGCTCCAAAGCTTCACAGGAAAACCAACCCAAAAATATTCGGCTAGAAGAAGTTAATCCCACAACCGCCACAATCAGCTGGACCACAAAAGAACCCGCCTATGGCTTTGTTTCTTACGGAGAAACAATGAGCCTCGGAAGCACAGTACAAACCGGGGAAAAGGCAACTGTACACACCGCCACACTTCCCAATCTTTCCGCTGGTACTACTTACTACTATAAAGTAGGTGTTGGGGAAGAAGTTTTTGACAACGAGGGTGTTCCCTACAGCTTTACGACTCCTAAAGAAACTGCTTCTAAAAAAACTGCTGAGCCTACGACCGAGGAGGAGCTTCCCAAATCTTCTTTTGAAGAATCTGCAACTACACCCGAAAGCGTCACCACCAAAACAGAAGAAGACTACCGCCAAGCTATCGGAAAGGGCGACCCCGAATATGACTTAAACGGCGATGGCGTTGTAAATTCGCTTGATATATTATTATTCCGGAAAGAAAATCAGTAACTTAAATGAGTATTTATCAATTGTTTTGGGGCAAAAAAAAGCACCCTGCCTAAATGAATTCTGTAGAAGCAAAAAAAGGATTTAAAACATTTCTTCTCCTTACTGCGGGTATATTTGCAGTTCTTGGCGCCTACAAAGGAATACCGCAAGGTTACCGTTATTTTACGGAAGCCGGCCCACAGGTACAGGTGAAAAATCTCCAGATAAAAAGTCTTACCCCTACATCCATTATTATAACTTGGGAAACAGAAAAAGCCGTTGTAGGTGCGATCCATTATGGAACCTCACCTGAGGCGTTGGGAAGAAACGCACCAGAAAGCACCGCCGTCTTAAAGCACGAGGTAGCACTTGAAAACCTAAAACCGCAAACTACCTATTATTACAAAATCAGCCTAGACGAAAAGATAGTAAGCGACTCCCCTTATCAATTTACTACGCCTACCTTATAAATCCAGCTCTTCCACCAATGTTGCGTATACAAGAAGCCGCCGCAGTCGGGTTCCCGGGGGAACGCAGGTCATCAAAACCAACCGTGCAGAGCCTCGATCCGAGCCACCGGAATCGTAAGGGTTAACCTCCTCAGGAGAAAGAGTTTTAAACCCATCCACTTTATAAACCCATTTTTTACCCGGGTATTCAATATAAACTTGGTCGCCGGGTTCCAGCTTAGGAAGGTTAGAAAAAATTGTTCGGTAGTTCGAAGAATCAAAAAGCCAAGGAAAGGTTGAGTGTCCGTAAACAAAGATTGCACCTCCTCGCTCGCCCGGCAATGCAGACCCTAGAAGATGGCCCAGAAATTCGCGGGGGTCTTCCTCTGTAGTATTCTTTTTCACCATAGCTTTTTCAATATCCAGCTTAGGAATAGAAAGAGAAAATGTAGCGGGCACCTCCACCTGCGTTTCTTCCTTCGCAACAGGCTTTTCTTTCTGCCGAATATCCTGGGAAGACCCCAAAACCTGAAAGGTTTTAACGGGACGAGCCATAAAAGTATCTTGAGCAGGAAAGGAAAAATAAGGAAGTACCATTTGACTGGAAATAATGAGAGAACCAAGGAAAATAAGAATCAAAGGTAACGCATTGTTCCAAAACGGCCCCCGGGCGGGTTCTTTCTTATAATCCTTTTTATAACAATACGGTTCAAATTCCATGGCAGGTAGATATCCAGAGTTATCTTGTTATCCTGTTAGCTCATAAATTTAAGGGGTGGGAAGCGGGGATGTCCGCCCCTCAACCCTCAGTAATCTGATAAATCAGCGTGTCTAAAACCAAACGAGGGTCTTTGCCGGTCTTCATTTCTAAATCAGCCTGCAAAACTTCTCCGAAAAGTTCCCGCAGCTCACCCATGCTAAAATTCTGGGCAAATCTTTTCGCTTTTTTGTAAAGAAAGGGGTGCAGACCATGATTATCCTCAGAATTTTTTACCCTAATCAAAGTCCGAAGCTCCCAGGCAATAAGCTGTGTTAACCCAATTTCCGACCCCCTCTGCTCAAGAAGAATCCCCAACTCTAAATAAGCCTGCTTCTCCTTTTTTGCTGCCAAGGCATCCAAAAAATCAAAAGGTTTATCCTCCACTTCTTCAAAGAAAAAAACCTTACCCAACTCCGCAAGCTCTTTATAAATTTTTCGGTTCTTTGCTACTTTCTCACCTACCCAAAAAATAACATTCGTATCTTGGGATAACGTTTCCAAATAGGAAAAAAGCTTATCATCAAAAAAGTCCAACTCTTTTACTTTATCAACTTCCACTACCACTAAAGTTTTACTAGCAAAAAGTGCCCGCGCCTCACAAGCCTCCCTAAATTTAACGCCATCCAAATCATCACTAAGGTGTATTACCTGACTGTTCTCATACTTATCTAGTAAATCAGTAAGCTTTTTTCTACTTGCAACTTGATTTTTGCCGTGGATAAGAGTAATCATGAACTTTAGACGGGAAATCTCGATTTCAACTATTTTAAAAAATGTAACTTTCAAACTACCTAACGCCCTTGCACAAATCATACAATCACCTTCCGGAAAATAGTAAATTTTCAATATAATCCCTCACATTAGAATAATCCCCCGCACGGGGAATAAGAACCCAAGCATTATGATACCGCCCCTCTTCCCGAACTGCGTGCAAAAGACCTTGTTGACCGTCAAGAACCTCCATCTTTATTTCCATATTTTCCATATCCTGTGCCCAACGGAATAATTGCTCCAATTCCCAAAAATTAAAGTTGGTCAGAACATAATCTTCAAAAGTCTCATACAAATTTCTAACCTTCTCCCAATTGGAGAACGTAGAAAGGGAAAAAAACTTGCGTTTTACTGCCAAAAGAACTTTCTGCTGACGCCGGGAACGGGCAAAATCAC
>CAYXRZ010000007.1:0-6202 GCA_964467235.1 uncultured Candidatus Saccharibacteria bacterium
CTACGCTCACTCAGAACACTCATAAGTTCTAAACTCGATCCGCCAGCTGGCGGACTCGCTAAGAAATCACGGTGGCGGAAGGGGTGGGATTTGAACCCACGAGAGCCGTAAGGCTCTACTGGTTTTCAAGACCAGCGCTTTCAACCACTCAGCCACCCTTCCATAAACCAGCAATCAGCTGTCAACTGTCAGCTATCAGCCATTCAGCATTATTATAATACCAAGAAAAGGCATAAGAATGCAACTTAAGAACGGGCGAGCGTAAGACACCAAACGGTGCGGGCGTGCTTTTTCTTCAGCGCTTTTGCCGCTGCCCGAAGGGTAGCCCCGCTAGAAAAAACATCATCTACAAGAACAATGTTTTTGCCTGTCAAACCTTCCTTACAGCTAAAAGCTCCTTTCACATTTTTCTTGCGTTCCTCGCCGGAAAGACTAGTTTGGGATGGAGTATTTCGCGTGCGTACTAAAAAATCCTCAGCAACAGGAAGGTCTAATCTTTCCCCTAAGTAGCGCGCTAAAATAGCTGCATGGTTATAACCGCGTTCCCACTTCCTCATATAATGTAAGGGCATGGGAACCAACTCGGCATGGGGCAAAAACTCTACTCCCATCAGCGCCAACCAACCGACTGCCTTTTCTGAAAGCTCTTCAAAAATACTCCAAGCGTCGTAGTACTTAGCCCTGTGTAAAGCCGTTCTAAGGGGTTCTTTATATTCAAATGGAGCTATGGTTCGTTCGGCAGTATATCTCGTCTCACAACCCGGATGGGTGTAACCTCCAATAGCCGGATCCCCGCACACTACGCAACGCTGGTAGGGCGCGTAATCTAAAGTACGCGCGCAATCCCTGCAAAACCAAGAACCCGACAAACCGCAACCCACGCAAGCTCGCGGAAAGAAAAACCCCAAAAAAGTTCTCCTCATTTTATCCACAAATCTGCTCAACATTTGTTCTAAAAGGCTTTCCAGACATAAGATGTTATAGTTTAATAATTCTAAGTGTTATAGTTTGTGAGTTTCGAATTTTTGACTTTTCCCTGTCTTCTTGGTAGAATAAGGGCACGTTAAGACTATCACTGCTATAAGTCTTTGGTACATTAACAAGTGGGGATGACCTGGTTTCGATTGAAAACAAGGTCTAACTCTTCAAGTCGAGCGTAACCTCGTAAAACTTCGGCATAAAAATACATGCCAACTTAATCAACAAAGCAGAGGCAGCCTTAGACCGACTTGCTTCGGTCGTAGCTTCCCCTGCTCCTCGGTACGCTTTTGCGTAATCCGAGGTGTCTGCAAAGCGCTCTCCCGATGGGGCTTTACCAGACATCATCTAGTCGGGATGCGGTATAAAAATTTGGTTTTATTTTATACCCAAGAACTTATAAACCACCCTCAGGGCTTTATTTTGTTAGCTTTTTTGCCTTGAGTATTATCCTAAGCTAACTATACTTGTAGAAAGAGTTAAAGTGCGTTTTCAAGACGGGGGTTCGATTCCCCCCATCTCCACCATAAGATCTTAGTGAGACCTTGAACTTAGATCTTATGAGTGCCCTGAGCTTGTCGAAGGGCTTCTCTAAAAAAATAAAAACAAAAAACCCGCATTTGCGGGTTTTTTTCTTTATTAAGGTACAAACAAAAATATTGTCTTACCTGTGCTTCTCCTTCAGTGCCCTTTCTGCATCCCTTTCCATAGCCTGTCTTTTCAACTCATCACGCTTATCTTTTCTGCTCTTCCCCTTACAAACACCTATTTCTAACTTGGCAATTCCCCTCTTTACGTAAAGTTTTAAAGGGACAATGGCAAATCCTTTTCGCGCGTCCAACCCCATCAACCGCGAAATTTGGCTCTTCTTAAGAAGCAGGCGACGGCTGCGATCCGGATCAAAAGCACCCTCCGGAGCCTTAGGATAAGGGTCAATCCGCATCCCAATAACATAAGCCTCCCCCTCCCTAATTGTCACGTAACTAGCACCCAAGCTGACCCTCCCCCCGCGAATACTTTTTATTTCTGCCCCTTTTAGCTCAATACCTGCTTCCAACTTTTCCAGCACATTAAAACGATAATATGCTTTTTTGTTAGTGGTAATAACTTTCATAGAATTCAAGACCTCGTTCCACCGCACGGCGAGGCGTAACTGAGTTCCCGCTACTCCAAAGAAACCTCTAAAATCTCTCGGTCAGTCAAAACAAAAGCTTTTGTTTCGCCGGAATTAACGGCGAGGGCTTTGGCAGCCTTTAAATCTTTACCCACATATTGATTTTCCAGCAATCCTTCCTTGGTCACCTGCAAAATACGTCCATGCCCGCTGTCCAAAAGGTATAAAAAAGTGCATCCCGGCCAGACAGCCAAATCTTGCACATCCTCCAAAGGTGTTTCCAGATCCAAACGCAAGTAAAAATCCGTCTCCCTACCCTTGGTAAACTTATACAAAGTGTCGCTCCAAACATACACATCTCCATTGATCCCCAAGAGGGATCCCTCCCCTACCGAAATATCCGCCCCTAACCAAGCGCTTTCCGCAAACTCCTTATCTGTATTGTAAAACTTAAAAATCTGATCTTCCTCACTGGAAAGAGCGTATACCCAATTAGCAAATCCAAAAACGTCCGCAATTTCCCAATCCTTCTCAAAACTAGCGCTTCCCCCTACACCTCCATTACGCCCGGAGACTTCAAAACCACTCCCGCCCCAAACCCCAATAAGGGATTCCGTAAGAATGACATGGGAATACTCTTCAGAGATGTCCGTTGCAATAATCTTCTTTTGACCGATCGGAGTTTGGGCAGGCCCACTTTCCAGTGCAACCAGCTTACCATCTACAGTATCGAGGAAAACCAGCCTATTCTCAACATGGTCAAACATAAGGTCAGAAACACGCCCTTTTTCAATTTTATGGATACCCCGCGTCTCTATACTAACAATTTTTAAGATTTGCAAGCGCACACTGCTGTAAAGGTCCTCCAACTCCTTTGCCCTCCTCGTACTAAGCCCAAGCCGAACCGCGCGGTCCAAAGATTCCTTGCCTAAAGTAAGCTTTTCCTGTGCTTCCTCGTCATCCAACCCTACTAAATCCCGCGCCGCTTCAAAACTTTCACGAGCCGCATTTGCCGCCTTAATTGATTCCGTTTGGCGGACATTACCGCGGTGACGGATAAGCGTAAACACAACCGCACCCAAAAAGGCAATAGTTAAAATAAGGATGAGAATAGAAACAGTGGAACGTTTGTCAACCAAAACTCTTTGAGCAGTCATTAGATAAACCTAAAACACTAAAGCTACGGAGGCAATAGATGCCAGCACGGCTAAGACTATGTTTACAACTCCGATCAAAACCACAAAACCAGAAACATTAGTTTGAACATCGTTAACCAACACCTTAATTTGACGAAGCACAAGAAAAGAAAATACCAAGTAACCGCACACCGTACTAACCATTATCAACTCCAAAATAGAAACAATTTGTAGTTCAGAAAAGAAATTAACCATATATTTGAGCAAGATCTGTAATCACATCGTGTATTTTTGCCGGTCTAGGAACTGAAAGAAAGTCAAATTCGCGCTGTTCTGCTGCTGTTTGTATATAAACGTGACCATAATTAAAAACTGCCTGAAACACCCCGCCTACCTCGTACGTAACATCTTGAACCTGCGAAATCTCGGTTTCCGAGAGACGGTAAAACAAAAAACCATAATAATCCAGATCAATTATCCTCCCATTTGTGATTATATAGATATTAAAAAACCAATTAAGAAACGAAAGTAGTGCGTACCCCACGCAAACCAGGTACCAGAAAATACTGAACAACAGACGTAATCGAAACGGAATTTGCAGAGGGTCAAAAGGTGTTTCTCTTAAAATATATTCAGTTAGAGGAGGAAAAGCTAGCAAAAAGATAAAAATCAAAATCCAAGGAACATTAGTAACCGGATGTTTACGCAAAAAATACAACACTTCCTCGTCCGGTTCTTGCGCTGCAAATTTAACGTCCTCTGGGTAGAAAGAATATGCAGAAAGGGAAGAGTGATTTTCACGGGATTTGTCTTTCATAAAGGTATTATAACACGAAGAAAGCAGGATATCAGGATAGCTAAGCTTCTTAATACACGCATTCTAATAAGTTTCTAGAGATTGACGGGCTTTTGGATAGTTCGGGCGGAGTTCTAACGTTTGTTTTAGAGCGCTCTTTGCAGTACTTTGGTCTCCAAACCCACCGTAAACAACACCTTTTAGATACCATAAGGTCGGGTCGTTGGGGCACTTTTCCAACGCTTCCTCTAATACGCGCATCGTGTGTGCTTGGTAAGCGTCATCAATCAAACTCATGGCGTAGTAAGTTGTTATTAAAGACTTAAGGGTAAGCAAATTCCGGGAGTTTAGACTGTACGCCTTTTGGGCCTCTTTATCAGCATACTTTAGAAGTTCCCTCCTGTCCTCCCCGGAATAAATTCCAGCCAGCCTTGCATAGACTGCTGCTAATTCCCGCCTATACGCCGGTTCCACCGACCAAAGGCTAACAGATCTTTCCAATACTTCGGCTCCTCTTAAAAGACTTCCCCGATCGACCAACAACTGCCCCCGAGCATAAAGCACATCCGCCCGAAACCACGCGAAAACAACCCAAAAAATAACTAAAGCACAGCAAAGGACCACACTGCCCCAAAGTATTTTCTTCTTGTTCCCAAGGGACCTGTAATAAGTCATGATAATCTGTCGCACTTTCGTAACCCTAAAGCAATTGCAGGATACAGCCAAAAGAGTAAGGCCGTCGGCACTACAGTAAAGCCAAAAAGGTTAGTTACTAAAAATCCCAACCAACCGGAAAACAGCGCGACAGAAAAGTATCTAGTATTTGGTATTTTGTATTTAGTATTTTTGGTGCTTTTAATTTGGAATTTGTAATTTATTGATAAGAATTGCCCAATAAACGCACCTATCAACCCAACGTACGCTACAAACCCAAGTAGCCCATGTTCTAGCAATATATCAATATATTCATTATGAGCCTTATTGTAAAGGAAATCCCACTCGGACGTTTGGTTAAGCTCCCGGGGACGGTGGGGCAAGAAGGCATAAGCAAAAGTTTCTGGACCGGTACCAATTAACATATTCTTAAAGCTGCTCTGCCAAACTTCCAACGCCCCTCGCCAAACAATTAACCTTATCTCCAGCGTATCACCACTCCCCCGAGAACTTTGCGCTGCATACACCTGAGGCGTTACGTTCACTTGCTTTTTTAATTCCTGCACCCGACGGGTAATAAGTCCGGGAAAAGCAGTAACTACCAGCAAATAACCGGCAATGAGCAAAAAAGATTTTACTTTATTTTTAAAGAACAACTTCTTTGGTATTAACGCAACGAAAACAACTAAAGCCGCGGCAACTCCTAAAAGTCCGGAAAGAGAATAGGTAAACCAGAAAGAAGCAAAGAAACCAGCGGACAGCCACCAGCCTACAGCGGTCAGCCACGCTTTTTTTGAAGAAAGATAAAAAACCCAAGAGAGGGGCAGGAGCATTACCAGCCATGCGGCAAGCCAATTGGGCTGTCCTAAGGTTGAAAATACGCGGGCGGAAGAATCCTGCACCCAAAAATGGTTGTCAATGCCAAAGTGTTGGAGGATGCCGTAGAGGGAAACAAGAAACCCGGTACATAATAATAGATAGCAAAAAGTCAATAAACTTTTATACTGGGCGTCACTCTGAGGGAGTCTTTTCGATTTATCGAAAAGACGACTGAAGAATCTCATTATTAAATTACCACTAGTCGCAGGGGATTCTTCGTCAGCCGAGGAAGCCTTCCTCAGAATGACAGCCTTACTGAATTCTAAAATAAAAATATAAAAAAGAGCAATGTAAGCAATTAAGCTCAACAAGCCGCCGTGGAAGCGCCCGTAGTAGCCAAAAACAGAAGTATAAGGGTGGATGGAGAATACAGCTGAGATGCAATAAGTCGCAAAATACACAAATATAGGAACAAAAACTGGATTGCCCAAAATTGTATTTCGTATTTGGTATTTTGTATTTATTATCTTTACCAGAAATGCAGAAAAAATAATAATAGTGAGTGCGTAGACAAAAAGCATCTTGGGAAATTCAAAAAGCTCGTGCGTCCAAGGGCAAACCAAGAGCGGTGTGACAATAAAAAGCGCACCGTAAGCAAGCCGAATAATCTTTTCACATATTGACACAAGAAGCCCTTTCATAGTA
>CAYXRZ010000007.1:6302-8697 GCA_964467235.1 uncultured Candidatus Saccharibacteria bacterium
GTAAGCAAGCCGAATAATCTTTTCACATATTGACACAAGAAGCCCTTTCATAGTATGTTAATACTAGCATAGTAACTTATTGTTACTTGTGGTAACTAATCGTAACTTGTTGTTTTGTTTCTGGAGTTACCATAATTTACGCAGTTCTGACCGCAAGTTACGTACCGAAGGTGCAAATTACGCGAACGTTAGTGAGCTACAATGATCTCTAAAACCCTGCTCAAATTGATAGATGAGGCAATATTGCCTGCGGTGGTAGTTATAAGCGCCAAAATTCTCGGCGTTGCCCTTTGCAGTATTCATCTCGGCATCCCGTTCACCCTCGACCTCACAACTCTCCAAGAACCTTACCGCTCCACGGCAAATATCTATTCCAATTTAGCAGCGTTTAGTGCTGTAACTTTAGGGTTATTATTTATTCTTGTCCGCTCTTATACTTTTCACAGCTCGCACATTAGCCCGCAAATAACACTGCGTCTGCATGAACTTCATCTAACAAGCCTTATTGAAACTACTTACGAACTATTTCACCAATCTGTGGTCTGGCTTTCCTACCAGTGGCTTTTGACCTTACTTTTTTTACTCCAATCTTACTGGAACTTAGTTGCATGGGAATTCTCACTGGGCACAGCTTTTGTAACTTTGCTTTTTACCAGCCTTTTTGTTATTGATGTGGATAGGGAGGTAGACCTGGCCAGAGCGTAAGAACGCTCTTACAGATTATCGCCGATTGACAACTCATTCTCGCTGAAAAGTAGTCACTCTGAGATCCGTGTCTTCATCGGTCCGAAGAGTCTCCTGCAACTTTGCAATACACCGGTTCCCGCAGGAGATTTCCGCCTCTTCGGCGGGTCGCCGAGGAGGCCGACTTCGTCGGCAGACCTCCTCAGAATGACATCCATAACGTTATGAAAAACCTTGCAAAAATTATAACTAACACATCTCTCGGGGCGCTGCTTTTGGTTTTAATTGCAGGGCCGGTAGGGGCAGTTGCCCGTATTAGTGGTCTCAAACCCCAACTTAACTTGGGCTCCTTCCTAGGCGCCCGGGTAAATTCTTCTCAAGACACGTTATCCCAAATAAAAAGCGGGGAGATAAAAGAAGTAAGAGTAAAAACATTTTGGGGGCAAAAAGCCACTTACCAAAGAGCCCTCGAAATACGCAATAAAAATCACAACGCAAAAACCTACCAATTGGAAATTATTGCGGTTGAAGGGGAAGGTGATGCAAAACAGGAAGTAAAAGCCTATTTCCAGAAAAACGACAAACAAACATTACTTATGGAACCGGGAGAAACCGCATGGGCAGCGCTTGAAATAATCGCGCCACAACAAAGCTCTCTCAAAACTTCCCCTACCACTTTAAAAATTGTAATCTGGACGCTCTAACCCCCGAGAGGATAAATAATAACCCACACAGAAAAAACCCAGATAAGCACTGAGGCTAGGAGTGGATAATCAGTCAGGAGAGCGTTAGCTGGGGACTCGGCAGCTTTCTTTTCATAAATAACATACAAATAACGGCTGACGCCGTAAATAACAATAGGCACCGTAAGCATCATCCATTTTGGGCTGGCCAGCGTGGAAGGAAGAATACCACGAAGAACAACATCTGTCGGTGATGTCTGGAAAGCAAACAAAGAATAAGCAAAAATAGTAAAAGCAGAAAACGTGGAAATTGCTGAGTCCAACAAGGTATCCGGATATTCTCGCAAAGATGCTCTGGTATTAAACACGTCGGGCTTTTCCCCAGCAAGCAGTGTCCTTTCCGACCGCCTTTTCCCAAAAGCCATAAGGAGAGACAACCCAATAGTAGTAAGCACCAGCCAAGAAGATATTGAAACGGGCACAGCTAACGCTCCCGCAAAAACCCGGAAAATAAAACCCAACGCGATAGTCATCGCATCCAAAATAATTACGTCACGTAGAAAAACGCTATATGCCAACTGCAAAACAACATACGCAAATACCATAACAAAAAAGTAAACAGATATACGTAACGATCCAATAAAAGATATTGTTATAAGTCCCAAGGATACTAATAAAGCTGTAGAGGGCGCTAACGCGCCGCGGGCAAGTGGTCGCTCTTTCTTCAACGGATGTTTGCTGTCTTTCTCCTTATCCATAACATCGTTAAAAATATACATTGCCGAGGAAATCAGACAAAAAAGTACAAAACCTCTAAACACCCGCATAAACACATCAGGTTCAAAAAGGTTACCAAAAAGAAATGCTGGCCCAAATAGGGCTGTGTTTTTAAGCCACTGCTGCGGCCGCATAGTAATTAAAATGTTTTTTAAGGTCTTCAAAATCTTAAACATATTTATATCCCATGAGCGACCACACCACTATTTGCATTCTATCACCAAAAGGGTTACTATACCAACGCAATGCTT
>CAYXRZ010000007.1:8797-17016 GCA_964467235.1 uncultured Candidatus Saccharibacteria bacterium
CACACCACTATTTGCATTCTATCACCAAAAGGGTTACTATACCAACGCAATGCTTGCTACCGTCCACACCTTTATTGGAATTGTTCTTGCACTAAAACTTAAAAATCCGTGGATCGCCCTTCCCACTGCATTCTTTTCCCACTTCCTTTTGGATATTATCCCCCACTGGGATGTGTTTACCATGTGCAATGTTTCGGAAGCCCACGAAAATATTACAAAAGAAGATAAATTAAAAGCGGTAGTGGATTTTTTAATTGGGTTAACTTTAGGGTTAGTCTTCGTTCTCCGAACAGCCTCAACTAATGCAACCTTAGCGCTTACTATTTTCTTTGCCGCCGCTTTAGCCAACCTTCCCGACGCCATTGAAGCACCTTACGTGTTCCTAGGCAATAAGAACCCAATAACAGTACTGATAATGAGGATTCAACATATTCTGCACAACAAAGAGCCTCTCCCTTGGGGAATAGTAACGCAAATTGCTACTGTTACGTTAGGATTAATTGTCCTCGCCCTCTAAAGGTTTCCCCAAACTTCGGTTTCCTACATTTAAAACAACTAAAATGAACAGCACTGCTCCCACCACCATAAGAATAGTTAAAAGATTTCCTTTTTCCGCCGCATACAATGCAAGAAGACCGCCCCCAATTGTAAACAACCAATAAAGCACCGCCACGACTCTCTGGGAAAGTCCCATCCTCAAAAGGTGGTGGTGCAAGTGGTCGTTATCCCCCCACACAGGGGATTGCCCACGGGCAGTCCTTCTCCCCACCGCAACTACAGCATCCAACGCCGGGACCAAAAGAACCAAAAGAGCTACCGCTACCTTGGCCCGAGATAAAACAGAAACAGCCGCAATAATTAACCCGCAGGCAGTTGCGCCAAACCCCCACATAATTCGGGAAGGGTGCCACGTTGCAGGCAGAAGCGCTAAACTCGCCCCCGCACCAACGGCCGACAAGAATGCTGGGTACATCTCCATAGGAGATTCCCCTACACCGCGCAGCGAAATAACACAAAGAACAAGAAAAGTAATAAAAACAATTCCCGAAAACTGTCCGTCCACACCGTTCGACCAGGAAAGCATGTTCATTACCCACACAATCCAAATAAGGGCAGCTATATCTGCCAACAATAAGATATTGTGAACACCGTAAAAGTAAATAGGGATATTGACAAAGTCCAGTCTAACTATCCCGTTAAAAGGGTTGCGAAAGAAGGCAATACCCACCCCGGCGCCAACTACCAAGCAGGCAGCAAAAAGCTCAACTCCCAACCGCACATAAGGGTTAAGCTCCCGAGATTCCCCTGAAGCTGCCCGGTCATCCAAAACACCAACGACGGCCATAACCACCGCCCCCGCATAAATACCAAGCAGTTTCTTTGCCGGCGGAAGCACAACTAAAGAAATAACGACAAAAGCAATAACAAAAGCTGCCGCGCCGGCCCGCGGGACAATATCTTTATGCAAAATAGCCGGGTGGTTGTGCTTTTGCGGGTTGTCCACCGCACCAAAACGCAAGGCAAGTTTTCTAACTACGGGAATTAAAATCCACGCCAACAACCAACTAGCGGACCCAGCCAAAAACAATTTGGCACTAATTGTAAAGTCATAAGAAACAGCAGTTTTTACCACTAACCGCCCCAAAGCGTAAACAAACGCCAGCTCCGTTAGAGTTGAAATAACCATCAACGCCTCACACAGAGCAAACTCCCTTGCCCGCCACAAGATATTTAAGAAGAACAAAGACAAAATAAATATCACCAAGCCCAACACCGGCAACAGTAATATTCCGTAACGCGGTATTAATTGAGCATTACCCCAAGGATGGCTGTAAAACAAAGGAATGTTGCTAGGAAATTGTGGCAAAAAAGAGATAACACCCCCCACCAAAACCCAGTTAATGACAAAATTTAGAAAGAAAAACAACGTTCCTCGCCAATTTTTTCGATAACTAAAAGAAAATATCATAATATCAACGAAAGTTACACAAGAATCAGCATCTTAAAGTTCGCTAACCCACTTACATCCTTCTCCTCTGCACCATTTTACACCATTATCCTCAACAACAAAAAAATAAGAAGAAGGCGGCACCTTTGTTAGTAAATCCCCCTCCTCCACTAAAGCACCTCCAGCGTATGCGGCATAACCTTTTTCTAAAAGCACTACTTCTGCATTATTCCCCAAATAACGTTGTCCATAATATTTAACTTGGAAAAAATCTAAAATAGTTTCACAGATAAGAGGTTCGCCCTGCCACCAGCGGGAAACCTCCTTAATTGGTTGGCGAAGGTCTCTTTTTTGGGGGTTGTTCCAAATCTTAAAATTCAAACAAACAAATAGAATTAGCGCCAACCCTAAAAATACTCGCCGGAAAGGGATCTTATCCAAAAGAAAGGCAAGAACAAGCGCAAAAGGAACGACGACAAAAATTAGATAACGGGGAACAAGCACAGGAATTGCAGTTTTAGACACAGCAAAAGTTCCTAACACTGGTAAAAGAACAAAACCTCCCAACAACCCTAAAACAGTTTCGCTCTTTCTCACGTAGTTGCGAAAGTACCACCCTAAAATAAACACTGCCGCTGAAAATAATAATACGCCTAAAGCGCTGCGCAGCCACGCGCTTACAAAAACGCCATCAACCACAATCTCTGTAAAAAAGCCAAACAAATCTCCCCAAGACGGGTTCCCCACCCAAAAACTCTTTTTTGCTGAACGCAACTGACGCATCAGTACAAGAAGCCAGGGAACATAAGAAAGTCCTAAACCTCCTAAACCCAGGAACAGCTTGGAAGGCTTACTTTTTTTCCGCCGCAGATTTAAGAGAAAAAATGCTGCCAACTCGCCAACTAAAGCTACTACCATAAAGGTATGCGTGTACAGACCTATAAGCGAAAAAAGAACAAAAAGTGCCCAACGTTTAGAAACCAAAAAATAAAAAGACCCCGCCACCAAGAAGGTAAATAGCGTATACATACGCGCTTCGAAAGCATAATAAAACAGGAAGGGGTTTAAAAGCGCCAGCAGTGCGGCAAGACGAGCCACTCGCTCCTTAAACAAATTCCTGCCCAAAAGGTACACAAAAAAAACCGCTCCAACGAAAAACAACAGAGAAAGAGAACGCAAGGCAACCTCACTGTTCCCTAATAACGACATCCAACCCGAAAGAACTAGGTAATAAAAGGGGGGGCTAAAGTCCTGTGCGGTTATCTTTATAATTTCTAGCAAACTTCTTTCACTGAGAAGAACACTAAACGCCTCATCTCTCCATAATGGTTGGGTTAAAATGTTGGGCCTAGTAAAAATATTCATATTTTACAACTCCAAAAAGCCCCTGCGTCGGAGGTACAAGTTTTGATAGTATTTTCTGGAAATGCTGGGCGCACATTTCCAAAAGCTGCACACGTAGTTTGTGTTCTAGGAATCTTTTGCGGTACTACGCTTGCCAAGAGCGTTCGCGGCCAACAAAAGCTATAAACAGTAAGAACAGCGACAGCGCTCACTCAGAGATCGAAAGCCCTCTTCGAGTAGTGACTTTTGGGTAAGGCTTTCGATCTATGTCTCGGTCAAGCGCACGCCGCAAAAGATTCCAATTTGTAATTTGTAATTTGAATTTTGGAATTTTTCAACTACATTTTCTCCGTTACCCAATACTCCAATCTCTTCCCCAACATCAGCCGGGTGTGGGAATCAAGGCCGGGGAGAGCGGCCATAAAAAAGGTGGCAATTGGCATCAAAAACCACTGCAGGTAATGAGCAGGTAACTGCCACCAAGGAACTTTTTCAGGCCGCGGGGGGCGCAAAGCACCGTCCAAAAGAATAACTGTTGCCAGCCCCAAAAGAGAAAATGCCAAAAGCGTCTGAGAGACACTCATCAAATTCTGCCCCAGGGTGGTTTGTGCAAACTTCGGGTTCAAAAGAGGAGGAAGGTTCGCACCCAACGTGATCAAGAACCAGTTTGTGGACCATAACACGTGACTCTCTACCAATTTAAAAACTCGCAAAAACCTCTCGGAAAAAGGGATTTCTGGGTGCTTAAAAAACTGCATCATTGCATAGGGAATATCGGAAGCACCCCATGCATGTCGTTTACACTGCTTATAACGATTAACCAAAGACTTAACATACGTTTTCCCTTCCGGGGCATCAACTGAAGTAGGTAGAAAAATAGGAAGAACTTCTACCTCCCCTTTACGGGAGAAAAATGCTTGTAAAAAGATGTGCCAATCCTCCGGAATTATATCAGTATCCCAATAACCTATTTTATCAATCAATTTATAACTCGTTGAATAACAGGAATAATTAAAGAAAAGGTGCGACGGGTCTTGAAGATCGGAAATATGAATAATATTTCCCAAAATCCCGATTATCCTTGTAAAAGCGGGTACCTCCCAAATATTGTTATACCAAAAAATGGGAGACTGCCAAAACCGTTGGTAACGCGCAGGGTTTCTAGCAAACTCATAAGTCAACGCCTCAAAATAATTGGGATGAAACTGCCCGTCGGCATCACAAGAAGTTAAAGTTACATACTTTAAATCTATACCGAGCTCGGCCAGTTTTCTGCGTGACTCTTTTCCCGCCCAGGCCATATTTGAGGCTTTACCCACAACCTCTCCTACTAAGTTATCGGGATGGAAAGTTGCCCACATTTCACCAAAACTGTCCCGGTAACGGGTCAAAAGCTCTTGTGCCGCATCATGAGATCCCTCTACCCTCTCCTCCATTGCCAACACCACTATCATCTGCGAGTTATCTAAAGTTTGGTTAGCTAAGGCTTCAATGTTAGCAGATACAACCTCCAATGGTTCCTTAGGTGCAATAGTTGGAATAATAACGACATGTCTAATATCCTTCCAAGCTAAAAAATCCTTTGTTTTCTCTTGCCTGTAAAGATCCTTCCAATCTGCTTCTTCCGCCCGTTTGATACTACTGTAACCCCTTAAACCATAAATGGTAAGCTTCAAAGAGCGATAAAGCCAATAAACATTGAACCCAATAATAAAATAAGAAACAAGCCGGGGAACAAAAAAGGATCCCAACACCGGAAACAAAATTATTGACCATATAATAACTCCGGGCATAATTTCAAACGCCCGTACAGCCTTTTCTTCGTTGTTACAAATATAGTTAGCAATCATAATACTTATGAATCTAGTCAATCCGTGAGAACAAGGGTTCGGCAGCTTCAATTTGGGGACCCGCAAACTGTTCCTTAATTTGCGCACTTGCTTCGGGTATAAAAGGCTCCACAAGCACGGCAACTCTATAAATATCTTCCACCAACTTTTCCAAAAGTTCCCGCAAATCCTCCTGCCGCTCGGCATCCCCAAGGTATTCCCAAGGTTTATGCTCGGCAATAAACTTATCTGCAGCAGCAACATCTTTCCAAACCATTGCCAAATAACGGTTAAACTCAAAATTCTCGAGAGCCTCTTGTTGCTCCCCAGTCAACACATCGCCTAAGGAAAGCTCCACAGTCTTAATTTGTAAAGAAGACTTTTCGCAGAGCGTTGCCACACGAGAGGTTAAATTGCCCAACCCATTTGCTAGATCCGCATTATACACCTCTTTTAGATGCTTAATCGATAAATTACCATCCTCATCAAGATTCATCGCTCGGCAAAGATAAAAACGAACTGCGTCGGAACCAAACTCTTCTACTAGTTCTTTTGGGCGCACAACGTTTCCAATAGACTTACTTATCTTTTGCCCCTCTAAACTCAAAAATCCGTGGCCGTATATTTTCTCGGGCAGGGCGTATCCAGCAGACTCCAACATTGCCGGCCAAAGGATTGCGTGCCAAAATAAGTTATCTTTCCCCAAAAAATGTACATCAGCCGGCCAATAACCTTCGGAAGCCCCCGAAACATAATTAATCAGAGCGTCGAACCAAACATAAATGGTATGGTCCTTATCCCCAGGAACAGGAATACCCCACTCCACAGAAGGGCGCGACACGGGAATATCTTCCAACCCACGCTCCAGAAACGCCAGAATTTCTTTTCTGCGGGAAGCAGGCTGGACGAATTTTTTATTTGCACTTATATACTCTTTTAAGAAATCTTCGTACTGGGAAAGACGAAAAAAATAATTCTCTTCCGTCAAACGCTCCACAGCTTGCGTAGGGTGATAAGGACACTGCCCGTCCAACAAGTCCTTTTCGGTCACAAATCGCTCACAACCCCCGCAGTAAATCCCCTCGTATTCACCCAAATATAAATCCCCGGCTTCGTCAATCTTTTCCCAAAACTCCAACACAGTTGCTACGTGATCTTCGTCAGTTGTGCGAATATAGCGGTCAAAAGAGATATCTAAAGCGCGCAGCTGCTTTTTGTCTTCCTTACTTATCTTGTCCGCCCATTCCTCGAAAGAAAATCCATGCGCCCGGGCCGATTTTTCCGCTTTACCCCCATGCTCGTCGACACCAGTAAGAAAGAAAACCTCATCCCCTAAAAGGCGGTGGTAGCGCGCCACTACATCAGCAATAACCTTTTGATAGGCGTGACCAATGTGCAACACATCATCAATATAATCAATTGCGGTAGTAACATAGAACTTGCTCAAAGTGCTTGTATTTTAGCACAAATACAGGCAAAGAAAAAAACCGTACCCTTGAGAAGTACCCAGCAAAATGCTAATCTTAGTCCTGTAAATACAAGCAGGAACACTTAAATAAGCCCATTCATAACTAAAATAGCAAACTCGACGTCGTGTACCCCTCGTGGTACTGCGGTTATTTCGCGCCAGCGCGCGCTAAAGCGCGATAATATTTTAACTCTAGCCATGAACCCTCAATACGAACATACTAAAACTGAAAAAAAAATATATGCATTGTGGGAAGAGGCGGGCCACTTCACTCCCAAAATTGATCCCGATAAAAAGCCTTTCGTTATAACCCTCCCCCCACCAAACGTTACCGGAGGCTTGCACGCAGGTCACGCTCTTTACGTAATTGAAGACATTATGGCCCGCTACCACCGCATGAACGGTACACCCACCTTGTGGCTGCCCGGATTCGACCACGCTTCAATTGCCGTGGAATATCTAGTAGTAAAAGAACTGCGAAAGGAGGGTCTAACCAAGCAGGACATCGGGCGCGAGGAGTTTCTAAAACGCGCCAAGAAATTTGCCGGCGAATCCCGCGATTATATTCGCAACCAACTAAAAAAACTGGGTTTTTCTTTGGACTGGTCACGGGAAGCTTATACAATGGATGAACAGCGTTCGCGCGCAGTAACGGAGGCTTTTAACCGCCTTTACGAAAAAGGGCTCATTTATAAAGACGACTACATTGTAAACTGGTGCCCGGACTGCGAAACAGCAATCAGCGACCTGGAAAATGAATATCAAGAAGAACAGGCTAAATTCTATTATATTAAGTATGGCCCATTGACCATAGCTACTACCCGCCCGGAAACCATGTTTGCCGATGTAGCTGTCGCCGTACATCCTGAGGACACTCGCTTCCAAGAATTCGTTGGACAAGAAGTCTCCTTACCGTTAACAGACCGGAAAATCCCCTTAATTGCCGATGAAGCCGTTGACCCGGAATTTGGCACCGGAGCCCTCAAGATCACCCCCGCCCACGACGAAACGGATTTTGAAATCGGGCAAAGACACAAGCTAGGAGCACCAAAAGCAATTAACAAAGAAGGGCACCTAACTGAAATCACTGGTAAATATAAAGGAATGAATGTACACGAAGGAAGAGAAGCTGTTGTCGCTGATTTGCAAAAAGAAGGTTATCTGAAAAAAACAGAAGAAATGACCCACCGCGTAGGTCACTGCCAGCGCTGCGGCACAAAAACTGAACCAATGATCTCTAAGCAATGGTACGCAGCAACGACCAAGCTTGCGAAACCCGCAATGGATGCCGTAAGAAAAGGAGAGATAAAAATTATTCCTAAGAACTTTGAGAAGGTGTTTTTCCACTGGATGGAAAACATTCACGACTGGTGCATTTCCCGCCAGCTTTGGTGGGGCCATAAAATACCTCTTGAAGGAGAAAAAGATGTATTAGACACATGGTTTTCTTCCAGCTTATGGCCAATTACCACCCTCGGCTGGCCAGATCAAACTCAAGACCTTGAGTATTTCTACCCAACTACAGTACGCGAAACCGGATACGACATCCTCTTTTTCTGGGTCGCTAAAGAAATTATGATGTGTATGGAAATGACCGGGGAAATTCCCTTTGAAAAAGTTTATCTCCACG
>CAYXRZ010000008.1:0-11599 GCA_964467235.1 uncultured Candidatus Saccharibacteria bacterium
TTGTACTACTTGTTGCTGAGTGTTTTTTGAGTTAATCTAGAAGCAATGGAAAAACAATCTGCCCAAGCGGGTTTTACATTGATTGAGGTATTGATTGTAGCGGTTCTTTTGGGGGTTTTTGGCGCTTTGGCTGCAGACACCTTAACGAATATTATGAAGGCGCAGAACAAGGTTAAGGTGCTCAGTTCTTTGAACCAGTCGGGGAGCTATGCCCTTTCGCGAATGGAGCAGGAGATTAGAAAGGCAGAAAAAGTTACCTGCTGTCAGTCATGGAGTGTTTCTGGTAAGTGCAAGACGCGAGCAAAGGGCAGTGCCGGGTTAGGTGTGTTAGTTGGGGGGCAAGAAATTTATTATTTAGTAGCTGTAGGGCCGGGGAGTAGTGGGCAGGGTATTAAACGTGTTGAGAACCCGGGGCAAGCGGATGAATCGTCTACGTATCTTACGAATCTAGAAAGTGTTAGTGTTAAAGCAGGCAGTGTATTTAACTGCAGTTCCGGTGGGGAACGGGTGACTATTCAGTTGGAACTGGAACCGGCTGTCCCTGCCCAGCGGAAGGATTTTGAAGGTTCGGTGGATTTGGAAACAACAGTGTTGTTGAGAGGTAAGGCATATTGATTGTTAGTAACCGCGGGACTTTAATCTGAATGATTTACGTGGAAAAATTGTTCAATTGCTCTATTGTTCGATTGTTAGAAGACAGAAAAAGAAAAACCAGTTGAACCATGGAACAATAGAACAATGGGTTTCTAGAAATCTGTATCATCTGTGTTTGTAGATCTGTTTGATCCGTGTTATTTTTCGTTATTTTTCCTCTTTCTCCTCTGCCTTCTTTTTCAACACCGCGACAGTTTTGATTAAAATTAGGATGCCCAAAATTACAAGGGCCGGTTTGTAGGGGAAGGCCCAAAAAGTTATTTCAGCGGTGTCTATTTGTTCGTTTCCTCTTTCTCCGTAGGCAAGAGTAACCTTGGCGCGGTATTTACCGATAAGGAGATATCTGTCCCAAGTTGTTTCCATCCGGCGTATGGTTTGGGGAAATGTGCGGGTTGGGCCAATTTTCACTTCTCCCACTTTATTATCTAGAAAGTCGAATATTTCAATCTTTCCTTCGGGGCTGTAATGAACAGTTCCTTCGTTTTGGAACCGCAGTTTAAAGGTTACCGGACCGAGATTTTTAAATTTTACGGGGAGAAATTCCAGAATACGGCCTTTCCAAGAGATGTCACCAGGAGCGGTAGAAAATATTGGGGCAGCTACCCCTCCGACCGGTTGAACTAAAACTCCTTCGTCTCCTGCGTCCGTTTCTGCGCCTTTGGAATCAACAAAAAGCATTGCGTAGTGGCCGCCCGGTTCAATATCTGCAGGTGGGGAGATGGTCAAGGTCAGGTTCTGCACTTCTAAAGGCTCCAAAGTAAATTCCTCCGGCTCTACACTTACCCACTCGGAAAGAGAATAGCGGGGGTGGGGAAGCTGTGTAAAGCGGAAGCTTCCCGTTTCGTTGTCCATATAAAAATCGGAAATTCTAGGTACCATTACCTGTGTGTCTTCGCGGGAAGGGTTAAAGACGTTGAACGTTTTGTTGATGAGTGTGGTACCGGGTTCTAATTCAATATCAATAGAAACGGGAGTAAGCTGGATTGCGCTTCCGGCAGCTGCCGTGCATGGAAAGTTTAAAACAAATGCGGTGAGGAGAAAAAATAAGGCGCTAAAGAGGATTGTAAAGCGTTTTAGGTTATACATTTATAATAGATTATACAAAGCTACGTGTTTGGGGGCAAGGGGAAGGTTACAAGCCGTCGTTGCTAACTGCGTACCAGTAAACCTCATTACTGTATGAACCTGATTTTTGGGTGGTTGCAACGTCAAGCTGGTAGATAACGTTGATTACAGTGTTTCCAGCTGAATAAGATGCGTAACAATTTGCTTCCGTCGCGCTGTCGTAAAACGTGGAAAAGTTCGACCCTGCGTCCCAGACACCTTCAACAGGAGTTCCGTTCATTGAAAAAGCTAGGCCGTTGTCTGCGTAAGGTTCCGGAGCGTCTACACTCCCTATACCGGCGTCGGGATCAATTATGGTTGAGGTGTCGGTGTGCGTGAGGTTATTGTTGTGAGATTGGAAAAGCTTATATCCGGTTTCTGAGTTTGTCCACACTTCAATGTTATTTTCATCTGTGACGGCACTTCCCGGGCTGGTTACACTGAGGGTGATGGTAGTATCAGCAATGTAGATCTCAATGTCGGGGGAAACTGTTGCGTTAACTGTGACTGTGCGGGTGGAGGATGTGGCTTGCGCTTCGGCTTGTTGGTAGTGTTGGCCGAGTGCGGCAAAGGAGACAAGGAGCCCTGCAAGGGCCACCCACATAAATAGTTTTAGTTTGCGGGGCGTTTTTTTGGAGCTTGGACAGGGTTTCATGGGTAGGTTATTTTGACTACGAGTTAAATTTCTCACAGTCCGTAGCATTTGTCAAGTTCAATTTCTCATAGTTCGTAACACTTGTCAAGTTTTATTCCTTTAGCTTTTTATACATCTTTAAATATTTTTCTGCGGTGGTTGCATCTCCTAGTCTCTCCTTATAAAGATAAGCCAGCTTTTGGTACGGTTCAGGGTTTTGGGGATTTTTTTTCACTGCTTCTTTAAGGATTTGGATACTTTTTTGGGGATTTTCTTTTTGGTAGAGGGCGGCAAGGTTCATGTAAGGAAAGGCGTATTGGGGGAGCACGTTGATTGCTGCTTTGAATTCTTGTTCTGCTTTTTCCTTTTTTCCTTCTGCGGCGTAAAGCATTCCTAAGCGGTTGTGGGCAGTGGCGTTTAGAGAAGATGAGTTAATTGCCTGTTCGTAAGCCTTTTTTAGGTCCGTAAAAAGTTCTGTGGTCGGCATTTCTGGTTGGAGTACTTGTGAGGGGTACGCGAATTTTGAGCAAAGTTTGGGATTTTTTTCTTTGTTAAGGATAATGCTTGCACTGTCGTCCCAAAAAACCAAGCACCAATTGCCGGAATGGACTTTTTGTTCTAAACCGTATGTAAGTTTGGAGGTGGGAAAAATAATCCAGCCTACGTTGTATTTTTTTAACACATCCTCCCAACCGTTAGTCTGTTGTGCGACAGCCAACCACTCTTGGTAGATATCAGGAACAAACATATCCACCCGCCCGTCAATAAATGTTTTGTGTTGTGGAAGTTCCCAAAGGAGGGTGCTTCCGAAGTTGAAATGGTTGTAGACCTTACCATGCGTTGGGTGTTCCCTTACAAATTGCAAAGATTCTGCAGAGATTATGTTTTTACTTACGCCAACGGAGCCTTTTACTGCCCCTTCCAAAGGTTTATAGATTAAGAGCAGTAGTACGGCGGTGGTGACAAAAGCAGCAAATTTTTTTGCCGCTGTGGTCGGGAAAAATTTGTGGAAGAGCGCGGTAGCGTTTTTGGCTAGAAACGGTGTTAGGATGATAAAAGCAATAACAATATGGCGCAGTGCGGAAAGTGAAAGATAGAAAGAAAGCAGGGTTAAAGCAATTTCAAAGTAGCTGACTCGCCTTGAATCCAGGACAGCTGTAATGATTAAAAGTAAAGAATGCACGGCAAGGAAGATAAGAAAATATTGGCTGGTTTCCCAGGTGAAAAAAGCAGCCAAGGGCAGCCATTCCAGCACGTTTTGTTTTACAGTAGAACCAATTTTAAAGAAGTATTTGTATATTTTAAGGTGGTAAGGGTTGGCGAGGGAAGTTAGGAAAGAGAGAACGGCCGCAATTGCTAATTTATGCGCACCAACTCGTCTCGTGTTTTGTGTTGACATAGGCTCGTTGAAGCGGGGCGGATGATCAATTTTCAACGGTTCGTTTTTTACAAAGAGGGGTTCGAGGAGCTCAGTGCCAATAAATACTAAGATAAGGATGAATGCAATGGGTAAGCTGGCGTGAGTATTTGCCCAAAGTAGGGTTAAGAAAGGTATCAAGAACACTGCTTCTTCTTTCCCTTTTTTGTAAAGAGCAAGGATGAGTAGGAGTAGAGAAATATAAAGGTTGCCCAAAAGATGCGGCCGCAGCATCCAAGCGGGAGAGATTATGAGAAATCCGATTAATACAGCAAGGGCGGAAAAAAGACAGCGGCTTTTAAGAAGATCAGCGCGTTTTATTAAGGTGATGGCAACTGCAAGGCTGATAACCAGCCGTAAAGCTGTTAGCCCCCACTCACCGGCAATTTTATAAATTTGGTAGACAAGAACTCCAAACCCCCAACCGTGAATGATCCATTCTCTTCCGTAGGCGGTGTGGGAAAGGGTGTCGGTTTGCGGGAAATTACCGGTCTCGGAGATTAGCTTACCGACGCGGAGCCAGAGCCAGATGTCGGAATTGGTTAGTGCTCGAATGGAGATAGCACTAATTCCAATAACGGCAATAATGAGAGGAAATTTTTTTATAATTTTTGAACTGTTCAATTTTTTGTTCATATAGAAGTCACTCTGAGGCCTAAGTTTGCATAGGGCCGAAGAGTCCCTTGTAACTTTGCAGTATTTGGTTTCCCGCAGGATGTTTTTCTCCCGACCAGGTCGGGATCAGAATGACTGCGGTTTTGCCTGAATTTGTGTTTGTTCTACCACCAATCCTTCAGTTCATTTAGATTACCACGACTGTTGCTCACGCGGGGGAACAGTTTTGTTATCTTTTCGCCGCTGGGAATTTTTTGCCACGTTTCGTTAACCCCGTCAGGCTTGATGTAGCCAGGTTTTTTTAGCAGAGAAAGATTAATCACTGCTAGAAATACAGAAATTATAAAAACGGTGTTACAAAGAGTCCCGGAATAAGGGTTTTTCTTTTCTACACCTTTTGGTAGGAACAAAGCTAAGAAGGGGAGTGCGGGGGCAATTAAGCGGCCGGCGGGAGCAACACCGCCGTGCCAGTTGCCAAACGTAGCAATACCGAGAAAAAAGGAAGTTACGATTACTGCCGGGATTAGAAAACTCGAAAAATCTTTTTTAATTCTAGAAATATTTCCCAGGGCGTAAAGAATCCAGGGGGCGTGAAGGGTAAGGCCATATTCGCGGTCGAAAAAGATTCCCGCCAGGCCTTTCAAGGGGTTTATCAGACCAGGGCCTTTAGTTGACAACAGAGCCTGCCAATTTCCGTAAAGTACGACATATGTGATGAAAAGACTGGCGGTAAGAAGTGCAGTAACGATTGCTGGTAGTAAAGTTTCCTTTAGTGTTGTTTTGAAGAGAAGGTACATATAAAGAACTCCCGTGATTATTATGTATTTGGGGTGGAGCCAAGGAAGTATTCCAAGTAAGGTTCCCACTATTAGTTTATTTTTCGTGAGGGTAATTTTATTTTGAGTAATAAGACGGTAAGCGACGATGCTTAGCAACGCTGCCGGTATTTCTTTGAAAACAAGCAAAGAAAGATAAAGTAGGGGAGGGGAAAGGGTTACAAGAAGTGCTTTTTTTGCGGAGCCTATGGTGCGAAAAAGCTCAACGCCCAAGAGGGACGCGCAAGATACAATAGTTAAAACGGCACCCCAATTGCCGAGAAGAGCTACGCCAGGCGCAATAAGGAAGGAAAGACCGGGAGTATGATAGGGGAGAAAGCGATTTTCTGCTGTGGAAATAACATTTACTAAGAAATAGGATTCTATTTTGCGGGGGTCCGGCGGAAAGTTATTCAGCTCTTTTTTGCGCCCGCCTTTCCACTGCGGGGCTTCGTGAATCAGGAAGCGATTGGCCTGGTTTTCTAGATAGAGGTCGCCGTCCTCGACAATACTTTGGGCGGCAATTATGTATTCCGGTCCGTCGCCGATTAAAGCTCTGCCGTTTTTTGTAAATTTCCAAGAAAGGACGGCGAGAGGGATAAAGATAGTTATAAATATTATTTTTTCTTTAGTAGGCTTTGAAATCATTTTATTAGCTGGTAATTTATAACTAGTCGGCGGACAGGCGCTCCATGGGGCGCAGCTACATGTAGCTGTCCCTGCCTCCAGGTGCTTGCTAGTCTCCAGTTTCTTGTCTCGTCTTTCCCAATTGAACGTTTCTATTTTATCCGTTACACTAGAAATGATGAAAACAAGAGTGTTTGCTCTGTTTCTAACGGTTATTTTTTTTGGGATTGCTTTTCTTTACTTTAGCACCTCTGCACCTGGTTTGGTATGGGATCCGGCCGAGACAGGGTCTCTTCTTGCTTCGGCAATGGACCCGGAGTATGCACATCTTGCCGACTCTCCTTTGTATTTTATTTTCGCCCGGGCACTCTTTTTGCTGGGAGCGGATGAATTTGCGCGGGTAATGAATGTCTTTTCTTTACTTTCGGCGCTTAGCACCTTAGCCCTTTTTTTCCTTGCGGTAAAGAGAGCTTCCAGCTCCCGGAAAGCTGCCTTGCTCACTGCTAGTTCCTTGGCTGTTTTCCCGGTTTTTTGGAGGTTTGCGCTTTTTTCCAATTATTATACCTTTTGGCTTGCACTCTGTTGGTTGTTCTTACTGCTTCTATTTAAGGCAAAAAATAATTTCACTTATATTTTTCCGGCGGCTTTTGTACTTTCCTTTTCTTTGCTTGCGTTTCCTTTGAGTATTATTTTTATTATTCCGTTGAGCTACGTTTTGTTTGAGAGGCGTGGGTATTTTAGCGCACGGAAAATTGTTTTTTTTGTTTTTTCACTGTTGGTGCCTTTACTGCTAGTAATTGCCGCCGCAGGTTTTTTAGGTATGGTATGGGGTAATTACACCGCCTTGTTTTGGCCTTCCAACCTAGTGGGGAGTAGTGTGGGGGAAAACATAGTTACTTACTTCGCGCAGTATTTTCAAAATTTTTACGTTGTTATTTTCGCGTTGAGTTTTTTGGGCTTCTTTTTTTGGGATGGTGGTGGGAAAAATATTTTCCGGCTGTTAATTTCCTTTTTAATTACTTTTATCGCTTTACCTTTTTTTGAAATTTCGGGCGGTTACTTGCTTTTAACTACTGTTTTATTTTTTTACGCTGCTTTGGGGTTTGTTGTTTTGTGGGAAATTATTTCGAGGCTTTTAAACACTGATATTGGGGTTGCTTTTGAGAACCAGCTTTTTGTTCTCGTATTTCGTTTAAAGAAGAAAGCAAAACTGGTGAAGTATTTTTGTTTGGGGGCGTTTACTTTTTTAGGTTCGCTGACAATTTTTTGGAACTTGCCTTTGCGCTACGAAATGATTTCTCGGAGTAAAGATGTGGGGGCAGTGCGTTACGTTAGCCGCGCGCAAGAAATTCTTGCCGACCGTTCCGTTATTTTTGCGGAGAACTCAAGATATGAGCAAGCTTTGCGGTATTTGGCAGCCAGTGAGTCGCGCAGTAATCTTTGGATAATTTCTGACGAGGTAGACTCCATGGAGTTGAGAAGGGCCGGGAAAAGATATTTAGACCTTGAACTTCCGGAGTTGAAATTATACCCTGCGGGAATAGGAGTGCGACCTTGGTTTGTGGATCTTGTTGAGAAAAATAAGGACAGTTGGGATTTTTATTTGACCTTAGACCGCCCGTCCGGTCGTGCGGGATTGGAAGTAGGGGTTTGGGAAGGTTACACACTTGTTGCGCAAGAGCCGTTGTATGAGGCTAAAACTACTGATTTACGCTGATGATAGCTGATTTGCTCCGATCTGAATTGTTATGAACTTAAAAGTTTTATTTCGAAAAATCAGAAGTTGGAAACATTTATTACCGCTGGGGGTTGTATTGATTTTGGTTGTTGGTGTTTATTGGGTGACAATGCCCCCCGGGATCACTTGGGAGCATTTTGGCTACGATGCGGGTGATTTGATTTCCTGCGTTTATACTTGGGGGATTCCGCACCCTCCGGGAACACCGCTTTATGTTTTGGTGGGGCAGATCTTTCGGTACTTACCATTCTTCCCAAATCCCGCTGCTCGGTTTAATTTTATGTCCGCTGTTTTTGGTTGGGGGAGCATAATTTTTCTTTATCTTGCTTCCTTTAATTTAACCGGCAGTAAATTTGCGGCTGTGGCGGCGGCATTGTTTTTTTCTTTTGCCCCGCTTATCTGGGGTCAGAGTATTATTGCCGAGGTTTTAACCTTGAACTTGTTTTTGGTTGCTCTTTCTACTTATTTACTGCTTGTTTGGGAGCGTTCGGCATTAGAGAAAAACCGTAGGGATAAATTTTTGTATGCGGCGGTGTTCTTTTTTGCCCTAGCGTTTACAAATCACACTTCCGTTATAACCTTAGCCCCAGCAATTCTTTTCCTCATTTTAGCTGTAGAAAGGAGTATCCTGCTCCAGCCCGGAAAAATTGTTAAGTTGGCCGCGGTAGCTCTCTTAGGGCTTTTGCCTTACCTTTATCTTCCAATCCGGGCGGCGGCAGATCCGGTTTTAAATTGGGGTGACCCCGATACACTCCCCAGATTCTTAAACCACGTCTTGGCAAAAGAGTATCAGGATTTTCTTTTTGTTGCCCCGGTATTATTCTTAGATAATGCAACACGTTTTTTACTGTTGACGTGGAAGAATTTTAATCCTGTGGGTACAGTTCTTGTTGCCTTAGGTTTTGCTTTCGGCCGAAAGGACCGGTTTCGCGATTTTTTGATTTTTACGGTCCTTTTCCAGCTTCTTTTTATCTTCAATTACAATATTGTTAATATTGAAACGTATCTTCTTCCCGTCTTTTTTGCGTTGGCTTTGGTACTTTCGGAAGGTGTGCTTGTGGTTCGCGTCCTTTTTCGAAAGGCCGCGGATTGGGTTTCGGCAAAAAATTTAAGACCTTTTGCCCGCATAAAACCTTTTTGGGGTTCATGTACGTTGGAGATAAGCTTTTCTGCGCTTACTTTTTTTGTCCTTAGCAGTTTGTTGGTGGGCGCTTCTTTGGTGAATATATCCTTACGTTGGGAGGAGATTGACTTAACTAACGAACGGGAAGCTTATAACTTCGGTCGTAGTGTATTTGAGGTTGTGGAACCGGGGGCTCTTGTTTTGGCTGACGGTGACGAGTTCTTTCTGGGGTTGACTTATTTTAACCACGTGCTCTTTCCCGAAAAGGACGTGGCAGTACTGCATGTCGGCCTTTTTTATAAACTGAATTGGATGCTTAAACAGGCCCGGCGGAATTACCCTTATTTGAAATATCCTTTAGAGAAACCCGCGCAAAGCCAAGAAGAAGCAGAGAAGGCTTTGTTGGACTTTGTGGCAATGAATATGGAAGAGCGGCCCGTCTACCTAGCTGTTGGGGAGAAGCCTTTGAAAGAGACGAGGTCCTCGCGGACTACTTGGGGGGACCGTTTCATTGTTCAAGGAGAGGGCCCGATATATAAGGTGGTGGGGGAGAAGGAGGGGACAGGAGACTAGTGTGCTGGTGTGCTGGTTAGCTATTTGACGGTGAGTCGGTTGGTCAGTTAATCCGTTGACTGTGTGTCGGTTAGGAAGATAATGGATAAGAAATAGGAAATAATAAATAATAAATAATAAATAATGAATAAGAGGCAGATTGTTTTTACAATAATATTAATATTCATGTTGGCTGTGATGGGTGTTGGTTCTGTTGGTGCAAGTTGTGGAGAAAGCTTTGTCGTTGATGAGGATGGGGAGGTGAAGGCAACGGTAGATTTAAGAGCAACTGTCCCCAACAAAAAGGATGATTACGAAATTTCTTTAGAGTCCCGCCCGCGGGAGGAGGTTTTACCCGGTGGGGAAATAGTTTACACAATTTTCTACGGGTGTTTTGGAACTTTGGAGACGGAAAAGATGACTCTTTCCGTGGAATGGGTTTTACCGGAAGGGCAGGTGGCAAAATATGTTCCGGGCAGTGCCACTACAGCTTATGGAGATGCGCTCCCGCAAGTTGACAAAGATGCAAAGAATATTATTTGGGAAATAAGCAACTTTCCGGGAAGTACAACTTCAAAAAAGGTCTCTTTTAGATTACAGGCGAGTGAGGAGTTTCGGGAAGGGGGAACTTTCCCTATTGAGGTGCGGGCGCGATTGGCACTGCCGGGGTTTGTAAAAGAAACCTCCCGACGCGTCACTGTAACTTACCCCGAAGAGCGTGTGGTGGAAATGCTCCCCCAGGTTCCGGCAACAGTTTACAGGTACGCGCGGGAATTTTTTGCTCACCCGGCTTTTCAGACCGTTTTCCACCGATTTTTGTTAATTCTGGCACTGTTTTTGCCCCTTTTTACGTTGGTGGTTGCTGCGCTTTACCTAGATTTTCCCCCGGCTTTCTTGCCTTTTTTGGTTCCCTTTTTACTGCGTAAATTTTTGGTGCTAATTGGCGTTTTTGACGCCCCGCCGGTTTGGGGACGAGTTTTTTCCTCTGCTGTGGGCTCGCCCATTTCTTTAGCGCGGGTGCGGGTTTTTGATTTTTCGGGGCGTGAGCTGGGCAGCACTTTTACCAACCGATCGGGGAGTTTCGGATTTGATTTACCCGAGGACCATTATTTAGTGGAGGTAAGAAAGCCTGGGTTTGCTTTGGAAACTGTTAGGAAAAACGGTATCTTTTTATCGGAGTCACGATTCCTTTATAAATTTGAGCCCCAAGAAAAAAAGATAGTAATTCTTGCCTTGAAAAGAACTAAGTTTCTCTCGCCTTTTTGGGAAAGGTTTTTGGAGGGGTTTGCACTTGAGTTTTCTGATTTTTTGGCCTTTTTCGCTTTTGGGGTGAGTCTGTTTTACGCGCTTCTGGTTGGTTCCACTGTGAGTATTTTACTTACCTCTTTCTTTTTTATCTATCTTCTGACCTGGACATTTGTGATGTTCCGCTGAGAACATACGCGAATGTACGCTAATGACGGCGCGAATAGACGCAAAAAAAAACAAATAGGTTAATTACAGGAGGAAGTTGGTTAGAAATTGGATTGGAGGGGTAAGAATAAGTTGGAGGAGGGATTGGTTGCCTAAGGGTAGTAAGAGAAGAATAAGAAAGACAGGTCCGTATTGCTGGAGGGAGTACCAGTGCGGTGCTAGTGAGTTGGGTAAGGTACCACCGACTAAGTCAAATCCGTCTAGGGGATGAATGGGAAGCAGGTTGAAGAGCCCAAGGTTAATATTAATAATGACAAGAATTTGGATGAGTCCCGTTACGGAAACGAGGGTAGGTGAAAGTAAGGAAATTATTACTGCTAGGATAAGGTTGCTTAAGGGACCGGCTAAGGCTGTGAGGGCCATGTCTTTGGGCGGGTTTTCAAAGTTGTGGGGGTTAACCGGGACCGGTTTGCCCCAACCGAATCCAGTGAGGAATAAGAATATTGTGCCCAAGGGATCAAGGTGGGCAAGCGGGTTAATGGTTACGCGGCCTGCTTTTTTTGGCGTTTCGTCTCCCAGTTGAACTGCTGCAAAGCTGTGCGCGAATTCGTGGATAGAAAGCGCCGCAATTAGTGCAATTGTTCGGAATAGAAAGTTTGTCATTATTGTGAACTCGCTTTCTATATGATAGCATACTTCTTACTATGGCTGCTGTTTGTGAGCTTTGTGGAAAAGGATCTATGTTTGGTAACCAAGTTTCCCGCACCGGAACGCGGGGCTGGGTCAAAAACAGGTCAAAAAAACAGTTTAAACCTAACCTTCGGAAAGTTCGTGTGGAGGTGGATGGGGAGGTTAAGAGGATGAAGATTTGCACTCAGTGCCTTAAGTCGCGTAAAGTTGGGTGGGA
>CAYXRZ010000008.1:11699-16500 GCA_964467235.1 uncultured Candidatus Saccharibacteria bacterium
TGCTAAACTAGATTCAGTATGTTTGAATTTTTTACATCTCCTTTTTCAGAAGATATGGGTATTGATTTGGGAACGGCAAATGTTTTGCTTTACCTTAGGGGGAAGGGTATTTTAATACGCGAGCCGAGTGTGGTTGCTTTGCACAGAAAAACTGGTACGGTGTTAGCGGTAGGGGAGAAGGCAAAGCGGATGGTTGGTAAAACTCCCCAGACTATTGATGCTGTCCGCCCTTTGCGGGAAGGAGTTATTTCTGATTTTGAAGTTGCGCAAAAAATGCTCCATCTTTTTATCCGCCGTGTTTACGAAACTCCTTCACGGCTCCCCCGTATATTCCGACCCCGCGTGGTTATTGGGATACCTTCGGGAATAACAGAGGTAGAAAGGAAGGCTGTACGGGACGCAGCTGTTCAGGCAGGAGCGCGGAAAGTTTTCTTGGTTGAAGAACCGATGGCGGCGGCAATTGGGGCGGGTCTTCCCGTTCGCGATCCGGAAGGTTCTTTAATTGTTGATATTGGTGGGGGAACGACGGAAATTGCTATTATTTCTTTGGGTGGGGTAGTGGTTGGACGGAGTCTGCGAGTGGCTGGGGATAAGCTTACTGAAGCTATAATTGAGTATGTAAGGAGGAAGCACCACCTTTTAATTGGTGAACAGACGGCCGAAAATGTAAAAATAAATGTGGGAACAGCTTGGGTGGAGGAAAGTTCAAAAAAAGATGCGAAAAGTTACATTGCCCGTGGGCGTGATTTGAAGTCAGGACTCCCGCGGGAATTAGAACTTACTGCAGAGGAAATGAAAACGGCTCTTCGAACGGCACTTAACTCGATTACCAGTGCAGTGAAAGACGTGGTGGAATCTACCCCGCCAGAACTCCTTTCTGATGTTTTAGGTGGGGGAATTACTTTGGTTGGTGGGGGGTCGCTTTTAGATGGGATGGACAGGTTTCTTTCTGAGCAGGTAGAGGTGCCGGTGCGTTCAGTTGAAGATCCTATGAGTTGTGTGGTTAAGGGATGCGGGGCGCTGCTTGAGGACGATGAGCTTTTGAAAATTATACATGTTAAGAGTTGAATTTTGGTTTGCGGCTGCGTTGGCGGTACGCGTTTTCAAGAGCCGCGCGCCCGATTAGTGACTTTAGTGACTGCGCGCTTAGAGAAAAATTTGCTTCTAGATTTGGGTTATTGTAAGTGTAGCTTGGGCAAATTTTTCTATGCTCTTGAAAACGGTACCCCCGCCGCACCTGCAGGTCTTTGTGAGTGCAAGCTGAAAAAGACTCTCTTAATTTGCGTAGATTCGTTCTTGATTCGCGTAGATTTGCGTTGGTTTCAGAAACGGTGCACCCCGCATTTCCAAGTATTGTATTCTAAGTTGGTTTTCTTAGAACCTTTTGCGGTGTGTGCTTGTTTATGCGGCAGTGCTGTTGTGGGTATTAGATTATAATTTATGACAAATTTTCGAAGTTTAGCTTTAAAATTTTTAGGAGTGTCTCTGGTTTTGGCTCTTTTGTTTAGCGGCCCGTTGGGTGGACTGCAGGAGAAGGCTTCTTATCTTTTTGCCCCTATTCGGAAGAGTATAAGCTCCGCAGCCTTATACTTGGGAGACCAGGCGGTGTTTTTTTCTTCTCTTCGCCGTCTTGCGCGGGAAAATAAGGAGCTGGAAAAAGAAGTCTGGCGGTTGGAAAACGAACTTAAGGAAATGGAGAAAATGGCGCGGGAGAACAAGGAACTGCGAAGGCTACTGTCCCTTTCTGTGCAAGGAAAAAGAAATATTATATCAGCTGAGATACTTGGGTGGGATTCATTAAGCAGTGGTGGTTTGTATTTGATAAATGCAGGATCTTCGAAAGGAGTAAAAGTGGGAATGCCTGTGGTTTACGAAGGTTTTTTGATTGGACAGGTTTGGAAAACGGAGGCGGGCAGCTCTTACGTGCGAGTAACATACCATCCTAGTTTTCGTACTTCGGCTGTTTCTTCTCGGTTGGGTGAAGAAAGTTTAGGCCTTGTTCATGGGTTTATGCCAGGGAAGCTGGTAATGAAAGATATTTACTCTGCCGTTTCTTTAGAGGTTGGAGATGAGATTGTGACTTCGGGAAAAGAAGAAAAGATCCCTGCTGGTTTGGTTTTGGGTAAGGTTTGCGAGGTTCAAGAAAGCAGTGTTTTAAAGGAAGCTATTATTTCTTTACCCGTTCACATTCGTTCTCTTAACGAAGTTTTTGTTTTGCAGTGAATTTAAGATTTTGTCTTTTGATAATTCTTTCGGTTATTTTGCAGGTGTTTTTTTTACCAGTGCTTCTTCCGGGATACCCTGTATTTAATTTAGCCCTCTGTGTTAGCTTGGTGGCTGCTTTTCTTGGTTACGGACGGGAGGCTGTTTTGGCTGCGTTCTTCTTTGGAATTTTGCAGGATCTTTTTAGTTTTACGGATGTCGGATTTTCTAGTTTGTTTCTTGTTTTTGCTGTTTTAACGGCACTGGAGGTTAGGCAATTTTTTGGTTCTAACTTCTTTGCTGCTTCACTGATTTGTTTTCTTTTTTCTGGTCTTTTTCGGTACTTCTTTGGGTTTTTTGAGATTTCGCTATGGCTTTTTGTTGGGGCTGTAATGGATGTATTTCTGTTTTTATTCTTGCGGTTTGTTTTGGCGGGGCCTATGGAACGTATTTTGGTTGAGAAGGATAGAAAAGTCGTTTTCTAATTGTTTGCTATGAACTTAAAGGAACTTTGGAGGGAAAATGTTTTTTCCCTTTCCAACCAGAAAAGCCAGCGCAAAGACTCTGCTTCTTTGGATAGAGCTTTGTCGTGGCTTGGGGGTCTGGGCCCGTGTCCTTACGCAGGTGAGAACGATTCCAGTTTAGCCACTGATTTTCAGTGGGAAAAATGGCGCGCCTTGGCTGTTTTTTCCGTTTTCCTTTTTGCGTTTTTTCTTATCTTTGCTCGAATTTTTCAGTTGAGTGCCGTTTTGGGTGACCATTACCGTGCATTAAGTGAGGAAAATCGCTACCGAAATCAAGTTCTTCGCCCGCCGCGCGGTATTATTTACGATCGTTATGGAAAACCCTTAGTTGAAAATGAGCCAAGCTTTCGATTGCTGTGGGACCCCACTTCGTCTGCTTTCGATTCTTTGGAGGATCCGGTTCAGGATGTAGAGTGGAGTGGTGTGGCTGCCGTTTTGGGATGGGAAGAGGGGGAAATCAGCAGGGTCCGCCTTAAGGCTGAAAAGGCGGAGAACCCAGTTGTTCTGGCAAGTAATATTAGTCGAGATCAGGTAATAGAGTTGGAAATTAAGTACACAAGCCCTGCTTTAAAAACGGAGGTCATGCCTATTAGGAGTTATCCGTTCGGCGAGAGTATGGCGCATGTATTAGGTTATACGGGGGAGGCGTCTCCCGAAGAAATTGCCGAAAATGATCAAGTTGCTTTTGGCTCGCGTACCGGCAAGGCGGGTCTGGAGAAGGAGTTTGACCTTTTGCTCCGCGGACGGTCCGGTAAGCAGGTATTGGAAGTAGATGTTAAGGGGGCAAATTTAAAGGAAAAAAAGAGACAGGAACCTATTAAGGGTCAGGTTGTGCATACAAGTTTAGACTTGGAATTACAGAAGGTGGCTTACGAGGCACTTCGGGGCGGGGTGGAAAATTATAAGGCAAGCGGCGGTGCTGTAGTTGCAGAGGATCCGCAGTCAGGAGAGATTCTTGCGCTGGCAACTTATCCAAGTTTTGATCCTAATGCATTTGTCAATCCGCGCGAGCCTTCTTATTTTGAAAGTTTAACTGAGGACGAGCGTAAACCTCTTTACAATAGGGCTCTTTCCGGGGCATACCCCCCGGGTTCAATTTTCAAGCCTATTGTTGCTTCTGCCGCTTTGGAGGAAGCGACGGTTACTTCTCAGCAGATTATTAACTGCAAGGGCGCTATTAGTGTAGGCACTTTTGTTTTTAGAGATTGGGATCTTTCGGGGCATGGGAATGTTTCTCTGGTGGAGGGTATTGCAAAGTCTTGCGATGTTTATTTTTATACTATTGGCGGCGGCTACGGGGGCGTAGAGGGTTTGGGTCCGGAGCGGATTGCAGCGTGGGCGCGAAAGTTTGGCCTGGGTTCAATTTTGGGGATTCAGTTTCCTTGGGAGGCACAAGGCTTGGTCCCAGATCCGAAGTGGAAGGAAAAGGTAAAAGGGGAGCAGTGGTATCTAGGAAATACTTATCACTTCTCCATCGGGCAGGGGGACCTTTTGGTAACTCCTTTGCAAATAAATAATGCTTTGGCAGCAGTTGTTAATGGCGGAACTCTTTATCGCCCATCTTTTTTGTTGCGTGGTGAGCCGGAAGTTATTAGGAGGAATTTAATTTCTGAGGAAACCTTGCAGTTAGTTCGTGAAGGGATGCAGCAGGTTTGCCAGCCGGGAGGGACGGCGTATCCATTTTTTGATTTTCCTATCCCCGTGGGTGGGAAAACAGGAACGGCAGAGACAGGGCGAGGTGATGATACTCACGCTTGGTTTGTTGTTTTTGCGCCGATGGAAGAGCCGGAGATTATTTTAACTGTGTTTCTGGAGAACGGGGGTTCTGGTTCTCACGATGCGGCCCCTGTGGCAAGGGAGATAATGGATTGGTGGGCGGAGCATCGCTTTTAAAAAATCTCGTTTAGTCTTTTGCGATGCCATGCTTGGTGCGGCGGCGGTACGCGTTTTCAAGAGCCGCGCGCTCGTTAGGTGACTTCAGTGACTGCGCGCTTAGGGAAAAATTTGCTATTAGATTGGGGTTATTGTAAGTATATCTTGGGCAAATTTTTCTATGCTCTTGAAAACGGTACCCC
>CAYXRZ010000009.1:0-2683 GCA_964467235.1 uncultured Candidatus Saccharibacteria bacterium
AGAAGGTTCCAATGAAAGCCGACGCCATGATTTCGGATATATGGGAGCATTAAGCGCCCCCGGCGCTTAAATTTGAAATTTTAAATTTCGAATTTTAAATGACTTTTAATGAATTATAAAGGGGAAATTGAACTTGAAAAATTTCTCGTAAATGACAGTGAGTTGGCATATGATTTGGAAGAGCGGACTGCTACCTTCGGTGAGGATATAATCAAGTTTTCAAAGAGTTTGAAAATTACAGCAATTAACCGATCACTTATCAGTCAATTAATACGTTCGGGGACAAGTATTGGTGCCAATTATATGGAGGCAAACGGTGCTGAGTCGGGAAGGGATTTTAAGCATAAAATAGCACTTTGTAGAAAAGAAGCACGAGAAGTAAAACATTGGTTAAGGATGATTAAAAGTACCGAACCTAAGAGTGCAGAAACTTGTAATAAATTATATAAGGAAACAGATGAACTAGTCCGTATTTTCTCTGCAATAATAAAAACTTATGAGCAAAATCAAAAGAAAAATAAGTAAAGCTGTCTGTAATTCATTTAAAACTTAAAATTCGTTTATTTAAAATTATCTTTCTTATCATTTAAAATTTAAAATTGGTTACTTAAAATTATTAAACTATGGTTACATGTCAAATTTGCGGTAAGCGTCCAGCTAAAATACAAACTCAGAAGATGGTTGACGGTCGCCCTGTTTTTGTCAACGTGTGTGAGGTATGTTTTCAAAAGCTCCAATCAGGCGCGCAGGAAACATCTGCCTTGGACAAATTCGGGCACGACTTAACAAAAGAAGCCGAGGACGGCCGGTTGGATCCTGTTATTGGCCGGGAGAAAGAAATTGAGCGCGTTATTCATATCCTTTCTCGTCGAACAAAGAACAACCCCGTACTTATTGGCGACCCCGGGGTAGGGAAGACAGCAATTGTGGAAGGTTTGGCACAAAGAATTGCCGGAAGTAAAGTCCCCGAATCTTTGGAAGGTAAAAGAATTGTTGCTCTCGACATTTCGACAATGCTTGCCGGAGCCGGAGTGCGCGGTGAGTTCGAAAAACGTCTTAAGGACGCAATTGAAGAGGTGCAAAAAGCGGAAGGCCAGATTATTCTTTTTATTGATGAGCTTCATACTATTGTCGGTGCCGGCGCTGCGCGCGGGGCAATTGACGCTGCAAATATCCTCAAGCCTCCTTTGGCGCGAGGAGAACTGCGGGCAATTGGTGCCACAACTTTGGACGAGTATCGCGAGCATATTGAAAAGGACGGTGCGCTGGAACGGCGTTTCCAGCCAGTAATGGTACGCGAATCCACACCCGAAGAAACAGTTAAAATTCTTGAAGGTTTGCAAGAGCACTACGCTAAACACCATCAGGTAGAAGTATCTCCGGAAGCACTCCAAGCCTGTGCCAAGCTTTCCGACCGCTATATTTCGGACCGGTTTCTTCCCGATAAAGCAGTTGACCTTTTGGACGAAGCTTGTGCAAAAGTGCGTTTGGAGGCAATTGAAGAACCGGAAAACCTTCGGCAGGTGGCCGGGGAAATATCAAATGTCAAATCCCAAATTTCAAAAGCAGAAGATGAAAAAGAAAAGAAGAAACTGCAGGAAAAGTTGGAAAACTTAGAAAAAGTGAAGGAGGAGTTAATTGAACTTTGGCGGCAAACTAAAATGGAAGAAGAACCGGAAGTAGACGAGGAAGATGTGGCGGAAATTGTTTCTACCATGACGGGCATTCCTTTGGAAGAGCTTTCCGAGGAGGAAAAGGAAAAGCTGGCTCATTTGGAAGAGAGGATCCACGCACGGGTTGTAGGTCAAGAACAAGCAGTAAAGGCTGTTAGTGAAGCAATCCGGCGCTCCAGAGCAGGCCTAAAAGACCCCAAGAGGCCTATTGGCACCTTCTTGTTCCTTGGCCCCACTGGTGTAGGTAAAACTGAGTTAACCAAAGCATTGGCCGATGTTTTATACGGTGACGAAGATCTTATGGTCCGGTTGGACATGAGCGAATACCAAGAGCGTCATAACGTGGCGCGAATGGTCGGTGCCCCGCCCGGTTATGTCGGTTATGAGGAAGGCGGTCAGTTAACTGAAGTAGTACGTCGTAAGCCTTTTTCGGTTATTCTTCTGGACGAAATAGAAAAAGCCCACCACAGTGTATTTAATATTTTACTGCAAATATTCGAAGACGGCCGCCTAACCAGCGGGCAGGGGAAGACTGTTGACTTTAAGAATACTATTATCATTATGACTTCTAACGTGGGAAGTGAGCTTTTTTATGAGGACACCGGTGGTGAAATGGCCCTTGTTACGGAAGGTGAGGGAGGTATGACCCAAAATGAAATCGAAGAGGAAATGCATGATCGGTTGCGCCGCAGTTTCCGTCCCGAATTCTTGAACCGCATTGACGAAACAATTATCTTTAATCCTCTGAGCAAAGATGATTTGCGCAAAATTGTAGAACTGGAAATCGGTAAGGTACAAGAAAGACTTTCTGAGCAGGAAATTGAGCTGGAAGTA
This sequence comes from uncultured Candidatus Saccharibacteria bacterium, assembly GCA_964467235.1. GTDB lineage: Bacteria > Patescibacteriota > WWE3 > JAUXAW01 > JAYEID01 > CAYXRZ01. The sequence goes on from CAYXRZ010000009.1 coordinate 2,508, forward strand.
ACGGAAGCAGCAAAAGATTATCTGGCCAAAAAGGGTTTTGACCCTGAATTTGGCGCCCGTCCTTTGCGCCGATTAATTCAAAAAGAAATTGAAAATGAGATTTCTGGGAAAATAATTAGTGGGGAAATTTCCGAAGATGACACAGTAAAAGTAGGCAAACGCGGCAATTCCCTCCA
>CAYXRZ010000009.1:2783-6130 GCA_964467235.1 uncultured Candidatus Saccharibacteria bacterium
TCAGAGGAGGGGACAGGGGTCCCATTTAAAGTTGGCGGGGCCAACTCTCCTCTGAACACCTTGCGGGGTAACTACTTCCTGTTTTTCTTATAGAAAAACAACCCCACAATGAGAAAAATTGCTCCGAGCCAAAACAGTCCTGGGTGCGACTCGAACGCCGCAGATACTGTTCTGGCTGCGTCGATTACTTGGGGAACTATTACCATCCACCCCACGCCGAGACCAACGAAAATCAGGACGGTCATAATGCCCATCCCCTCATTTTCTTCCTTCATTTTTTCCTCCTCAGAATATGTGCAATAGCGAAGCCAACCAACACTGCGATCAGGAGCAGTTTCCAGTTGGCGAGGAACAGGCGGAAGGCCTGCGAATCAGTCGTTACCCCCAGGGGTTTTAGTAGGAACAGTCCCCCGACGATAACTGCAATGAGAGCCGCAGCCCCCAGGTTAAAGCTCTGATCGTTCCTCATATTCTTACCTCCCTCAGTTCCTTTTGCGGAAGCACGGGCATCCGCCCGCGCCGTTGTCCGCACTCGTGGCAGAAGTTCGCTCCCTCCACGAGCGGTTCACCACAAGCGTAACAGTACGAACTCTTCTCCACTCGAAGCATGTCACCCTGCTCGAGTTCGAGGTGCAAGTAGGCCAGCTCTGTGACATGGCCCACTGCCTGCTCGAGCTGCTGCTCGCGCAATTCGAAACGAGCGTGCAGATGCTCGTACAGTCTCTGGTACCTGTTCGCGCGCTTCTGCGCGCAAAACCAGTCCAGAATCCGATCCCACAGTCTTTTGATCATTCCTTTTCTCCTTATATAAGGGCATTAATGCCCAACTAGATGCTACTCCTGCTTCTCCCCGCAATACGGGCAGAAATTGACCTGCCTTACCTTGCGGTCGCAGGACCAGCACCGCTTCTTTTGCTTCCGGGATTTCAACATCGCCAGAAGCTCCATCCCAAGCTGGGCGTCTTTCCAGTTTTGGCAGTTCTCGCAAGTGCACTCCTGCGAGTGCCCAAACGGATTTTTCGCCATTTTAACCTCCTTTTCATAAAGGCATGGCTGCCCAACTTAAACCCTTCCTTCTTAATTCACCAATGTATTTTGATGAACTAAGAGAGAAGGCAACACATCGGTATGTGTTAGGTAAGTTGATGACGATTCATCAAAATACCCCAAGAGAGCTTGCACGCTTTGCAGAGCTCTCAAGACCTGTTGTTTTGCTCCTTGAGGTTCCACCCTCTCTCGTAGGGAGCACCGACACTGTCACCGAAAACTCTTTCGGTCAAGTCGGTTTTTCTACGGCTAGATATTACAAAAGGCTGTCAACTGCCGGGCTCTAACTACCCCGCAGTATAGCCAACCCAGGTGGTTGGACTACCTTACCTCCAAAACGAAAAGGAGGATTTATTCCCAATTTTCCGGAGCGAGTCGTTCAGTAACCCACTCCTCGAAATCCCAGATCCTTGGGCAAAGGTCAGCAACATCGCTACCGTCCCAGCCCAAAGATTCAGCAACTTCGTGACCCTTGGAAAAAGTCACAGAAGCTGTTGCGTCCGCTCCACAGAATGCCGCGCCTAAGTGACTCAGCACTCGAGAGCGAGCGGACTTGCGGGCGGCAACCCGCAATTCCTCTGTGTCAGGCCATCCAAACTGCTCGATGGCCTTTTCGAATCCTTTAGCCATTTTAACCTCCTTGTATCTAAGGGCATGGCTGCCCAAACTTTTTCTGATTCTTGATTTCCATGTGGGCAAATCAAAAACCCGAGAAAGCTCCGAGAGAAGTCTGGTTCAAGTACCTGGTTAGGTATGTGAACTGTCCCCGAACGGGACTTAGACTTCTCTCGGATGCTGAGAGAACATGGGGGTATTTCTTTCAACCGCACCTGCCGACGAGGCAGGATCCCCCTTGCGGTTTTTTAACTTCAAGGTCTCGCGAGCTAGAGCTCAGCCAACCGCCGCCGCGTCTCTTCCGAGAGGTACTTCTCGTCGTCAAGGAGTTCAATCTCCTCCTCCCCCTCGTATTCAGAGACGTCCGCTTCGCAGTTATCTTCTGGCCACTGGTTTCTCCGAATCATTCGTAGTTCGGCAAAGCCGTACTCCTCTCGGAGGAATTTCTCGATGGCGTGCTGCAGCGCCACCTGCCGGGTGTGGCAGAAACCACGATAGCCTGCCCGATCCAGCCGAACAAGAGTTGTGTTGCCCACGCGCTTGGTATGCACAACAACAAATTTATCACCGGCCCGAACAATATGGACCTGACTCCCAGTGCAAGACAGGTAGTCTACAGCGTAGATCTTGTCAACTGGGACTAGTGCCCAGTATCCAAAACCCACATCCTTCACCTTGTCAAAGGAGTGCCAATTCCCTTCATGCGTAATGTCGAGAGACGCGAATGCGTCCTCGGCGTAGACTGGAACGAATCCGGGCTTGCGGTTTTCCTCCGGGCAGTTGCTCCTCGACCAGAGGAATTCTTCGAGATCCAGCGCGTAGTCTTCGCAGTTTAATGCGAAGATGTCGGACCGGGAAACCCTACGGTCCCACTTGAGAACAGTATTAAGGAGACCGTCGGCCAGATCGAAACTGGCCTCCATCGATACTTTTGCGAGTACCTCGTGCAATGCCTCAAAATCTTTTGCACGATTGACCTCGTTCGCAATTTCGAACATATTCGCCATTTTTTTTTTACCTCCCCTTTCGGGACTCTCTCCGTCCCGCGTGGCGATGCGGACGGGCCCTGACGCATTTGGTCGGGGTCTTTCGGCCTCTACTGGACCTAGCGTTTACACCCGCTCGGTGAAAGTTTTTGGGCTGAGCCCGCTTCAACTTCAAGCCTTATATTGTATTCAGGTTGATCACCCTATCCGTGGCTAACGCGCACGGAACTCGACCTTCAACAAGGTCAGCTTTCTCTTCTCACATGAATTATGCTTTCAAACACAGATGAACGGGCAGATGGGGATTGCTTACACCCTAACTGTCATCTGCTAAAGCACACTTCGCTCTGAGAAAGAGCTCTCCATTTGCTCTGCGCACCTCCTATCCACATCACAACCCTATGGTGGGGGCGGTGTGGCATCGGAAAGCGCAGAGGTGGAGATTATCCGCCGAATGGCGGAAGAAACCTTGCCCTCGAAGAAGACGGATCAGCTATCAGCGTTCAGCCTTCAGCTGTCAGCAACTGACAAACTGTCTAACTGACGAACTGATAACCGTTTCGCCTCCTTCGAGGAATTTATCCTCCATAGTTTTATGCGATGGAGGAATCTTCAAACCCACCATCCTGAGCCTGTCGAAGGATGATGAGCTTAAAGATATTAAATTGTTAAAGAGCAAAACGCTAAAATACGCGAAAA
>CAYXRZ010000009.1:6230-16275 GCA_964467235.1 uncultured Candidatus Saccharibacteria bacterium
AGCGTCTCTCTCCCGGGTGACGTGTGTCCCCGTACTTCGCGCAGCAAGTTGCTAAATGCAAGGTATTGTCTTTCCCTTTTCGAACGGAGTGAGAAATCACAATAGGGTTTTGATTTCTCGCGTCGTCTTTGACCCTGCGGTCAAGACTTGCTCGAAATTGATTGTTTCTAAGCTTATTCAGAAACTCACCGCCATCTGGCGGAAAGAAACAATCAAAAAGGCCGAAGCCTAACAAGAAGAATAGTTTCTTAATAGACTTCGGCCTTAGATAAGTGCCGATTATTCTCTCTTCTAGTTAGGGTTAGATTCGAGTTATGTTTTTAAATTGTGCCGCATCTCCCTTTCCTACTTTAACACTTATAGTATATCACAGATCCTTACATTTTTCAAAATATAAACTATCTTAACAGCGCTTATCCCTTTCCAACCTCACACGTACAGTATAACACAACGTCTCATAAATGTCAATTTATGAAACTACCCGACCAAACACCTCCCGTCATTTTCGTTCAACCTATAAATCACTATGTGCAACGTGCAACATATAACATGTTATATGTTGCACATTATAATTTCAAAATTGTTTAGAATTTTGGAAGGTTTTTCAAATTTAAAATTTACAATAAGAAATTTGTAGTAAGAAGCGCTTTAGAGTAAAAAAAGAGGGGACCGGCCATCACTCGCGTTCTGCGAATTGAGTGATGGGACGATCCCCTGCGAACTCTCCGAACTTTCTTTTGTCCTTGGGATGTTTTTAGCGGGCTTCTTTGGAACCTAGAAGCGATCCTGCTTCACTCAGTTCCTTTAACGGCCTTCCGCCCGCCGGGGTTACCCCCTTTTCATTTGGCCGTGGTTGGACTTAGACCTTCTTCGGGCTTTGCCTACCCCGATCATTTTTAAAGCCCATGTGCCTTATTTTCCTACGACTTCTCCGCCGCCTCGCACTGGGACAGAGAAAAAGGAAAACCGAAAAGGCTATAAAGATCCCCCCGCTCCAGCAAGTTTATCGAACTTACTGGCACCAACCGTGCGGGGTGTACGTAGTCAGCTTCATGTTGCCCTCCTTTTTTCGGCGTTCTAGAAGCGACTTAGGCCACTTTACCGGTATTTTCTTTAATTAGTGAGTGTTCACTAGCTAAGGAAAAGACTGCTGTTTTTAACGAACGCCCAAATTATAGCAAATAGCCCCATATTTGTCAAAACGCGTCACACTTCTAGTTTATATGCATCATATAAAGATTGCAAAAAACTAATGATTAAGCTACAATTGTGCGTGCAATGGCAGAAGAAGAAACTACAGAACAGGAAACTGTTCAAGAAAAAAAAGAAGAGAAGAAAAATATTCCAAGCTTTAGGCCCGGTGATACGGTAAGAGTGCGTTGGGAGATTACTGAAGATGATAAAGCCCGCGTGCAAGATTTTACGGGTGTAGTTATTTCTAAAAAGGGCAAAGAAGACTACAAAACCTTTACGGTTCGAAAAATTGGTGCTGGTGGTATCGGAGTAGAAAGAATTTTCCCTTTATTTTCTCCCAAGCTCATGGATTTAGAAGTTGTGAAGAAGGGAAAGTCTCGCCGCTCAAAGTTATATTATCTCCGCGGCCGGGTTGGTAAGAGGGCATTGAAAGTCAAGGAGAATCGAAAAACTTCATAGTTTTTCGTTAATTCGACTTGATCCTGAGTGACGAGACCTGGAGGTGTCGAAGGATCTCTCATAATAGGGAATCGAAAAACTTTTTAGTTTGAATAGTAGGGAGCTTCAGCTCGCGCCTCTGAAAAGAGCGCGCCCTGAAGGGCGCTAGTGCAATAAATAAAAGATGACCTCCAAAAAATCCGAACTCGGCCGTGAAGCCGAGAAACTTGCCGCCCAATACCTCACTTCAAAAGGTTACCAAATTATCACAAAAAACTGGCAGTACAAGGGTAGGGGAGAAGTGGATATTGTTGCTCAAGACGGCGAGACGCTTGTTTTTGTTGAAGTGCGCTACCGAAGCGAAAGCAGCTGGGAATCGCCCCAGCAATCAGTTACACCCAAAAAGCTCCATAACCTCAAAAAAACAGCACAACTTTATGTAAAAATCGAACTGGAAGACTCTTCTCCCATGAGAATTGATTTAGTTGGTGTTTCTTTTTCTCCTAAAATAAGTAAAGGAGCAAAAATAGAACACTTCAAAAATATATCGGGCTGAGAATCATATTCCACAATTTTTCCGAAGTTATTTCCTTTGCAAGTCTTGACAAACAATATAAATAACAGCTATCCTTATCCTCACCACAAAAAAGGTTCTAAGAAAAGGAGGAGCAATGCACCTTAAATTCATTTGACTACTGCCGTCTCAGGTTTTCATGCATTACATTAAAAAAAGCGCTTGGTTAGGCAAAAAAGGAGAAAATCCAAAATGTCCTGTGTTTTTTGTGCTGAGTATTATGAAGACAAGGACGTATGCAAAACCTGTGACTTACGAGGTATTTGTAAGCAAAATGGGGAAAAACCTCTTTCAATTTATCACGAGAGAGTTCTCCAAGCTCGCAAGGCAACTTTCGGTATTCCTGTATTCCCTAATGGGAACGTTGAAAAAACCGGCGATAATGTTGGAATTCAAATAGGTAGTGTAATGGGGTATAGTTGTCCCGATTGTGGACGTGTAGTTGCCTGCACAGTAGAAGGTGAACGGCCAGAATGCCCCATTTGCGAGGGAAACAACCTTTTCTACATTTTCGCAAGGAGGCTCGAGACAATTAATGGGATATCTATTCCTAAGAATTCTATCTTAGGCTATAGATGTGCAACGGATGGCTGTAGTTATACCATTCTGTTCACACGGGAAGGAAAAACAATTTCCTGTCCTCGTTCCGATGACAACAGACCTATAAAGCCTTTACTCAGTTCTGAAGGCTTTCTAATAGGATACTGTTGTCCTAGTGATCCTGTGAAAACAACAGTGATGCTACAGTGATGTTCTAGATACTGATTTAAAGCCCTGGTTTTAAGGAGGACCAGGGCTTCCTTTTAGCCATAAGTAGCTGAAACAACATCCTAGATATGGTAAAATGAAGTCATAATCTGGGTCGTTAGCTCAGTCGGTAGAGCACCAGCCTTTTAAGCTGGTTGTCACAGGTTCGATCCCTGTACGACCCACCACGTATAGGTCCGCGGACGGCCCACGTGGTAAACCACGCATTACGTCTCGGAAGATGCACGTGGCAAACCATTATGTATAGTTTACCCACGCGACAAGCAGAATAATGTATTATGTATACTTGCTCGAAAGTGGCGTTGATAATTCATGGTATATTGGATTTACGCCAAAAGATCCTTTTGAACGCTTAAAAAAGCACAACGATAATCTGATTTACTATACGAAAAGAAAAATTCCTTGGAAATTAATTTATTTTGAGGCCTATTTAGACCAAAAGGATGCAACGTCAAGAGAAAAATTTTTAAAAAGTGGCGCAGGAAGATCATTTCTAAAAAAACAATTGAAGCATTATTTGGATAAAGAGTAAATTGTTTGTGGCTTAATGAAAGTTATACGTGGCGCGAAAGAAGTGAGTTATACGCGGCTTGCCACGTGAGCATCTTCGCTTTATACGCGGTTTACCCCGTGTGAGCGTAGCGAATTATACGGGGCCCCATCGTCTAGCCTGGTCCAGGACGCCAGGTTTTCATCCTGGTAACACCGGTTCAAATCCGGTTGGGGTCACCACCCCGATATACAGAGTTGGCAAGGCCAACTCCCATCGGGGTTAGCACTGACAGTAAATTGTTTGTTGGTTCTTTACATCGGGGTGCCCCGCAGGAAGCGTTTCTGCGCTTTGGGTTGCGGGGCGTGTTTAATGTATTAAGCCATCATAAGAGTCTATTGAGACTTTGAACTTAGATTTTATTAGTGCCATGCACCCACGTGGTGTAGGGCAGCATAGCGTTTCAATCTTCGCGAGCAACCCTCTTAGATCCCCCGAAGCGGACTTCCTTTGAACCAATTTTCCTGCAAGATCTTGCAAAAATCTATGTAATTACCTATGATTAAATTTAAGAATGCTTGATTTTTTTGGTATTTTATTTTTGATAGGGGGTCTAATTATTTTTTTCGGCGTAGACCAAATTTTTACTGTCAGATGGGGAGAGAAGTGGTATCCAGGGTTATCAATATCTTTATGGAAAATTCCTGATAAAACAGCGCTTAAATTAATTCTTTTTGGGTTAGGTTTGATTTTAGTGACAGTTCTGATGCGGGTAGTATTTACAAAAGTAACTAATTTTATATGAAATCTCTTAATCTCAAAAAAGCATTAGTTATTTTTCTAGCATTAGTAATTGCAACAATTGCAACGTGGAAAATTTTTATAGCAACGGACTTTTCAGACACCACGGAATGTTTCAGTAAGCAAGCACAGATTCAAAATTCTATTTATAAAGAAGCTGTAAATATAAAATCAAAAGAGGAACAACAGCAATTTATATGTAGCAAGGATGAGGAAAGTTATTACCAACTTCTTGATTGTTTAAAGAAGTGTAAACGCGATAATTCTATAAGTTTCTTTATTTACTCGAAACTTCCAAGATTTAGAAAAACAATCAAAGAAACGATTGTCAGCCATAATAAAATCTGCCCCAGTTCTAAGTTATCAACACCAGCTTTTATTAATTAAAGGGTTAAAGTAAATTCTAGTTGGTGCCATTCTATAAAAACAGGGATCAATTTTACCATAATCTGCTTCAAATCAAATCCTTTTGGGGTCACCATCCTCCTTCGCCAAGGCTTCGGAGGACCTTAAGTCCGACGAAACGAGTGCAGGGGAGGATGCAACTCGAAGCTCCGCCAGCCGGCGGAATGCAAAGGGTTGCTACTTCCTACGGCCCTACCCTCTCCGAGCTTCGGGTGGTCTTCGACCACCAGATGTAAGGTAAGAGCTAGAAGTGCCCTGAACTCAACGTAGTGCAGGGCAGTAAAAACCACGTGGTGCATGGCAGATCCATATATTTTACTCTTCAAAAATACCCAAGTGGTGTGTATTTGAACCACTTCCATCGGTTTTACTTAAACAACTCCTGCTTTATCTTCTTTTCAATTTCTGCTAGCTTTTCCAATATATTTCCCAATTCGTCCCACTTATTAGAAGAAGCATAAGTTTGTCCGAGACCGAAAAGTTCTGCTTGCCTTATCTTTAATGCTGTTAGTGACGCGTTCTGGCCTTTGAAGAAACTTGCGTAATCCAACGCCCTCTTAGCTCCCAAAGGTAAAGCGAAGTGAGTGAGCTGCCCTATTTGTGTTTTGTTAAGTTTTCCATTTTTTGCTTGCCTAGCCAGTTTTAGAATTGCACTCTCATCAAACTTTACCCCTTTCTCCTCAGCTGTTTTTTTATTGTTTTCGTAAATATCTTTAAAGTGTTTTATGGCTTCTTTATATATACTTTCTACGGAAGGGGAAGCTAGACGTTCAGGGTTGGTCCAGTAACGAAAATAATCCCTCCTGTAGCTGACTTTCTCGGCTTTCCAAGCTTTTTCCATATCTGCAAATGAGATAAAAACGTTTGCGTAACCTGCAGGGTCGTTGAGAAATATTTTTTTATCTCCTATTTTGTAAGCCACTACATAATGGTCGACACCTCTTTCCTTCGGGCGCTTTGGATTGTATCTGAGATAGGACATATCCAAAGGGCCTAAAATAACTGGGGATTTTTCAATCTTTTCCTTTAATAATGCGAAAGGTGCTTCAACACCTGTTTCAGAAGCACGTTCTTCTAATTCAAAACCAAGTATATTTAGGGCTTTGCTTATACCTTTATCTGGACAACCTCCATATCCACTGAAAAACGGTAATCCATTGTCACTGATAAAAGCTCCAAAACTGACACCAGAAAGAACTTCGATTAGTGATGGTTCTATTCGTTCGCCAATGGAACGAAGTAGCATTGCTGTGGAGTTGGCATAGCAATACCAGTAGCTGTCCAAAAAGTGTAGAGATGCTTGCATACGTAAAGAATAACAGAACAAGCGGAACCTTTCCATAATACTGGATAACATCTTATAAAGTTGAATCGGTTCTGAATCTTTGCTACAATTGTAGTGTAAATAGCTACAAAACAGGCTATTAGCACTTAACACTTTCAAAGGAGGTAGGTTATGTTTCCCTTGGTTCCGCAACCGCAATACGCTGTTGCAAATGGGCCCATTCAGCCCGGTGTCTACGCAACAGTTGGTGTCTTACTCTTTATGTGCTTTTTGGACCTTCCAAGTGTAGATGCTTGGGGTCCCCTTTGCTACAGGAAAAGAAAAGCTGGGCTAGCTTTGGTTGAGTTGGGCTTAGCTATAGCCACACTCATCTTTGGGTGGTGGTTAATTGTGCCTTTGCTTATCATCTTGATTGGCGCCACACTGGCATGGTTTGTGAAAACCTTAGTAGAAGCTGTAAGGATTGTGTTTGTTTCCTGAAAAAGGTTCTTGCTCGCTGTTGGTCTTCACGACCCGCAAGAGCCAAACAACGGGTGCAGGTTTCTCTCTTTCCAGGTTCCCTGGGAAGTCTAAAAGAGAGCTTGTACCCGTTTCGTATTTTTAAATGCACTTTGCTGTGCTATACTAAAATCACTAGCAATTATTTTCTTCGAAAGGAGGTGAAAAAAATTGAGTCAATTTGTTAACGCCTTCACAGAAGCCTACGAAACCCTCATAACCCAGGTAATTACTTTTATTCCTAAGCTAATCGTTGCCGCCGTAATCTGGCTGGTTGGGAAGTATTTACTGAAGCTTATTTCCGGACTCATTAAGAAAATTAAAATCAAGGGAATAGATTGGGACCAACGAATTATTGATTTTCTGCTTCGTGTGGTTAACCCAGTAATCAAGATAATTCTTGTCCTTATAATCCTTGATTATTTGGGAGTAGGGCAGACCGTAATAGGTGCTCTTACCAACGGTCTGACTATAACTATCGCCCTTGCTTTGGGGATTTCATTTGGTAAGGCTTTGGAAGACGACGCTAAAAGGCTGGTCGAACGCGCCCGCGATTCTTTCCGGGAATAAAGTAAGAAAGGTTTACCTTCTATAACCTCTATCTAATATCTTGCCTACGCGCAGGTAGGTCTTGTATTTTCAAATTTAAAAGATTAAATTATCTAAAATGTTAACGTACTAGTACGTTAATATATAATATAAGTCTGTTTTTAATTTTAGTTTTTCTGTGTTAAACTTCAATTCGCTTGGGTTAAGGTAATTCAAAGAAAGGAGTGTGCTGTGATTGAAAGTCCCTTAGTCTACGCGGCTATGCTCTTTATAGGTGTTTTGGTAATGGATATTTACTGTGACTTAGCTCTCCAGCATGTGCGGCTGGGGAACAGGAAACTGCACTTTGTTTGTGGAGTTCTCGGGATTTTGTTTGGTGGTTTTGTCTGCATATTTTACATGGTAAAGATTTTTCTTTACTTTTGGCCGGTTTGAGTTAGCGGGAGGATTAATGGTTAGATTCAAGAATCTGCGCGACAGCTCATTTTCTGAATCATGGTGGAAGTTAGAGAAAATTTTGCGGGATAGAAAGAAAAATCGAGAGTATGTAAAAATCCCGCACGAAGGACCAAACGGCGAAACCGTGGAAAAGTTTCGCAGCAACGGGAAAGGAGAAGAAACAAGTTTAACTGACCTAGAAGAAGCTACCGAAGAATTTGTAACGTCCGAAGAACCCCCTTGCTAGTGCGCGGGTTGATCGTATCTCGCTGCTGGAGGGGGTTTCTTTTTACCTTTTCTTTTGTAGTAGCGCAGTTTACTTCGCGCTCCGAGACTTTGAAAAAATGCGAGCCAGTAACTTGCTACTACAATTTTACTGCATCGATGTTGAATCAGAAGCAAAGGTACAGTAAAATATAATTAGCGCAGGGTTTTTTGGTTTCTCGGAAACCTCGAAACTAATTCGACTAACCAAATTCCTAGAGGAATTTGGAATCTCAAGGAACAATCCTTCGATGCGTAGTTTCGCAAAACTACTTACTCAGGATCAATTCGGAAACCCAAATTCTATGAAGAATTTGGTTCCTCATTGAGGGGCTGTAGCTCAGTTGGCTAGAGCGCTTGCATGGCATGCAAGAGGTCAGGGGTTCAAGTCCCCTCAGCTCCACCACCCTACGCTCTTCGAGATTAGGAGGACCTTCGGCCACCCTTCCCATAAACTCCAATATCTTTTTTCTTCAACTGACTAACTGCTTGCCACGTTACAATTCCGATTGTTTTACGTGGACAGACTGCCTAACTGACTTACTAGTCACCCCATAACCTTGCTTTTTCAGTCTTATAATGTTATAATACGCTCAGAATTGCCTACAAGGGCAAATATAAGTCCGCTGGTTTAACGGCGTGTTTAAAGGTCTATTCGGCTTACAAACTCGGCGGCTGTTGAAAACACAGCAAAACCAGCGCTGCACTTTAAAAACAAGGGAGGCATTTATGCAGACAAAGTAGCACCGCCTCGCTGGACCGCCCAGCAGGCGTTCTCCTCCACAGAGATGTGGAGTGTATTTCTCTTAGTAATAAGGAGACAGGCTGTGCTACCACATGAGACGTTTCATCTGAAATCAGCTCTTGCGGTTTATCTAGGCCGTGTAGCAAATGAGCTGTATCGGGAGGATATGGATTTCATTTTTGAAATTATAACTCCCGCTCTAACTGAGTTTGGGAAATTTATCGGAGCTCCCATCGAGATTCCCAATTCCTCAGAACCGAGTAAAAACGAGATGCTTGAAATCTCTAGCCGAGGATCCGTAGCAGTGGACGCGCTCGCACTAGGGATTGCACTCGCTAAGGTGTTGGGCGCTAGTCCTTCGGATTATCTGCATCAGTGGCTTGCTAATGGTGCCAAGTCATTGACAAAAGAGGATCTTATTAAGTTGCAAAATACACGGCAAGCGATGATCCGGTTAAATACGAAGGAAGGACCGGTCAAAAATGCCTTGCATTTTGCATACCGAACTATTGTGGAGTTCATTGACAATCAATAGTCCTCCGCCTGAGCGGAGCGTAATTCCCCCAGCAATGGGGTGTAGGCGCGCAAGCGCCATTCCCCTCGAAAGAGGGAGGAGGAACTCATGTGTGTTCAATCATGTGCTGCTGATTCTGCCGCCGCGAGAGCGATGGTCGGCGGAAGCCGTATCGAGCGCAAAGTGGTAGGCCCGCGTCCATGTCGCATCATCTGCCCGGCCCAGAAAATGAACCAGAAGGTTCTCGTTCTTTGCGATGACAAGAGAACCCGATGGTACTTCGTCAACCAGCTGCCCGAAGAATTGAGGGCAACGGCACTCATCAGCGCGTAGAGTAGGTTTTTCAGTCCTGAGTAAAGGAGTCTAAATGCCGCTTTGAATCAACTCTAACCCTACTCAAAGCTTTGGTACATGGGCTAAAGCCTGCTAAAACGCAGGGGGGAGGGGCGCACACAACTGCGCAAAACCAAGGCACTCGCTCCCAATCCGATCGGGAGGCTGGAGCAAGAGTCTGGTCAACTCTTGTCGAGGCGGGTTTTTAACCCGGGGAAATGTAGGCGTTACGCCTAGCCAATATTTCTAACCAGCAAAGATCTTTCTTTAAAGCCGCGGAAGCGGACTCACTGCACAGGTTCCCTGTGTACAGTCCCTCCGCGGCTTTTCTTTGCCCAAAATTACCTATAGAATCAACGCTCCAAAGCCTAATCCTTTGTAGACCTATTCCCACAACAAAATTTAAAACACTGTTAAATCAACGATATATAGTCCTTAGGACTGTATATCTTTATCAGGACAGGATTTTTAGAAATAGGGACATTTTTTTCCGGTTTAGCTGTCGATGTCGAAGCCATATAAGAATGGTGAAGTTTATGTTTATTGATGGTACAATTATTGATTGATGGGCGTTCAGGAATTTAAACTACAATCTGATTTTGAACCGACGGGCGACCAACCTCAGGCTATTAAAAAATTAAATGCTGGGGTGGAGGACGGTATGGAGCACCAGGTTCTTTTGGGGGTAACAGGCAGTGGAAAAACCTTTTCCATGGCAAATGTAATTGAAAAGGTTCAAAAGCCTACTC
>CAYXRZ010000010.1:0-14925 GCA_964467235.1 uncultured Candidatus Saccharibacteria bacterium
GGTCGAAAATTGTTATATCACCTTTTTTGTACTTACCTGTTTCCATCCCATCGTAACGAAAAGCATCGCCGTATTGAAGAAAAAACAAAGCCAGCTTGTTGTCGAGGATAAGACTGAATCCTCGTCCGTTTCGGCTGTCGTGGGGGAATATAGCAATACGGTCAGTCGTGCCAAATAATATCCGAGCGGCATCGACTTTTTCGGGGGAAATTTCGTTAATGTATTTAGCGTGGAAACGAAAATAATGATCAGGAAACCAGCGCGCAAAAAGTTTGAGTAACTTGCCGATTATTGAATCAATCATTAGTTGACTCAATATTATCACATCTCTTGTTTTGCGTTTAATTCCGCGCTCCAAAAGAATTACAAAACCGACGGGTTTGTAAATCCATAATTTTTTAATTTGTTGTGGGAATAGTGGTTCTTAAAAGCGCGGCTTTTAAGAGTATTGTTCTTACGGGGTTTCTTAAATATCCTATTTAGCTTCGAGGTAGTTTTTTATCAGTTTAATATCTTTAAGGTCGTTTTCTCTTCCGAACGCTTTTTTCCATTTGATTACTTCGCGGAGGTTGGCAAACGGGACACCGTCAATATAGTCTGCTGTTTCTAGCAGTTCTTTTAGTGAGGGGTTATAATCGCCGAAATTCCAAGCTGGGGCCGCTTCGTAATTTCCAGAGGTAACAACAGGCCGACCTTCGAGGGGTTCTTCTTCTTTCCAACCTTCCTTTTTTAGATTGTTATAAACTTTTTTTGTAACTACTAAGTCAATATCTTTGGTTTCGCGAATCCCGCGCATTGCTAATGCGCCGCTTCCGAAAACAATGTAACTCCCTTTCGGTAGCCCGAGCTTTTTTACCTCTTTTACAATATCCATGCAGGCTTTATCTTACCATGAAGTAATTCTACACCCCGGAGGTGTAGAAAATTTGTAAATTGAATATTTTGAATTTGTTGTGGGGATAGTTATTCGCAAAGGTATTACCTTTGATAGGTTGATACCAAAGCCTCTTTTTTTGCTTTGGGCCATTTTTTGACTTCTGCTTCGCGCTTCATGGCACTTTCTTTATCTTTGTGTGTTTCCGTGTAAACCAACCTCACCGGCCTCCGGGCTCGGGTATATTTTGAGGCTTTAGCGTTATCCAAGTTGTGCTCCTTAACCCGCCTTTCGGGGTCGGTTGTTACCCCGGAATAAAGTGAGTTATCTGAACAGCGAAGTATGTAGAAGTAATACAAAAGTATTAGATTGAAAGTATATGTAATTGTTTGAAATTTATCCTTTCAGTGCGTATATTGCTGCTTTTTTGCTCTATCCAAAATGAGTTTAATCTTAACATCATCCACAGATTCTAAGAGCTCTTTTTTAATGAATGCTGAGATGCCGGAAGTGAATGTAGAAAAGTATTGCCTCATTTTTTCCATTCTATCACGAGAAGTTCTACACCTCGGAGGTATAGAAGACCTTGAAAATGCCTTATTGTTAGGGTTGAAAATTCCACACCCCGGAGGTGTAGAAAAGGTGTTGAACAGGGTGGAAATAGATTTTGCTGGGGGTTACTGTTTTTAGCAATTTGTTGTAGGAATAAGTGCTCGCAACGGTATTACCCTTGATAGACCTTTGATAGACTTTGGTTCGGGTTCTACTTTTTTAAGTGGAATACGTGATATTATTATAGTGCTGGACTTTCCTGTTCTAGAGATGCTGAGCTTGTTTGAGGCATAGAGGAGAAGGAGGATACGATGAGACGTGTTGTGGTGGAGAGACCAGATTTAGACGAAGTAGTTGTTACGGTAGAAATACCCAAAAGTCTAACGGAGGCTCTTCCTGATGATCCTGACGAGTCGGGTTTCCCAGGTGTTCGCCAAGCTATTCTCGAGAATTGGGATGGTATCGCTTACTTTCTAGCCGGATTGGTTGAAGTTACATTGATGCTGGACCCCGTGGCGCGAATTTTGGCCATGGTCGCGCTGATCAAGAGCGACGTTATCCATTCCTTCAGGGTGTTGATTGAGGCAGACAGAATGTATCAGCGCGGTGAGGATCAAAGCAGAGTTGTGGATTTCATTATTAAGCAACGCCCTTTCGACCCGCACGAATACATGGATAACCTTGCTGAGCAGATTGGATACATGCCCCCGGGACCGTTTAGGGATTTCATCGAAGGATTAGATTTAAGTGACCTTGACGGAGTACCCGATCCCTAGACCGTGTAAGTTGCGAACTCCTCGCGCTAGTTCTCTAGCCGGGGAGTTTTCCATTTTTCCTCTCCCCTGCTCCGAAATTATAAATACTCCAAAATTATAAATCCACTGGGTCTGTAGATTAATTATTTTTAATATTTGCTGTGGTAATAGTGGTTCTTAAAAGCCGTGCTTTTAAGAGCGCTGTTCTTACGGGGATTTGGGGGTTTTGGTGCAGGTGGGGCCCCAGAGGCCGCGGCCCTCTTCCCTGCTCTTTCTTTCTGCTTCTCGGAGCTGTTCTTGGTATTTTACATCCGGCGGATAAGTTACTGCTTGGGCATAACCTTCCACGACCAATTTTTCGTTGATCATTGTTTCGCCACGCCAAACGTACCGCAAAAGCCTCCCAAAGCTGTCCCGCTCTGAAACATCTTTTTCCAACCTTACTTTTTTGCCTTCCACCAGTTCCCTATTCTTTTCTGTTGCCTCGCTTGCGAAGCAATCCCCTTTTTCCGGTGCATCCATTCCAATGTAGCGGACCTTTTCCCCGTTTTCCAGCTCCACAGTATCGCCGTCTATCACCCGCTTTACCAGCACGGTGTTTGGGGGCTTATCGAGCACATTTTTTACTCTAGGGTTTATTACTACTAGTAGTGCGGTGAGGGTAACGAAAATCCCAGCCAAAAGAATAATTTTCTTCCACCACGCCCCAGCCCAAACTTTCTGAAAGAAGTTTTTATACACCCCCGCCATGGTTTTAATATAACACAGGTATGATCCTACACCCCGGAGGTGTAGAAAGATTAAGAAATGCTTTGAGAACAAGTCGGAAAGTTCTACACCTCGGAGGTGTAGAAAAAGGGCTCTTCTTTTTTATATAGCGC
Organism: uncultured Candidatus Saccharibacteria bacterium; assembly: GCA_964467235.1. GTDB lineage: Bacteria > Patescibacteriota > WWE3 > JAUXAW01 > JAYEID01 > CAYXRZ01. The sequence goes on from CAYXRZ010000010.1 coordinate 3,063, forward strand.
TGTTCTTACGGGGGTTTGAACTATTTATAAAACCAGTCCCAGGCGGGGTTTTCTACTTCCTCGATATTGGATTCCCAAAGCTGCAAGTTTCCGTCTATCCGGCGCACTTCCCAAGTTCCCTCGAAATATTTGTAATCCACTCCCTCATCCATTAAATCTTTGGAGGTTAGTTTGACAAAGATTTTGTCCCCCTCCCCCGCGGCTTCCTCTATCTTATGTACGCTTACATCCAAAACGTTCCAATACCCGTTTTTGAAATCCTGCAAGGATACACCGTCCAGGCGGTGTTCGGAAACTAGAGCGTACGCTTCTTCCAGTTGGCGGGTTTTGAGGTAATTATAAAATGCGCGCACGCATTCGAGGGGGCTTTCCTGCGGCTTGAATTCTATTTTTTCAATATCTGCCTGGAGTTCGGGGTTGGCGGCCATTGCCAGCCAAGTATCTTTGAACGAATCGGAAGAAATAGAGAGACTCAGTCCGCTCACGCCGGAGGTGTTAATACCGACCACATTACCGCAAATATCAACCAGCGGTCCCCCACTCATTCCCCGGTTTAAGGTTGTATCCGTTTGCAGGTAGTTTATGTTTCCCTCCGAAGACTTTCTGTGGCCGGAAAAAGATGCTTTGCTCACCGAGGCCTCGCCTTTGAGATCCCCTCCCAAAGGATAACCAATTGCCAAGAGTTCTTCTGCCGGGGTTATATTTTCGGGTTCCCCCCAGCTTAGCGAAGGCACTTTCTTGCTGATTTGAAGGAGTGCTAAGTCCGTGTTCTTGTCCGCGTGGACAATTTTTGCCGTTTCAAAATTTTCGTCTTGCAAGATTACTTTGGGGCTCGGTTCGCCGGCGATAACGTGATAGTTGGTAACAACAAGCGAGGCCCGCGGACCGGCGGAGTCAATAACAAAACCCGAGCCCTCACTATATCCCCCGACCACCCGCACCACCGATTTTTTTACCTTTTCTGCAGTATCCTCCACAGTGCAGGAGATTTTTTCCTCCCCTCCAAGTTTATTCTCCAACCGGGCAACTTTTTCTTCCAAAGAATTCAGGCGGAAATAAAAAAACGTAGAAATAGTGAGAGTAAGAGCGAAGAAAATAAAAAGAGGCCATTTTGGGGTCTTGTACACATATCGCATCTTGAAGTTATTCTATCACACTAGCTTTTGGAGGCATTTCAATTTTTCCATCAGAGTTTTTGGTTTAATAAGTCGTTAGCTAGGTTTTCAATTTCTGTAAGAAATTCTGTGAGGTCTTTGTATCTACCTTCAAATTCAATGGAAATTCCTTCTGTATAGTCTACCGGAGCACCTTCGGGGGTGGGTCGGTATTTTATCTTTCTTAGGCTTTCTAAAAATTTATTCAGTTCTTCCATCTTGAAATTTTCTAAAATGTGTTGATACTTGGTTAAGAGTTCCTGATTTACATCATTTCTAGGAAGTAGTGATTCCGCTATAAATTGCTGTGTTTTTGAAATTTTGTTCTTTAGCTTTTTCTCAGTTTTCATCTTCTACTTTTGTTAGGTATTGTATTACCCAGGGTTGTTATTGCTTTTTAATCTTTCTCCTCTCCCCACAACAGTTCAAAAACGAAATCCTGGTAGTTTTCGCGGAAATTGTCGTCTTCCATAAATTTCTTGTAAATTTCCGTTTGCGATTTCATTAGGCCGAGGATTGTCTTTTTTAATTTATCGTTGGCGGCAATTTGAGCGTTTTGGCGATCCGACTTCTTAATTGAGTTAATTGTTTTCTTGTCCTGCCGCATTAATTCAGGAATATCCTTTGTTAATGTCTTTTCAACCTTGTCCGGTTCTTTCCAGTCAATATTGCCGAAACGCTTATTAAATTCCCGTAAAATATTTTCTAAGGTATCTTTTTCTTCTCCGTAATCTATAACAGTACTCTCTTTAACCATAATAGGTTCTACCTCGCCTTCATCTTCCTCCAGATATATTTTTGACTTTGTGCCTTTAGAGGGACGGAAGCTGTCGATATCCACGGTTTCCAAAATGTTTTCTTCTTCCCCATCTTCTTCAATTCGTAATTTTGTAACCAAAAGCTTCAGTAGCCAATAAAGCTTTTCCCAATATTGTTTTTCAAAATCAAGCAGGCGCGATAAATAACTGTAGAGCCGAACAAAAGACTTAGCGTTGGATTTAAATTCAATTTGCTCTTCTTTTTCCAAATTATCAAATATGGCTACCAAGGAATCCAGCTGTGGGTCCAAAACGTCACGCCCTTCTTCGTTTTTAAGTGTTTCAAAAAAGCGGTCTACATCTTCCGGTGTATATATTTGCTCTTCGTCCAGCTCCACCTGCAGGTCATTTAGTCTATTCGGATCCGTACTTTCACTCAAAACAGTTGCAGTATAGTAGGGCTTAAAGGCCTCTTTTATTTCTTCTGATTCGTTGTAAAAATCAAGAACAAAAGTATCTTGTTTGTTTTTGTGTGATCTATTCAAACGGGATAGGGTTTGCACCGCTTGCAAACCAGCCAATCTTTTATCTACATACATTGTGTGGAGCAATGGTTCGTCAAAACCGGTTTGGAACTTTTCAGCCACAATTAGGAAACGGTATTTATCTTTTTTGAACTGTTCTCGGATATCGTTTATACCGTCTTCGAAATTATTCATTTTCATTTCTGTTAACTTTTCTCCGGTTTGGTAGTGCGGTTTTGTGCCGGAAAAAGCAACAATTGCTTCGTAAGGTGAATCAATTTTCTTTAGGTAATCGTCACAAGCATCTTTATATTTCATTGCGCAATGGATTGAGCGGGTAACAACCATTGCCTTAGCCTGCCCGTCAATGCGATGCGCTACAGCGTTATGAAAATGGTCAACCATAATTTTTGCTTTCTTTTCAATTGTTTTGGGGTGCGATTCCACAAAAACACGTAATTTTCTATTTGCTTCCTTAACATCAAATTCCGGATTGCCTTCAATTTTTTTGGCCAGCTTGTAATAAGATGTGTACGTTGTGTAACTGCTTAAGACATCAAGAATAAAATCCTCCTCTATTGCCTGTTTCATTGGGTAAAGATGAAAGGGATAATACCGGCCGTCATCCCCCTTAGTTCCAAAGGTTTCTAAAGTCTTGTTTTTTGGTGTTGCGGTAAAAGCGTAATAAGAAGCGTTATCCAGCATCCGGCGCTGTTTAATAAGATGGTTAATAAAATCTTCCGTTTTTATATTACCCTCTTCATCTTGTGGGACTTCTTCCAAATCACCGCCCAAGACAGCATTCATCTTGGCCGCAGTTGTCCCGCTCTGACTGCTGTGCGCCTCGTCAATAATAATTGCATAATTAGAAGTAGGCATGCTTTCAATTTTTTCCAGAACAAAGGGGAAAGTTTGTACAGTAACCACAATTATTTTCTTTTGTTCCAGCAAAGCTTCTTTAAGTTGGTCGGACTTACTCCCGTGCTCACGCCCAATAAAAGCAACTAAGTCATTAACACGAGAAAAGGCTTTTAACTGTTCTTTAATGTTTTGGTCTAAATTTCTCCTATCCGTAACGACAAAAACGCTATCAAACAAATGTTTATCTCCATTCTTATTAAAAAGATTAGCAAGTTGGTATGTAAGCCAGACAATAGAAAAAGATTTGCCGGAACCGGTGGAGTGCTGAATTAAATACCTCTTCCCTACTCCGGTTTCTTTTGTATCTTTCAGCAACTTGCGAACCGCTGTTAATTGATGGTAACGGGGGAAAATCAATTTTTTAGTTTTCTTGCCTGTGTACGCGTTCTTTTCTGTAACAAACTGTGAAAATTTACTAATAATGTTACTCAAACTATCTTTAGTCAAAATCTCTTCCCAGAGATAAGAAACTTTTAATCCATCCGGATTTTCAGGGTTACCCCTGCCAAAGGGCGGATGGGGCTCACCAGCGTTTAGCCCTTTGTTAAAAGGTAAGAAATGTGTTCCGGAGCCTACTAGTTTAGTGGTCATAAAGGCTTGATCGTTATCTACAGCAAAGTGAACCAAACAACGGCCAAAGTTAAAGATTGTGTCTTTGGGGTTGCGATCATTTTGGTACTGGCGGATAGCGTGGGTTACATTTTGTTTGGTAAGAAGGTTTTTAAGCTCGGAAGTAATTACCGGCAAGCCGTTAATGAAAATAACCAAATCCAGCCTATTTTCGTGCTTGTCGGAATAAACCAATTCTTGCGTTACGGAGAATATGTTTTGCTCGTAGCGTTCTTTATCTCTTTTGTTAAGTGCGGAATCCGGTTGCGGGTAGAACAAGTCAACTTTAAGATCATAAAAATTAACCCCTTTGCGCATAATTTCTACCAAGCCTTTTTCCGTAATACGCTTATTCAACCGGGCCAAAAACTCCCGCTTGCCTCTCTTTTCAATAGAAGCAAGCTTGTCCGGTTGAGTATTCTCAATAAACTCAAAAAGCTGGTCCTGGTTAACGCAATATTTCTTATCAAAATCCTCCGGTTTAGTTTCCAAGTAGTCCTGCTCTTCAACCAGCTTTTTAACAATATGCCTTTGTAAGCCTTTTTCTGATGTGTCAGTAAATTTTTTCATGGTCGTTTTAACACACTTTTAGGATTATTGATATACTTTAATGTCTCCTTTACTTCTCTTTCTAATTCTGTTCTATTGTTTAGATTAACTCCAGAGTGATGCCCCTCCTCACTAGAAAAATCGTTCTTTTGATCTAAAAACTCGTATTCCTCTTCACTAAAAAGGTTAAAGTCAGTATCTCTCACGAATCCTAGCATCTTACCCAAGGATCTATATTGCCTTAAATCTTTAAACCGAAATTTCAAATTGTATTCGATTACAGGGCGTATGGTTCTTCTAATATCTTCATAAGATCCGCACCCCTTCTCTAAATATTTTTCCAATTTTCCAATTAACTTCAACTCTTTTGTTTGCCAGTCCTTGTTCGCGTTCCAGTCAGCAATATTGCCATTTACTATCTTACCAAATGTCACTTCAGAAGAGTTTGTTTGGGTAATACGCTCATGTAAATTTTTCAGAAAAGAACGGTTATGAGAAAGCACTATTACCTGCTTACATTTATTTGTTAAAGTTTTTATATAGCCTAACGTTTTGTCTCTCCTGTGCTCATCAAAGCTTGATATGGGGTCGTCGATAACAATAGTAGACTTTTTCAGCTCTTTGTCTTTTAACAGAAGCACACGGCTTAAAAAGAAGGAGAAACCAAAGGCAGTTTTATCTCCATCGCTCAAAACATCCTCAAGCCATAATTCATCGTCTCTCACGTTCCGGGGGTCTACCTTACGTCCATGGAGTTCTAAAGTGTAGATAACAGATGTTTGTCGAGCGCCACCAGGATTAGTCGCAGTTACAGTGTCTTTATTTATCTTTACTTCAGAACCAAAGTCATCCAACAATCCGTTAATCAATTTACTGTACCGTTCCAGAATATTTTGAGTTTCCTTATTCCTTTTCATATATAATTCCTTAAGTTCTTTTTTATTCGTTTCTATTTTATTTGTGGCTTCTTTGAATTTTTTACAGGCTTTCTTAATTTCTTTCTCTTCCCTCATTAGTTTAACGTTTAGTTTGTTTATCACCCTCTTTTTCTTTTCTTTGTCCGGAACGTTTCTTTTAATCCTTTTTATAGCTTCATTAACGCTTTTAACTTCTTTATTATAGTCTGATACGCATTTATTATATGTGGTAATAAAACTATCAATTTTCTCTACTATTTCTGAACATTCTACTTTATCCACAATGCTTTCTTGTTTATCCGTAATCTTATCTAATAAATCCCCTAAATATTTATTTAAGTTGTTCATATCAGAAATGTTTTTAAAATCGTGTTGATTTTCTAAATACTCTTTCCATAAATTTTTATAAAATGCTTTATTCCTTTCCATTAGCGAAAAATTAGAATTTTTTACCAACTGATTATTACTAATTTGAATATCTTTTTTTAAAACATCCACATCTCTTATTAATTTTTTTACAAGACCGGAAAAATAGTCCCCATAAGCTTTAACGATTTCAAATCCCTGAACAGATTGGTTACAAAATGGGCAAATCTCATCTTTTATATGCTGATGACCCCACTCAAGCCATTTCTCTGCTTCAGGGTCATTGAGATTAGTTTTTTTATCTCTAACTAATTTTATAGCCTTTGGTTGGATATCATATATGGTTTTTTCCAACACTTTTTGTGCTTCTTGGATATCGAATTCTAGCTTTATTCTTGCTAATTCTCGCAACTCTTCTCCATTTTTAATTTTCTGGGAGTTCATTGCCCTCTTAAATAGCGACTGTTCTTTCCTCAATTCCTTTTCCACAGAGTCAACATCAAAATCTAAATCAATATAGTCCTCAATATTAAAATGAGGTTCTATTTTATTTTCTAAAAAATCTTTTGCTGGTATTAAATCACTTTCTCTAATACTATCAGTATCTTTTTTATTCTCTATGATTTTATCTGAAAGAGATAAGGCGTTAGGCCCGCAAGCAAAATCATACAAGCTGACTCCATGTCCTTTTTTTATTTGGAATCCGGAAATCACATTTTCTTCAACAAACTTTGAATTGAATACATATATATCGCCTTCAGTGTATTTTGCCTGCCATTTTCCATTCTGAAAGGCTACTACATTATTCTTGGTACATAATTCTACCTGTGGGTATCCAGTTGAATTTACAGATTTTCGCCTGTTGATTATCTCTGGTTTCTGTTCTGCTAGTGAACGAATAATCTCTGAAAAGGTAGTTTTCCCTCTTGCATTATCCGCAAAGATTAAAGTTTTTCTCCGAAATTCTGGTGAGGCATTACAATCCTCAAATTTTCCAATGTTTTTTATTTTGACTATCTTCAGTATCATAAAAATCGTTTTGAACTTACGTTACAAACCCTTTTACAGTTACTTTTCCAGTAACAACTTTAGAAATTAAAGATTGTTTGTATTCTTGCATTAGATCAATTTGTTCTTGAACCTTTTCTATTTGTTTATCGATTCTTGAACTTTTTCTGTCTAGGTATTTCACAATTTTTTGCTGCTGTTGTAATGGTGGGACTGGCGAGGCAATATTTAAGAATCTACTTGTGCTAATGGTCTTTCTTAACCCGGAATACAAAGATCCAAGCCGTTTGTTGAAATCAAGTGAAAGGTAATAATAATAAATATATTTAGGGTTTACTAACTTAGTACACTTAAACACAGTATAAGCTCCTGTAATCATACCATGCAATGTTGTTATACCGACTGTTCTTGGTGTTTCTTCGATATCAAAAAGACAGAAGATAAGATTTTTTGGCTTTACGATTTTGTACGAATCAAACGTTGCTGGAAATTTTCCTTGGGGGTTTTCCATATCTCTTGCTATTACACCGTTTAGTGTTAAAGAAAGTAGGGTAAAATTATCTGAACTTTTCCCAACTTTATTGTTTAATTCTTGGAAAATAGATCTATTTTTTTGCAAACGCCATTTCTTTGGTATGTTACCTAGCCATTCAATGCCACTATCCTTCCAACCCTCTGCTGGGAGGGATTGGGGTTTTTGGCGGAGGTTGCCGTTTTCGTCGAATCCACAGGTAACCGCTTGGCTAATCACCTTTTGCCGGTATTCTTTAAGCAGTTTTATTTGCTTTTTTAGTTTTTTAATGTATTTTTCAATTTGGGTGGTTTTTCTATCTAGGTAAGAACCAATTTGTTGTTGTATATCTAGTGGCGGTAAAAGAACGAGCGCATTCTTGAAATCTTTTCTATTCAAGGTTTTTCTTGTAGTGCCCCGGGCTCTTGAAGAAAACTGACTTAATACAAAATTATTTTTAAATAGATATTTTTTGAAATTTAAATTGATATTCTTTTTTACAGTTAACCTTATTAGATGGTAACTAAAAACTGTATTTTCCAAATTTTCCATGACAACAGATGATTCACCTATTTCGTCAATTGTTTCAGAGCTTGGAGTGAATAAGATATCACCTTTGTTCAAAAGATACTTCTTTGCTTTTTCTTTCGAAGTTGTTACTTGCATATATTTATTGTCGTTCCACAATTCTCTCGCCTTGTTTCCGTATACATCAGTATAATTAACCATCTTTACTTCAGGTTCTCCTCTTTTGCTTTTTTTATCAATGCCACTAGCTTCAAACGTGCCTAATGCTTTTATCGGTAAAATTTTCCACCCCTCCGGAATTTTTCCCAGCCCTGCCTTGCCGGCAGGCAGGCATTCAACTCCGCTTTCTTTGTATTTTGGATAAGGTTTTAGTTTATTCATTTTAGTCTTTTCTTTGCTTCCTATTCTTTTTTGCAGCTTTTAACGGTTCTGGTACTACATATCTAGCAGTTTCCCAAGCCTCAATTTCTTTTGGATCTTGGTCTTTAGCCCAATTTAATAATTCTTTATCTTCCTCTTTTAATTCTGTATTAACTTTTTTCAAAGCAATATTTACAAATTCCAAAAGATTTTGCACTTGTTTCTTTTCTTCAAGAATACGCGATGTTAAAAGATGACCTGTTCCCGTTACTTCTTTATTTTCTGGATTGTAAACCACGCCCACCTGTACTTCTTCAAATATATTTACTGGATGAGCTATATGTTTGTCTCTTAAGTTTTCGAAGTAATCAAAAACCTTTAGTGGTTCGCCTTGTAGATCCTTAAACAAGTCTTTGCTTAATTTGTATTTCCTTAGCCCCTGCTTAAAACAACGAAAAAATGTCACTAAAGCATTATCCCATAGAGATATGTCAACGATAGTAATTTCCCCTGAATTTTTGTCTAATCTTTCTAAAAGTTGAACACAACATTGCTTAACTTGCGCAAGATCATTCTTTACAAGGCATATCTCACCATATTTATGTGCCTTATCATTGTCTATTTTTTTCAATGGCAATTCTTGATCTTTGTTTATATTTTTCATAAATTTTGATTTAATCCTCCAAGATTTTCTCTAATAGACCGTCGGTATCTTTTTCTATTTGCACAATGTCTGCTTTTATTTCATCTAAATCTCTTAGTGGTTTGTATTGGTAAAAATAGCGGTTGAAGTTTATTTCGTATCCGGTTTTGGTTTTGGAGTAGTCAATCCAAGCATCAGGGACGTAAGGCAAAACCTCTCGCTTAAAATATTCTTCGATATTTTCTTTTAAAGGCACGTTTTCCGTATCGCGGAGGTCTGTATCCGGTTCGTATTCAATAGTGCCGTCTTTCTTCTTTTTCTTGACCACCGGTTTGGCGTTTTCGTCCTTCCAACTTACCGCGTCATAAATACCTGTCCGTTCACTTTTGCGAGTGCTTATATTTAATTCATCTAAAGCGTTTTTTACATCAATTCTAAACTTATTGAAGTCGTTATATTCCTTTTCGCCAATTACCTTCTTGATCTTGTAAGCAAGTTCCATTAATTCTTTCTGTTCTTGCCATATTTTTTTGTCGAAAAGCTTTTTTGTGTAACGGGTGGAAATGTCAATATCGTTGGTTTCCATATATTTTTCTACCTGTTTTTTAAAGTCTCTGGGGTTTTCATACACAGCCTCCCCAAATTTTTCATACATCCATTCCATAACTTCTTCTATGTATGTAACATCAAAACGGATTTTTTCAATTCGTTCTTCCGTCATCTCCGCTTTAAGCCGCAAAGGTCTTTCTACGGTGATTTGTTGATAGCCAAAGTCTTTGTTGTCAAATATTTTTGAGGTTTCTGTCTCTTCAAAATTTTTGTAGATTTGATAAATTTTATTGATGTGTTTTTCTTCCAATTCTCTTGATTTATCTCCCAAGTTTTTACGCATTTCCGAATACAGTTCCGTTGCGTCGATAAGCTGTATTTTTCCCTCTCGGTGTTCCGGCTTGCGGTTAGTAACAATAAATATATAAGTGGCAATGCCTGTGTTGTAAAACATCCTCTCCGGCAAAGCAATAATTGTTTCCAGATAATCATTTTCAATAATCCACTTGCGGACTTCGCTTTCTCCCTGGCCTGCATTACCAGTAAAAAGAGCAGAACCGTTGTGGACTGAGGCAATACGACTGCCTAGGTCGGTATCATGCTTCATTTTGGAAACCATGTTGGAGAGGAAGAGTAATTGGCCGTCGCTGACCCGTGGAATGCCGTGGACAAAGCGGTGATCTTTTACCCTCCCGCCTTTACCAACAATTTCTTTTTTATCGTTTTTCCAACTTTTGCCGTAGGGAGGATTAGTAAGCATGAAGTCAAATTTTTGTGCCGGGAAGCCGTCGTTAGAAAGTGTTGATCCGTAATAAATATTTTCGGGGTTGTCACCCTTGATAAGCATATCGGCAGTACAAATTGCATAGGTCTCTGGGTTTACTTCTTGGCCAAACAGGTAGGTTGTAATTTCGTCATCAAGCGCTTTTTGAATGTATTTTTGTGACTCGGTTAACATCCCTCCCGTACCGCAAGCGGGGTCGTAGACTAAATATGTGGCACCTTCTTGAAGCTTTTCTTCTATAGGAGTAAAAACAACTTTTGTCATCAAACTGATAATATCCCGCGGTGTAAAGTGTTCTCCCGCCTCTTCGTTATTTTCCTCATTAAACTTTCGTACCAATTCTTCAAACACATAGCCCATGCCCAAGTTTGTAAGTCCCGGCAGAAGTTCTCCATTTGCTCCTTTAACTGGTTCGGGACTTAGGTTTATCTTTCTAGAAGTAAACTTTTCAATAAGAGAATAAGTGATATTGGCTTCTTTGAGAGTTTGAAGCTGGTTTCTAATTTTGAATTTAGAAATAATTTCCTGGACGGCGGGGTCGAAGCCATCCAAATAGACTTCTAGATTGGAATCAACATTATCGGGGTCGTTAAGAAGCTCTCGCATTGTGTAGGGGGATATATTGTAAAAAGGGTAACCGGTTACATTCTCCAAGGCTTCATAATTATCTATTCCACTTTGTTTCATGAATTTGTATTCGGAAAGAGTCTCTTCTTTGGTTGGTTCAAGAAGTGCGTCAATACGGCGAATTACTGTGAAGGGGAGAATAATGTCTCGATATTTACCGCGTACAAAAACATCGCGTAAAACATCATCCGCGATACCCCAAATGAAATTAACTATTTCGTTATGTTTTTGTCCGTTCATAAATAGAGAGAAGCTCTATTCCATTCTACTACAAGACCGCTAGTTAAACAAAGAGGAAAAGGGCTCCGGGGGATTAAACAATCCGCTCGATTTTGAAGATAACAGCAATTTTAAGTCCTAAGGACTTAACATCGTTGGTTTGACGGGGATATATAGAGGTAGCCTCTATATGTTGGGGTGTTTTCAACTATTTCTTGAATTGTATCGACCAGATTTTCCTTTTCTTCATGATCAATTCCGTACTTTTGTACAAAAGGCTCTAACAGTAGATGCACAATTTCGTGTTTTATTATTTCTATATGATTATCAAAAAGCTGGGTGTTAATGTAAACGTGGTTTGGTAAGGTGTACCTTCCGGCAACGCCGTATTTACCAACGTGAACAACAATTGGCTGTTCCATGTCCTTGTTCAAAAAGTCTGTCAGAACCTGTACAAATTTATCGTCTTGCCTGCTCCATAACTTCTCTAATCTTTTGGCTTCGGAAAGGTATTTTTCCTTAATATATTCAGATTCTAAGTCTTTTTTGGGAAGTGTGATTGGGTAGTCGTTTTTCTTATACCAGTCTTCTTTTTCTTTTGCTTGTTGGATAGTTTCGCGCTCTTCCTCAACAGTTTTTATTTTGAATTTTAATAATTGTTTTGTTGGTTTTTTAATGTTAGCTGCCATTGGGGATATTGTACTATAAGAGCGGTGTCTTAACAAAGGGGCAAGGGTTTGTGGGGAGTTTTTGGGGATGTTATCTTTGCACTTTGAAATCCGAGTAGTTTTTGTGTTCTCCTTCTTTTACCCCTACATTATCCACCCGTGCGAATC
>CAYXRZ010000011.1:0-6699 GCA_964467235.1 uncultured Candidatus Saccharibacteria bacterium
TGGTCACGAAGGAAAGGAGAATGAAAAGTGAAGGAAGCTACAAAGTGGACCCTGTGGGGAATAGTTTTTTTAACTGTCCTTTGCCTACGCTTAGTCCTCCCTCGTATCTCTATCCAGGTAGATAGAGGTCCTTTAAAGTTTGAGACTGTTATTGGCGGGCCTATTTCTATTTTTGGTTTTTCCAGCGATTTGACAATTAGTAAAGGATTGGATATTCAAGGGGGTACTCATGTGGTTTTGGAAGCGCATATGAAGGAAATTTCCCCTGAGCGCCGCGAGAGTGCTTTGAAGTCGGCAAAAGAAGTTGTGGAAAGACGGGTTAACCTTTTTGGAGTAACGGAGCCCAATATTCAAACTTCCCGGAGCGGCGATTCTTGGCGAATAATTGTCGAATTGCCCGGAATTACGGACACAAAGCATGCCTTAAATCTTATTGGGGAGACTGCGCAGTTGGATTTCCGGAGACCCGTTTATACAGGAAATTCCGGGGAAAACTCCGAGGTAGAAAAGGGGGCTGAGGCCGAGCAGCTGGTTGGGTTTGAAAAGACAGAGCTTACCGGTGGTAACCTTAGAAATTCGGAAGTTACGTTTAATCAACAAAGTGGTGAACCTCAGGTAGCAATAGAGTTTGATGAGGAAGGTGCAAAGAAATTTGAGCAGTTGACAGGAGAGTTAACAGGTAAACCATTGGCAATTTTTCTAGATGACCAACCAATAAGCGCTCCGCGGGTACAAGAAAAGATTAGCGAGGGTAAGGCGGTAATCAGCGGGCAATTTACTTTGGAACAAGCGCAGAAACTTTCTATACAGCTCAATGCGGGCGCTCTCCCCGTCCCTTTAAAAATAGTGGAGCAAAAGAATGTGGAAGCAACTTTGGGGCAGGCATCCGTACAGAAGAGCATTATTGCGGGAGTAGTTGGACTTTTTATGGTGGGCCTTTTTATGGTGTTGTATTACGGAAAGTTGGGGGTTCTTGCTAATTTGGCATTAGTGGAATATGGCTTGATAACTTTAGCAATTTTTAAATTATTTCCCATAACACTAACTATGGCAGGGATAACGGGATTTATTTTATCTGTTGGAATGGCCGTTGATTCCGAGATTATAACTTTTGAGCGGATTCGTCGTGAACTTAGAAAAGGCACGCCAAGGAGTGTGGCGGTGGAAAAGGCTTTTGTTACGGCTTTGGATGCAATTAAGGACGCAAATGTTTGCACGCTTATTATTTGCTTTTTGCTCTTTAACCCCTTTGGATGGGGTTTTCTTAATACTGCAGGCATGGTTCGTGGGTTTGCTTTGACTTTGGCCCTCGGTGTAGGAGTGGGTTTGTTTACTGGTGTGTTTGTTACTAGATCGCTTGTTCGTGTATTTTATAAGTAAGTGCCTAGTAGCTTTCATTACAGAATTTTTAGCATGATTAAATTTTTGAAATACAAACAAATATATTTTGTAGTTTCTGGATTTTTTTTGGCAGTAAGCATTGGTGCTTTGTTCTTTTGGGGTCTTAGGCCCAGTATTGATTTTACGGGAGGAAGCATCCTCGAATTAAAATTCGAGGAATTTTCCAATCCCAATCCGCCGGCCGGCGGACCAATTTCCAAAAAAGATTTGAGGGACTCTAGTAATAAACTTGTATCTATCCAGTCTTCTGGTGAAAATTATATCCTGCGGTTGAAGCCTATTGGGGAGGAAGAAAAGAATGCGATTGTTGCTGCTTTGGAGGAGGGATTTGGGGGTGTTGACGTTGTGCGGTTTGAAACTGTCGGCCCTACTTTAGGGCGGGAACTTCTTACTAAAACTTTAATTGCTGTGGCGCTGGCGGTTGGGTTTATTATGTTTTATGCAGCTTGGCAATTTAAGGATTTTATGTACGGGACTTGTGCTGTTTTGGCAATGCTTCACGATACGATAATTCTTTTGGGTTTTTTTGCAGTTTTAGGGCGTTTTTGGGGAGTGGAAGTAGATACTTTGTTTGTTACTGCTGTGTTGACCACGTTATCACTATCTGTTCACGATACGGTGGTAGTGTTTAACTCAGTGCGGGAAGAAGCAAAAAGTTACGGCAGTTCTGTTGCAGCTGCGGAGTTTACAAGTATTGTCAACAGGGCACTTAATGCAACGGTTGTTAGGGCTCTTAATGACTCCTTCACAATTATTTTTATGCTTCTTTGTTTGGTGCTTCTTGGTGGTCAAACCGTTCATTGGTTCTCCGTTGCCCTGCTTGTTGGCACTATTTTGGGAACTTACTCTTCCACTTTCATTGCTGCTCCTCTCTTAACCGCTTGGAAGCGGTTTACAGATTTGCGCCGATCTTAGCTAATTCTCGCTGATAAGAAAATTGAGGTTAGAGGTGAGACGACTTTGGCTGCTCTTGCGATCTTTGAATCCGCGCGGGCGGAATTCGGTTGAGCAGCCAAAGCCGTGTTGATGATTATCCCTGGTCAGTTGGGACCAGATAATCTTCCAGAACATAACCGAGGACAGTGTCTGCTTCGTTCCTGACCAGAACGTAATAGTCAGGTGGGATGAAGTTTGTGCGTTCTCTCCAATGGTCACTTTCAGCAATCCATAAATGTTTTTCTATTTCCACTGGCACTGCCAGAGGCTCGAAGAATTGATGGCCCGGGTCTTGAACAGCTAACGTAGTTTGTGTGCACACAACAGGTGCACCGGGCCTTAGTCCTACCGGGGCGTCGTGTCCCCGAGCGAGTATAAGAATCCCACCTATGAATACCCCTGCAATGAGTATTAGCCAGAACTTTTCTCGAGCAACCACCTTTACTCCTCCTATTCATAGAAACAGCGTTTATCCCAGAAAGATGCAAAAGATTATATCATAATTATAAGATACTTTCAATTCAATGAAGCTTGTTAGAATTCAGCCACCGCAGTCCCCAACCTCTGGGGTTTTTGCAGATCTGCCTGCCGGTAAGGCAGGTCCAAACCCGGAGGTTTTCCTGCGCCGGCTTGGTCTTTGAGTGTGATAAAATTACCATGTGCGCGAAAAGATATGGAAAGTTAAAAACAAAATTACCGCAGAAGAATTTGAGAATCTAGGAGAAGAAAAATTTTCGGAGAAAGTAGAAGAACGCCTCCTTGATTCCCACGGTTTAGAAGGGGAGGAAAAAGAAGAATTTTTAAATCCCCGGCATCCCTCTGAATTACCTCCCGAAACATTTGGGCTTACCGATGAGGTTTTGGAAAATGCTGCTTCTGTCATTTTTTCGGCAATTAGAGAGGAACGCCCGATTATTATCCACGGTGACTTTGATGCCGATGGAGTTTGCGCAACAGCAATTCTTTGGCAGGCAATTTATCGTGGGGTAGGCTACAAAAAATGTTTACCGTTTATTCCCGACCGCTTTAATCAAGGTTATGGAATGTCGGAGGAATCTTTGGGAGCGGTTGCGGAGCTTTTGGAGGATAAAGGGTTCTGCGATTCATCAGAGCTTGCCGACTGTCAAGCTGACTCGCTGTCTAGCTGTTTGCTGATCACTGTGGATTGTGGTATTACAGCGGCGAAGGAAATAAAGATTGCACGTGATATGGGTTGGGATGTGTTGGTGACGGATCACCATCAGAAAAAAGACGGTAATAAAGGTTTGGAAGATGCAGAGGGTGTTGTCTGGACGGACAAGATTTGCGGGGCGGGGATAGCATATGTACTCGCTAGGAAGCTCGCAAATCCCAAATCCAATCCGCCAGCTGGCGGACCAAGTTCCAAAGGGGAATCTGACACCGGTCCTGTTATTCTGGAGGATCCCAGCGACGATAGTCGGCCTTTTCGGCGACCACGCTCAGCGGGGCGACCCGCCGAAGCAGCAGGAATATCGGTGGCAGAGGAGACTCTATCGCATCGCCCCGCGGGATCGCTCCAGAGTGACAGGGGGTTAGAATTTATTAACAATTTACTTGGATTGGCGGCGTTGGCGACGGCGGCTGATGTCATGCCGCTTTTAGGACCTAACCGTTCTTTTGTAAAGTACGGGCTGGAAGTTTTAAATGAGCGTCCTAGTTTAGGTATGCAAAAGTTAATGAAAGTGGCTGGGGTAGAACAAGGTAATGTGCAAACTTATGAATTGGGTTGGGTGCTTGCACCGCGTATTAATGCTGCCGGTAGGTTATCTAGTGCAATTGATGCTGTGCGGTTGTTGTGCACTGAGAACCCCAAAAGAGCGCAAAAGTTAGCTAAGAAGCTAGATAGCTTGAACAGGGAAAGGCAGAATAAAACAAAATATATGGTTGAACTGGCTCAAGAAACCGCTCATAAAATGTACGAAGAACACAAGTTTCTGGTCGTTAGTAACAGCGAATTTCACGAAGGTATAATTGGACTAATTGCAGGTAAACTCACTCGTGAGTATTATCTGCCGACAGTTGCTATTTCTGAGGGTTCTGAGTTTTCCAAGGGTTCCGCCCGCTCTGTTTCGGGGTTCAATATTGTTGAAGTCTTGCGGGAGTTGGAAGATATATTGGAAGGTGTGGGCGGACACCCCATGGCAGCTGGGTTTACAATCCGCACTGAAAGGATTAGTGAGTTCAGGGAGTCCCTACTTGCGAGGGCAGAGGAGTTATTGGCAGAAAAAGAACTTAAGCCAACTTTGTATATTGATTTCAGCATACCATTGGAAAGTGTTGATTGGGATTTGTGGGAAGTTGTAGAAAAATTTAAACCTTTTGGTGAAGCAAACGCCTGTCCGCTGTTTTGTTCACATGCAGGTGTGGTTGATATAGCCACAGTTGGCCGCACCAACAGTCATCTCAAATTAAAGTTAACCCCTCTTAATATCGGCGAAAATCCTGTCCAAAATCTGCGAAAATCCCATCTTTCTGCTATCGGTTTCGGGATGGGTGAGTTGACCAGTTCCTTGCGTCTGGGCGATAAAGTGGCGGTTACTTACAGTTTGCTCGAAAATAAGTGGAATGGCAACCGCACATTGGAACTTAAGTTAAAAGATATTCGAAAGGTAGAGGAGTAGCCCTACCTTTTGTTATTGCTCTTCCTGTGTAGCGCGTATAATTTCAAGCGCAGTTTGATCTAGGGTGGGGTCAAGAGATTTTATGTATTCTTCCTGTATTTCTGGTATTGTGGGTTGAGTTGCGGCGCGGTATACCTCAAATCCAATCCAAGCAAGAGATGTTATTAGGCTGATTATAAGCAAAACTATCCAGTCTTTATTCATTGGTATAAAAGAACGCTTCCGCGTCAATGTTATATGATTCTTGGGACCCCCCACTTCCCGATTTAATAGCCAAACTGTTAATATTAAGTTGCCGCAGGGAACTTTGGTTTTGTCTTAGAAAATCAAGGAAAGATACGAAGTTCCCGCCCAACTCCCCGTTAAAAGGGGCTTTTTTTATTTTTATTATATTGTTGGGGGCTCGTATCCCAGTGGATGTTTCACTGCGAAATCTAAGATATTCCATCCGCAAATTGTTTCTTTCAGCTTGCAGGTAAAGATCTTCAAGGAGCTGAGAAGAATCTTCATTTTCGGGAAGGGCCTTCTCAATAAGAGGCAGGTCAGATTTTATTTTTCTAAGTTCAGTTTGCGCTTTGGAAAGATTTTTTATCTTTTGATCCAGCTTTTCTACAGCCGCTTTTTGGTCTTTTATCTTTCGTTGCAGTTCAACGATGGTAACCACAGCTGGGCGAACAGCAAAATTACCGAAAATAATTAGTGACACTAACGTTAGGCCAAGCATAGTGTAGGCCTTGCGTTGCTTAGGGCGGAAGTATTTTCTTTTGTATTTCCAAGGAAATCTGGCCATGTTTAGCTTTTTTCCGAGCTTATTTCGTAGCGGTAAGCCCCCGGTGTATTTTGGATATTGATGTCGAATTCTAGGGCACCCTCGCTTGTTATTCGTGCGCCTTCTAAAGCCACTTGTTGTATATTTTCTGAAGTTGCTAGCATAGTGAGGAAGTGGGCAAATCCTTCTCCAGTATCTGCTCTTCCGTCTATGTTCAACTCATTTTTTTCTAAATTAATTCTTTGTACGGAGACTTGTTGGGGAATCTTTTGGGTAAAGCTTTGAAGTGTTTTGGCATAGTTGTTTTGTTGTTTTTTAATTGCTGTGATAGCTGCGAGTTGGTCTTGCGTAGTTCTGAATTCAGTTTCCAATTGGGTCATTGTTTGGATAATAGTTTGTTTGGTTTTTATTTCTTCGGAGAGATCAATGATTTGCCGATCGAGGAAGAACCGGGTAAAAAAAGCACCGAGGACAATCATTTGGGTGCCAATGATTACAATTCTGCCAATAGTTGTGGACCAATAGATGAATTTTTTCCAAAACGGGCTGTCTTCTAATGTTTCTTTGGGGGCAAGGTTTATAGACATAGGCAGAACAGACAAATTCCAAATGGTTAAATCACAAGCACCAAATTTTAAGTTCCAAACAACGAAACGGTTGAAATTTGATATTTGCTATTTTTACACTTTTTTGCTCCATTGTGATTTTAAGCGAGCCGCTTTGTTTTTGTGGATAATTCCTTTTTGCGCCGCTTTGTCTACTGTTTTCTGTGCGCGGAGAAGAAGTTCTTCGGGAGACTCCTTAATTTCTTTACCTTCTTCTAGGCGTCGAAAACTTCTTTTCAAGGCTTGAATTTTATCGCGCCACTTTTTGTTTATTTCGGTGCGCCTTTTTGCGCGCCGTTCTCTTTTTTTGCTTGATTTAAGATGAGCCATATATAGACCTCCCTTC
>CAYXRZ010000011.1:6799-14524 GCA_964467235.1 uncultured Candidatus Saccharibacteria bacterium
GCGCCGTTCTCTTTTTTTGCTTGATTTAAGATGAGCCATATATAGACCTCCCTTCCAGAACAATTTTCAAATTACCAATTTTAAATTTTAAATGTGGGACGTTGACTTTAGGATTTTATGATAAGGTTTACAATCCTAAAGGAATTTAACATTTAAAATTTGTTATTGGTTATTGGTATAGTATCATCTTCTTGCTCTTAGTTGCAACTAGATGTTAGCATTATGGTTGCTGTGATAAGGAAAATTCTAAAAAATGGAAGGAAGCTTCTTTCCCGTCGTGAAACGGGGATTCTTTCTGCAGCCTTCTTTATAATGGTTACAGTGTTTGCTTCTAAAGTGCTGGGATTGGTGCGGGACCGCCTGCTTACCGGCTTCTTTGGTGCTAGTAGGGAGCTAGGTGTCTTTTGGGCAGCAGTAGAAATCCCGGACACTATTTTTTATATTTTAGGTTCCGCTGTTTTTTCGGCTTCCTTTATTCCTGTTTTTACGGACTATCTTAGTTCAAGTGAAAAGGATAGCGGCGATGAGGAGCAGGTTTCTTGTGATGCATGGGAGATGGGGGAAGTAGTTTTAAGGTTCGCCTTGGTGGTATTTTTAATTTTGGGCGGGTTAATTTTTGTTTTTTCGCGGCCTTTATCGCGACTTGTTGCCCCGGGATTTTCTGTTCCTGAAGTTGAATTAATGAGTAGATTGGTGAGGATTATGGCTATTGCCCAGTTTTTCTTTGTCTTAAGCTATTTTTTGACAAGCGTTTTGCAATCTTTCCAACGTTTCTTACTCCCCGCAGTTGCATCTCTCCTTTATAACCTTGGCGTGGTGGTGGGCACTTTGGTTTTAACGCCCAAATTAGGTATTTTTGGTCCGGCTTGGGGAATGGTTTTAGGGTCTTTTTTGCATTTAATAATCCAGATTCCACTTTCCCGTTCTTTGGGCCTAAGTTACCGCTGTTTTTGGGGCAGCCTTTCCCACCCTGGGTTGAAGAGGGTACTGCGAATTACAATTCCTCGGGCAGTTGCTTTGCTCGGAGGTAAGCTGAGTTTAATTATTCAAGTCAGTTTAGCTTCGTTGGTTCCTACTTTGGACAGTGTTTCTAATGTTGCCGTTTTAACGTTGGCGCGGCATTTGGAACTACTGCCGATTGGGCTGTTTGGAGTAAGCTTTTCGCAGGCGGCGTTGCCTTCGCTGTCACGCAATAAAAATCCGGAGAAGATAAGGGAATTTAAAGATATCTTTTTGTCATCGCTTCATAAAGCCTTGTTTTTCGTCTCACCTGCGGCAATAATTCTGCTAGTTTTGCGTATTCCGGCAGTGCGCTTGGCTTTCGGAGCCCGCCGGTTTTCGTGGAAGGCAACTGTTCTCACGGGGTATGTAGTGTCCTTTTTTGCTCTGGGTGTTGTCTTTTACTCTGCTTTACATCTTTTAAAGAGGTCTTTTTACGCTTTGGAAAAAGCTCAGGTGCCTGTTTTTGCTACGTTAAGCTTTACCGGATTGGGTATTCTTTTAGCATGGTTTTTTACGCAGGAATTGGGGTACGGAGTGTGGGCGATTCCTTTGGCGCTTTCTATTAGTGCTGCTTTGGAAACGGTGGTTCTTTTCCTGCTTTTGGAAAGAGAGCTTGGTATTTTTGACCGAGAGGAACTTTTGATTCCCATTACAAAAATTGGTTGGGCTACGCTGATTTCTGGTATTGCTCTTTATCTGCCAATGCGCTTTTTGGATAAGCTTATTTTTGACACCACTCGCGTGGGCGGCCTGCTCTTACTCACAGGGGTGGTAGGTACTGTGGGTATTTCTGTGTATTTAGCGTTGGCTTGGATTTTTGATGTTAAGGAAGCTAAACTGCTTTGGGAATACCTGCTTTCGCGTTTGGGTAAGTGGTGGATTAAGTCCTAGAACTCTGCCTCCTCTTCCTCTTTATGATAATATTTCTTAGATATGACGGTTGATAATCAGGAAAGAGTTCGTAATTTTGCAATTATTGCCCACATTGACCACGGTAAATCTACCTTGGCGGATAGGCTGTTGGAGGAAACGGGAACCATTGAAAAGCGAAAAATGCGCGGTCAGGTTTTAGATGAGATGGATCTTGAGCGGGAAAAGGGTATTACAATAAAGCTAACGGCTGTACGCATGCGCTACCAGCCGTTAGCAAATTCCAAATTACAAATTTCAAATAACAAATTGGAAGAGAGAAATGCAAAATGGCAAATGGAAAATGGTAACTGGATTTTGAATCTCATCGATACCCCCGGGCATGTAGATTTTTCCTACGAAGTTTCGCGTTCTTTAGCGGCATGTGAAGGCGCTCTGCTTTTGGTAGACGCCGCACAAGGTATCCAGGCGCAAACTGTTTCTAATGTTTATAAAGCACAAGATTTGGGCCTAAAAATAATTCCCGTGGTAAATAAAATTGACATTGACTATGCGGATCCTGAGGGTACTGCAAGGGAGATGTGCGAGCACTTTGGTTTTTCGGAGGAGGAAGTTTTCTTTACTTCTGGTAAAGAAGGCAAAGGTGTGGAGGAAGTTTTGGATGCAGTGGTGGAAAGGATCCCTGCTCCTACAGGCGACCCGGGAGCACCCCTTCGTGCGTTGGTTTTCGATTCCTTTTACGACGAACATAAAGGTGTAATAGCCATTGCCAGAATTGTGGATGGTTATGTAAGAGAGGTTCAGGTTGAGGAATTGGCCGGGCCGGGGAGAGTGCAGAATCTCAGGCTGATAGGTTCCAACGCTCAATTCCAACCCGTGGAACTAGGTTATTTTACCCCCGAAATGGAAAAAACAGGTTGTCTGCAAACTGGTGAGGTGGGGTATGTTGCCACGGGGCTCAAGGATATTAATATGGTTCGGGTTGGAGACACAATTACTCAGCTAACAGCTAACCGCGCACCGCATACCGCCGGAGAAGAAAAATCCTTGAAAAGTGAAAAACGGAAAGCGGTTCGCCGCGCGCGAGATGCAGAGACTGCCGCCCAAGGAAAAACCTCGGAGGTTTCTGCAGATTTAACCTCCGAGGTTGGGGAATTGGGCGGAATTGTGAAACCCCTCCCCGGTTACAAGGAACCAAAGCCGGTGGTTTATGCTAATATTTTTCCGGTAGAAAAGGATAGATTTTTAGAATTACGAGATGCTTTGGGCAAACTTAAGTTGAACGACGCCGCTTTGGAATACCAGCCCACATCCTCTTTGGCATTAGGGCGGGGGTTTGAGATTGGGGTGCTCGGGCTTTTGCATTTGGATATTGTGCGGGAACGCCTGGAGCGTGAATATGGATTGAATCTGGTGGTTACCGCCCCAACCGTTCAATATGCGCTAGTGCCAAGCGGCGAAGGGAAAGAGCTAAGCTTTGGAGAATCTTTAAAGCTTAGCTCTGAGGAATTCGCCGCTGATAGTTTAAAAAAAATAAGAAACGCCTCCGAACTCCCCGATAACTACGATCGTTTGCTAGAGCCTTGGGCTAAAGTGGAGATTATTACTCCCTACGAATATATTGGTAATGTGATGAGGCTTATTGACGAAAAAAGAGGGGAGTTTAAGGATCAAGAGCATTTGGGAGAGCACCGCACAAAGATAATTGCCGAGATTCCGCTGTCAGAAATTGTTTCTAATTTTTACGATGCTTTGAAGTCTGCTTCTTCCGGGTTTGCCTCTTTGGATTGGAAATTACTTGATTGGCGAGAGATGGACGGCGGGAAGCTGGAAATTCTTGTAAACAAAGAAGTGGTGGAACCCTTTTCGCGCGTTGTGATTGCCGATCGTGCTTATGATGTTGGTTTGCGAATTCTAAAAAAGCTAAAGGAATCCCTGCCGCGGGAACAGTTTGCAGTGCCTCTGCAGGCCGCGTTTAGAAACCGTATTATTGCGCGAGAAGATATCCCCGCCATGCGCAAGGACGTGACGGCTAAACTTTACGGCGGCGACCAGACCCGTAAAGATAAACTCCTCAAACAGCAGAAGAAAGGCAAAGAAAAGTTAGCTCAAATAGGCTCAGTTTCCGTCCCCAAGGATGCCTTCCGTGAGATTTTAGAGATCTGATTCCAGCTAAAGGGCGTCCGCACACTGTAGCTATTCTTTCTGGCTGATAGCCGAATACTGTTTACTGTCCGCCGGTTGATGGATTCCCCTTGACACTTTCTATCACTCTGGCTAAAATAATGCTAATGGTACGAATTACCAATTCACAAATTTTAAATTTTTAATTTCTTTGTTTTTTAATTTAGAATTTAAAAATTGGTAATTTAAAATTAATTCTTATGTCTATTTCAGATCTCACTGATCGACAACAAAGGCTTTTGGGAGCAGTGATTAAAGAGTATATAAAGGAGGCTGAACCTGTGGGCTCTAAGACTTTGGTTCAGCGGTATGATTTGGATGTTTCCCCCGCTACGGTCCGCAACGAAATGGTCCGGCTTATTGAGGAGGGTCTTTTAGATAAACCCCATGCCTCGGCTGGCCGCCAACCAACCACTACTGGATATCGTTTTTATATTAATGAACTTCTAGAGGAAGAAGAGCTCCCGGTTATTGAAGAAGTTTCGATAAAGCAAAGGCTTTGGCCGGAGCGGTTTAAAAAAGACAGTCTTTTCCGTGAGGCAGCAAAAGCTTTAGCGGACACTGCCAATCAGTTAGCGCTTATTTTGATTAATGACACTTTATATCACGCCGGCGCAGTAAATATTTTGGATCACCCGGAGTTTTTTGATATTGATGTTACTCGTACTGTTTTACACCTTTTAGATCGGTCCGAGCTTGTTTCAGAGATTTTTGAAAAAGCTGTGGCAGATCAAGGTGTTAATGCTTTGATTGGTTCGGAACTGGAACTTGAAAGTTTGCGGCCCTGTGCTGTTGTCTTTTCCCGCTTTCGGGCTGGCGGAGAACGGGGAACAGTGGGTATACTTGGTCCCAATCGAATGGAATATGGTAAAATATTTCCCCGTATCCGCTACATGAGCGGACTCCTAGAAGAACTCGGAAGAAATTGGTAGACCGCTCGGAAGCGGAAATTTCAATCCGCCGGCTGGCGGACAAAATTTCAAATACCAAATAAATTCCAAATTTCAAGTTACAAATTGAGGAGTTTTTTGGAGTTTCATTTTTTTTTCTGTCATTCCGAGCGAATCTTCCTAGATGAGTCGAGGAATCTAGTCCCGACCGGAGGGTCGTGGACGCATCTGGAAGGAAAAGACGCTTCTGCCCGCCAAGCTGACCCTCGCTAGATTTCTCCACTCTCCCGACAAGTAGGGATCAGTCGAAATGACATTTATATCAAGTTTCTATTGTTATGAGTAAAAACAGCGAAGAACAACAAAACGAAAAAGAGGAGAAGGAACAAACGCCCGTCGATGTCGATTACGAAGAAAAATGGAAGCGGGCTTTGGCTGATTACCGTAATCTTCAAAAGCGTGTTGTTAAGGAAAGAGAAACCTTGGCGCGCTTTTCTAACCGCGAACTTGTTTTAAAACTTTTACCGGTATTGGACGATCTTGAAGAAGCTGCTAGGAATAGTGAGGATGAGGGGTATAAAAAGATTTTGAATAAATTGAAAGAGGTTTTGGAGGAAGAAGGTTTGGAGGAGATAAAATTGCAGGAGGGAGAGGAGTTTGATCCACGTTTTATGGAATGTGTCGACGTTGTAGATACCCCTGTGCAAAAGGGAAGAACGGAAAAAAGCACGCCTTCCGAAGCTCCAGAGGAGCGAAGGAAGGTTGTTAACAAAGTGGTTAGAAAAGGGTATAATATGAAAGGTGAATTGTTGCGTCCTGCAAGAGTAATTGTAGGAAATTAACCTAATGGTTAATTAAGCACCAAATTCCAATTTTCAAGTTCCAAATAAATTACAATTTTCAAGATTACAAACGTTTGGAACTTGTGATTTGTTATTTGGGATTTCATCACTTTGTTATTTATAGCGTGCGTAGCAAGGTAAACCATTATGACCAAAATTATCGGTATCGATCTAGGTACAACAAATTCAGTTATGGCAGTAATGGAGGGGGGCCAACCCACGGTTATTCCTAATGCCGAAGGGGATCGCCTTACCCCCTCTGTGGTTGATCCTGTTAAAAATATTGTCGGTGCTCAGGCAAAGCGGCAGATGATGGTGAACCCTAAAAACACGGTTTACGCCGTGAAGCGAATCATGGGCCGCCGGTTTGATGACGATATGGTCACCAAAGCTATGGATATGGTCCCTTACAACATTGTGGAAGGTAAGAATGGGTTGGCGGTTATTAAAGTGGAAGGAAAAGAGTACACCCCCCAAGAAATTTCGGCAATGATCCTTTCTAAAATGAAGCGCGACGCAGAAGATTACCTGGGCGAAGAAATTGCCGAAGCAGTAATCACCGTCCCTGCCTATTTTGACGACTCGCAACGTAACGCAACCAAAGAAGCAGGCCAAATTGCCGGGTTTGAGGTAAAGCGGATTGTAAACGAGCCCACTGCTTCCAGCCTTGCATACGGCTTAGCGGAGAAAGGCAATCAAAAGATTGCGGTTTATGACTTGGGCGGGGGGACTTTTGATATTTCAATTCTTGAAATTGGCGAGGGTGTTTTTGAGGTTCTTTCCACCAACGGTGATACTTTCCTCGGCGGGGAGGATTTTGATGACCGTGTGATTAACCACCTTTTGGAAGAATTCAAGAAAGAGCAGGGTGTAGACCTTTCTACTGATGCACAGGCAATGCAGCGACTCAAGGATGCATCGGAGAAAGCAAAAATTGAGCTTTCCGCAAAGCAAGAGGCGAGTGTGAACGTGCCTTACATTACAATGACCGATTCCGGTCCCAAGCACCTTGATATTAAACTAACCCGCGCTAAACTCGAGCAACTTACAGGTGATTTAATTGAGAAAACTTTTGATCCCTGCCAAAAAGCGCTCGACGATGCCGATCTTTCTGCGGATGATATTGACGAAGTGATTTTGGTTGGTGGTCAAACGCGAATGCCCAAGATTATTGCTGATGTTACCGAGTTTTTTGGTAAAGAGCCGCACAAAGGTGTGAACCCTGACGAAGTTGTGGGAGTAGGTGCAGCTGTGCAGGCCGGTGTGCTTAAGGGTGATGTAGAAGACGTGGTGCTTTTGGACGTTACCCCATTATCTCTTGGAATTGAAACTTTAGGCGGGGTAATGACGCCAATGATTGAGCGCAATACAACCATCCCAACATCCGCTTCCAAAACGTTTTCCACTGCTGCAGATAACCAAACTTCCGTAGAAATTCATGTATTGCAGGGCGAGCGGGAAATGGCTGTGGACAATAAGTCGCTTGGACGATTTATTCTCGACGGTATTCCACCCGCACCGCGCGGTGTGCCGCAAATCGATGTAAAATTCGACATTAACGCAAACGGTATTGTGGAAGTAAGCGCGAAGGATAAGGGAACGGGCAAAGAACAATCTATTAAAGTGAAAGGTGCCACGGGTCTTTCCGAGGACGAAGTAAACGAAATGCAGCGCGAGGCCGAAGCACATGCTGAAGAAGATAAAAAGAAAAGAGAAAAAGCAGAAGCGCGTAACAATGCAGATAACATTGCCTACACTGCCGAACAAGCGTTGGAAAAAGCAGGGGATGAAGTGGACGACGCGACTAAAGAAAAAATAAAAGGAATGGCGGAAGAACTCCGCGGTATGCTCGACTCCGCCACCCCTGAGGAACTAAAAACCAAATCCGAAGAACTTTCCAAAGAACTGCAAAAGATTGGGGAAGCGATTTATAAAGC
>CAYXRZ010000012.1:0-3636 GCA_964467235.1 uncultured Candidatus Saccharibacteria bacterium
TTATGGAGGCTTTTAACGAAACACTTCCCGGGGAGAAGTATTGTCAGGAGGGAGAGTGCATTCGCAAGAAGTTAGGTTTAAGCGGGGGCGTTTCAATTGATAAAGTTTGTACCATTCACGCAGAAGTGAATTTAATTGCCAAAGCGGCGGCGCAAGGGATTTCTTTGGAAGGCATCGATATATATCTCACGACTTTCCCTTGTTACATTTGTGCTAAGAGTCTTGTACAAGCAGAAATTGGAAAGATTTTCTATATGTCGGATTACGCTGACAACGACGGTATGCGTTTTTTTGAAGCTGCTAATATTCCGGTGGAGCAAATAAAAGAAGAAATTGTGTGGAAAAATGGATAAGACTTTGTGGTACCACAAAGTCTTGGAGAAGTTACTATTAGTTACAATAAGTTGCGATAAGTTACTATTCTTATGACCTGGCCAATATATTTTAAAGAAAAATTATATCTCGGCAATCTTGAGTCCCCCGTTGCCATTTGTACGCTTTGGACACCCAAAGAGCACGTGATTGAGCAACTGGACAAGCATAATTTTTGTGTTGCCGGACAACTTTATTCCCGCCGCGGACTTAATTTTATTGTTAGGAACCTTTTGGCAAAGCCATCTATTCAATATCTGGTTGTTTGCGGTAACTCTCTTACGGATACGGACAAAGCGTTGGTGCATTTTTTTGAAACGGGAGAATTCGAGGAAGGTACCGTCGATTCCCAGATTCCAAAGGATGCCTTGACTGAGCTTTGTGAGAGGCTGGAATTAATAGATCTTTCCGGGGTATTAAAAGGGGAAAAGATTAGGGAAGTTATTTGCGGCCTTGAAAAAAAGCCGGTAAAAGCGAAACCGCAAACTTTCCCGGAACCTTCTTACGGGGATGAAGAAAGTTTTCCTACTGACGCTTCTGTGTTTAAGGTTCGCGGTGAGTGTATTGGAGAGGTATGGTTGGGAGCTTTAAAGCATATTCTGAAATTTGGGCAGAAACAAGAACGTATTGGCGGGCAAAAAGTAAGAAGTATTCATAACCTCGCGGCGGTAATTGAAAAGGAAGACCCAAGGGAACCTAAGATCTACCCCTATTTTAATTTTGAACGAGGCGATGTAGATCAGTATATTGAAAATTTTCTTGCAAAAGAGTTGAAGGGTCATTCCTACAGTTACGGAGCGCGTTTACAGGATTATCAGGGTGTTGATCAACTTGAGATTATGAAAGAGAAGTTAGCACGTTTTAGCGGTGAAGAAGGTGCCCTAGCGGTCCTTTGGGACCCAACAGTTGATAATTTTCCTCCGAGTAAAAACGCTTTTAAAAAAAAGCTTGGTAAAGCAGGGGACTGGAGTGTACCGTGTTTAAACCTTGTTCAGGGGCAAGTTTATGGAAAAGATCTCTTTCTAACTGTTTATTTCCGAGCTCACGATATTTTTAACGCTTGGCCTCGCAATCTTTTTGCACTTCGCAAATTGCAGTGCCAGCTAGCGGAGGAAACAAACTATGAGTTAGGGGAGTTAACTGTCTTTTCGCAATTTGCCTGGATTTCACTAAACGATTTACCTTTGGCAACGGGTGTTGTAGAAGAAAATTACAGGCAAACATGTGTTTGGGATCCACGCGGAAATTTTGTGATCAATATAAAAAACGGGAAAATTATTGCGGTTCACCTCTCTCCAGAAGGAAAGAAATTGCAAGAATTTTCCATCGTAGGTAAAGTTCCCAAGGCAGCTGTTAAACTTTGTGGTGAAATAATTGGGGAATTAGCAGTTTCGGATCTTGCCCATGCAGCGGATTTGGGAAGGGAGCTGGCCAAGGCCGAAACCGCAGTAAAGAACAATCTTGAGTATAAACAAGATAATCCACTTAAGTTTAAAAAAGGGTAACCGGCTACCCTACTACTTTTGTATGAATAGCCGGTTTATCTTTCTCCAAAACGCTTCCTGATTCTTGGGAGCACACATTCTATAATCTCATTATGTACCTTGTCTATTGATTGATCTCCGTTGACGTAGTGCCACATCCAGGGGTTCTTCTCAATCATATTTAGGTAACCTCGACGAACCCTTTCTCGAAAATCATATTTCAGCTGATCCAATCGATTATATGCCCCTCCTTCTGATTGTCGTTTAACTAATCGGCGTTCGAGCGCTTCTGTGGTCAGGTCAATGTAGATAACTAGATCTGGTTTTGTATATTGTTTACAGGCAAATCTTGTTATCAACATCAACGTTGCATAAGACAGTTTGCGACCATGGCTTTGGTAGGCAATGCTGGAAGTCCAATAGCGATCAGAAATAACAACTTTTCCCGCTTTCATTGCCGGTGTAATTACGTCCGCAACGTGTTGTGCCCGTGATGCCGAAAAGAGCAGAAATTCTGTTTCTGCGGACATTCCTTGGTTGCTAATATTGTGCAGAACACCGCGGATCTGTTCGCCAATGGCGGTACTACCCGGTTCTCTTGTCAGTACAATATCATAACCAAATTCCACTAGCTTTTTTCCCAGCAGGTGCAGTTGAGTCGTTTTCCCAGCCCCGTCTGGCCCCTCTATAACGAGAAAAAAACCTTTGCTCATTGTCTTTATCTCCTTTCTATTTAGTTTTTTGTCAAAGAGCCCTGGCCCAGGGGCAGGTTTGAAGGAGGCAGCTTTCTAACGGTAGTTAAGCAGAACTAGAAAATTGTTTCAAGTATGTTATTATTTTTACAGTATGAAGAAAAATATTGTTTATGGTTCTTTAATACTCTTGGCACTTCTGGCAATTACATTAACTGTTATTTTGGTAATGCGCGCTCGTGGGTTTGAGGAGAGGGTGCGAATACAAGAAAACGTTTTAATTTTTGGCAATTTCAGGACGTGAACAGTACGTTACAAGTTGCTTTTGTTGCCCTTCGACTTTGCTCAGGTCTCAACTTGTCTGCCGACAAGGCAGGTTCGACAGACCACGCTTAGCGTGGAGTCTCATTGGGGTCCCTCGACAAGCTCGGGACTAACTCGACTGACCAAATTCTCGGAAGAATTTGGAATCTCATTGAGGAGGTGATACATTAATGGAAACTTATCTTATTTTATTAAGTCTAGCAGGAGTTTTTTTTGTGCTTTGGCTGGTCATGCTTTTTTTGCAGAAAAAGCAAGGTGCTGCTCAAGAATCGCAAAGTATGACTGCTCAGTTGGAAAAACTCAGCGAGTCGGATAATTCTCCCGAAGACATTGTTGAGGAATTGGAGCTGACAGACGAGAATGTGGAGGAACAGGATACCATCGAAGAAGAAGTGCGTGAACCGGGGTCGGAACCAGAGGCAGAGGCAGAGCCGGAACTAGATGAGGAAGTTGAAACAGAGCAGTCAGAAGAACAAACCGCTTCTCCGGAAATAGATGAGGAGCTGGAGTCAAAAACTGTTGGCGAAATTATGGAAGAGGAACAAAAAGCGGCAGAAGAGGAAAGTAGTGAGGAGTCGACAGGCGAGGATGCCCCAGAACCGGAATACAAAGGTTGACTTGACGAGCTAAACTTCTTTGGTACAATACGAATACTGGTATGCAATTATCAACAATTACTATTACGAATGCGTGTGGATAGGGCCGTAATCGGCCATACTATCCGCACGCAATAAAATCCGCCGCAAGGCGGGTTTTTTATTGAT
>CAYXRZ010000012.1:3736-12596 GCA_964467235.1 uncultured Candidatus Saccharibacteria bacterium
ATGTTTAAGAAGGTCCAATCAAAACTTAATTTTTCTGAACTAGAGCACAAAATTCTCCAATTTTGGGAGGAAAATAAGATATTGGAAAGATATTTGCGCAAAAACGAAGATGCGAAGGAGCGGTTTTCTTTCCTCGACGGACCAATTACGGCCAATAATCCTATGGGAGTTCACCATGCTTGGGGCCGAACGTTGAAAGACCTTTACCAGCGTTTTAATAATATGCATGGGCTTAAAGAGCGGTTTCAAAACGGGTTTGACAATCAGGGCCTTTGGGTGGAGGTAGAGGTCGAGAAAAAGCTTGGTTTTGAAAATAAAAAAGATATTGAGGAATACGGCATTGCCCGCTTTGTGGAGAAATGCAAAGAGCATACTAGGCATTTTGCAGATGTTCAGACGGAGCAGTCTAAACGCTTGGGATATTTTATGGATTGGGATAACAGTTATTACACAATGAGTGAGGAGAACAATTATTCGATTTGGCACTTTTTAAAAAAAGTTTGGCATGACGGTAATCTTTACCAGGGGCGTGACAGCGTTCCTTGGTGTCCCCGCTGTGGAACTGCGATTTCTCAACACGAAATTCTCACCGAAGAATACCAAGAACTCACACACGATTCCGTTTTCTTTAAACTGCCGTTGACTTCTCTTGCAGTAGCGAGCTTTAGCTCGCGCCTACAAGAGCGCGGACTAAAGTCCGCTACTCCTACCCGTGAGAATATAAAAGGTTCTCTAATTGACAAGCTGACAGGCTGTCCGACTGTCTCACTCCTCGTTTGGACTACCACTCCTTGGACCATCCCCGGTAACATGGCGGTTGCCGTCGATCCCGACCTTGATTACTGGCTTTGGAAACTACCAAAGGAAAACGGTAATAGTTCCCGTCATTCTGGAGCAAGTCCTGCCTCGCCGGCAGGCGGGCCGAAGGACGCAGCGATAGAATCTCGGTCTGAAGGGCCGGAAGGGAACGGTTCCAGTGAATATATTATCTTTGCCGATCCTTCTGCTGAATGTAGCTGCGGGGCATGTCCCGCCGCTACGTTAGACTCGGAGAGTGATAATGTTCAAACTCTTAACGCTCTGGACGTGGTTAAAGAAGGGGAGAAGGTTGCGGTTATTAAGGGTAAGGATCTTGTCGGGTTATCTTATCTTGCCCCTTACAGCTATTTACCGGCAGCAAAAGAGGTTGAAGGTTCGAATAAGTATAAAGTTGTAGAAGCAGATCCAATGATTCTAACAGTTGACCCATCTCAGGGTACGGGGCTGGTGCATATTGCGCCCGGCTGCGGCAGCGAAGACTTCGAGTTAGGTCAAGTAAAAGATATTCCCGCCCTGTCGGTGATCGATGAATCCGCCAATTATTTGGAAGGATTTGGGGAATTAACGGGCAAGAATGCAAAGGATAAACCGGAATTGATTTTGGATGATTTGATTGGCAAAGAAATAGCGAACTTTAGTTCGCGCTCCGATCAGAAGCGTGCCCTAAAGGGCGCTACTTCAGAAAAGGTTGATGCATCTCTCCCGTTTTTCCACAAAATTGTCCCCTACACCCACCGTTACCCAACCTGCTGGCGTTGTAAAAGCGAACTTGTTTGGCGGGTGGTAAATGAGTGGTACATTGCAATGGACGACGAGCGTAAAGACAGTGCGCGGGATTACCGCAGTGAGCTAAAAGATGTGATTAAAGATATAGAGTGGATTCCAGAATTTGGTTATAAACGTGAGCTGGATTGGTTAAACAATATGCACGACTGGCTAATTTCTAAGAAGCGCTACTGGGGCCTTTGTTTGCCTATTTGGGTATGTGATAAATGTGGACATTTTGAAGTTATTGGTTCGAAAGAGGAACTAAAGGAACGAGCTGTTTCGGGTTGGGAAGAGTTTGAGGGTCATACCCCGCATCGTCCCTATGTTGATAATGTGAAAATCGCTTGTTCAGCTTGCGGCGACTCCGTGAGCCGGATTAAAGATGTGGGTAACCCGTGGTTGGATGCAGGTATTGTTGCTTACTCTACTTTAAAGTATTTTGAAGACCGCGGTTATTGGGAAAAGTGGTTCCCGGCCGATTTGGTTTTGGAATGCTTCCCCGGGCAGTTTAAAAACTGGTTTTATTCGCTTTTGGCAATGAGTACAGTTCTTGAAAAGAAAGCACCTTTTAAAACCCTGCTTGGTCACGGTTTGGTAAAAGACGAGCACGGGGAGGAAATGCATAAATCCAAGGGGAACGCAATTTGGTTTGATGATGCAGCGGAAAAGATGGGTGTGGACCCGATGCGTTGGTTGTATGCGACACAAGACCCTTCTCATAACTTGAACTTTGGTTATGGCCCGGCAAGGGAAGTTAAACGGCGGTTTCTTTTCATTCTTTGGAATTCTTTTAAATATTTTGTTACCTATGCGCGTCTCGACGGGTTCAATCCTAATGAGGCGATGAAATTACCTGAGGATGAAACCAAATTTACGTTTGATACTTATGATTTACATGTTTTAGATCGTTGGTTGATTTCTAAATCTAATGAAGTCTTTAAAGAAACCAAAGATTACCTAGAAAACTATAAAAACCACAAAGCAGCGCAAGTTCTGGAAGATTTTGTGGTTAAAGATCTTTCTACTTGGTATATTAGGCGTGTTCGTGATCGTGTCGGTCCTACCGCTCCAGACGGTGATGATAAATCTTGTGCCTACCAAACTTTGTATGGTGTTTTAATCCGTTTAACCAAGGTTCTTGCACCTTTTATGCCCTTTATTACTGAGGAGATGTACCAAGTTCTTATGGAACCTCAAGAAGTTGAATGTGAGAAATCAGATGTTTTTGGGAAATTGGATTCGGTGCACTTAACGAGTTGGCCCAAATACCACGATTACCTAACCGACGAAGCAGTTCTTGAAACGATGGAGATTGTCCGCGAAATTGTGGAAAAGGGCCACGCCGCACGTCGCGATGCAGGTATCAAAGTCCGCCAACCCTTGCAGGAATTACAAATTTCAAATTTTAAATTTTCAATTGAAGAAGAATATCTGCAAATTATAAAAGATGAATTGAATGTTAAAGATGTTAATTTTGAAGAGGGAAAAGGTGAGTTAGAAGTAGCGTTGGATACGGAGATCACGAATGAGTTACGCTTAGAAGGAACGGCTCGCGAAATGATTCGCAATATACAAAAAGCCCGTAAGAAAGCCGGCTGTGAATGGGATGATGAAATCATTGCTACTTATCCCGAGACGGAAGAAAATATTTCTGCAGTTAAAGCCTTTGAAGAAGACATTAAACAGCAAACTTTGTCTACAAAGATTAAGCGTGGCGAAGAATACGAAGCAGAGACAATTGAGTAGCTCTAAAAGGGGCTTATTTTCTTGGCTTTTGGGTATTAGATAGAAGAGTAGGAGGTAGAAGTGGTATTCAACAGACTGGTTTCTTCTTTTTCTCGACGGATAAGACTGTTGTTGAAACAACGTTCTCCGTTGCAGGGCTTAGTGGTTCTTTTTGATTTGGATGGTGTACTCTGTGCTAGTCAGGAGAGCATAATCGACTGTGCTAACGAGCGTTTGGGAACAAAGTTCCGGGTGGATTGCTGGGGTGGCCCTGGCCCCAATATCTTTGAGAAGATCACCTTCCTTTGTGGTCAACCACCAAAGGATGTTGCAAAGTGGCTTTTTCACGAAGATATAATGTGTTCCGCTGTCCCTATACCGGGGGCGCAATCTTTTGTACGAAGGCTGTACATGCAAGGCGCTGAATTGGCAATTGCCACGGCCCGCCCCGCTTTTCAACGAAAAGCTACTGTTCGTTGGGTGAGCCACTATTTTCCTTATTTTGAGGAAGATGCTGTCCATTTACGTCCAAAAGGAAGTGACGGTAAGCTTTTGGATATCGCAGAGTTTAAAGCTCAGCAGATACGTTCCTTTTGTCCTGTTGTGTATATCGAAGATTCTGGAAATATTGCAGTAGAATTAGCAACAGAGTACAATTTCCCATTCTCGACGCATATTTGTCTTGTGGACCGTCCGTGGAATTGGATTCTACACATCCCGCGCAGATGTGAAAAACCCAGACGATTTGGCCGGTGGCATAAGGATCCGGAAGAGAGCGATTACGGTTGGGAAGCGTTGTTTGAGTATCTCTTAGAGGCAGCAGAAAAGTTGCACAGCTCCGATTAGAACACCAGTTTAAATCGGAGCTGTTTTCTTTTTTGTTATAATGAGGTCGGAGGAGGTGATTTTTAATGAAGTTAACTAAATTACTTATTGGAGTCCTGGTTGTATTATCTCTTTCTTTTGTTTGGTTGACGTTTAACCCAGTGTTGAAAAAGTTAAATGCACCTACTCGTCCTATGCCTGTGGAGACAAAACAACCAACTCAACCGCCGGCACGCGTCTCAAAAGAGACGCAAGAACCAACGTTCACAGAAACGGGTAACTTGGTTTTTGATGATAATAAGTGGTTTCTTCTTTACGAAGAACCGGGAGCTCCCGCATTAAACTTAGAGTTAATAGTAACGGAAAAGACTACTTGTGATCTCGGTACGGATTTTACAGGGTGCGATTTGAATCGCGTAAAAAGCGGTGCGCGTGTTAAAGTTACAGGTGTGCGGGAGGGAAATAAGTTGCGAGTCACCAAGCTTGTTTCTAAATAAGCTTAAATTATGATTACGAACTTGCTCAAAGATTTCTCTGGTGTGCTAAAAGGTCTGGATTTTTATTTAATTGTTTCTATTTTTCTTTTACTAGTATTTGGTTTGGTTGTGATTTGGAGTACTAATCCTTCTTTAGCACAAAAACAAATCCTTTTTATTTTTCTGGCCCTGCCGTTGTTTTTCTTTTTTTCTTACCTTGATTACAAAACTCTTTTCCGTTTTGCACCGTATTTCCTCTTGGTAACTTTTATTCTCTTAGCGGTAACTCCATTATTAGGCGCTACAGTTCGGGGCACTGGGCGTTGGTTTCAAATTGGTAGCCTGACCTTTCAACCTTCGGAGGTTGCTAAGCTGGCGCTAATTTTGGGAATATCATGGATTTATGCACTCTCCAGATTTAATAAGTTACAGAAATTTGTAATTAGTCTTGCAGTTGCAGTTTTCTACGCCGGTTTGGTTGTTGTACAGCCGGATTTAGGAACGGCAATAATACTTCTTTTTATTTGGGTTCTGGTTTCTTTTTTAGCCGGGGCGCGGTTTATTCATTTTTTAGTTTTGTTTTTAGCGGGTCTGGCTTTCCTTCCAGTTGGATGGCAGTTTTTGGCAACATATCAAAGGGAACGTATCTTTGCTTTCCTAAATCCCAAGGCAGACCCTTTAGGCGGCGGTTACAACGTTTTACAGGCAATTATTGCAGTTGGTTCAGGAAAGTTAGTGGGAAGGGGATTGGGCAGAGGTCCGCAGTCACAATTAAGATTCTTGCCCGAACGTTCTACTGATTTTATTTTTGCTTCCCTTGCTGAGGAGTGGGGACTTTTGGGTTCTGGGTTACTTTTAGTATTTTTCTTTTTCTTATTGGCAAGGATTTTACGAATTGGAAGTAACGCAAATACTAAATTTGGATTGTTGGTATGTATGGGTATTTTTGCAATGCTTTTTGTTCAAATATTTATAAATGTTGGAATGAATATTGGGGTTATGCCTGTTACCGGTATACCTTTACCTCTAATCTCTGCTGGCGGAAGTTCTCTTATTATTACTCTTACAGCGCTTGGTATCGTCCAAAATATTTCCGGGCATAGTAACAACTCCTTCTAAAAGCGTTAGAATCTTGCTCTCTTAGGCTTTTTATAGTACAATAATGCCTGCGATGAATTACGCAGTTATACCCCTTGCTGGTACCCAATTTTTGGTTTCGGAAGGTGATGAAATACAAGTAAATAGAGTTTCTCAGGAGGAAGGCGAGACCTTTAGTATCGCTCCTTTTTTAGTTTCGAAAGATAAAACTTTGGAAATAGGCATGCCAGGGACAGAGCAGTATCAAGTTTCCCTCACTGTTGTTGAACATACCAAAGGAGAAAAGCTTTATGTCCGTCGTTTTAAATCGAAGTCCCGTTACCGAAAAAAGATGGGTCACCGTCAATCAGTTTCTGTTCTTCGTGTGGAAGAAATCAGTATGAAAGGTGTTGGAAGTAAGCGGAATGAAACCACCGGGGTTAAGGATGCTGCTGGGGAACCAGCTGAGTTGCCAGTAGGACTTTCGACCCGTACAGAAAATGCTTTAAAAGAAGCCGGAAAAACAAAAATTTCAGAATTGAAAAAAATGACTAAATACGAGCTAAAAGAAATCCCCGGCATCGGAGAGAAATCCGCCGAGGAAATTATAGCAAAGCTAAAATAATCAGCGAAAATCAGCTATATATCAGCGCGAATCAGTAGTTCTACCATGGCAAAACGAATGGCCGGTGGGTCCGGAGCCCGCCAACAAACAACGCCCCGCGGCAAACGCTTGGGCCTAAAAGCAAATCACGGTGAGCTGGTTAAAGCCGGTGCAATACTGGTACGCCAGCGCGGCTCCACCTATCATCCGGGTACGAATGTTGGGATGGGGAAAGATTATACCTTGTATGCGGAAAAAGAAGGTAAGGTTGAATTTAGTAATAAAACTAAGAGTAAGAAGAAGGTATCTGTTATTTAAAATTTAATTTTTTGGTAAAAAGAATAGCGACCTTCAGGTCGCGCCTTTTTATTTGTACTCGGGCGTATCAATAAAAGCAAAAGCCTGCGGCGGCCAATAGCGAAACCAAGCCTTTCCCACAATTTCGCTTTTTTCCACTGTTCCCCAATCTCTAGAATCTGAACTTCGGGACCTGTTGTCACCCATTAGGATGTAATTTTCTTCTGGAATATTAAACAATTTCCCCTCTTCTAGGAAAGCACCTCCTGTAGTGGTGAAACCTTTGGTGTAGGGCTCTTCCAACTTACGCCCTCGTGGGTAAGCCTCATTGTAAATATAAACCGATCCGTTTTTAATTTGAATTGTTTCTCCTGGGAGACCAATCAATCTTTTAATGTAATCGTATTCGTGCGCTTTAGGGTATTGGAAGATCATAATTTCACCGCGTTGAGGTTCCCGAAAGTAGTAAGTTACCTTTTCAGTAATTAGCATTTCTTTGTCGCGGAAGCCGGGGAGCATTGAATTGCCGTTAATTTGGTGGGGCTGAAAAAGGAAAAGATAAGCAACGGCAAAAAGTGCCAACGCCATAACGAATACTTCAATTGTGTCCAGGATTAGACGTCCTATTGACTTTAGAAGGTCTCCAAACATGCTCTAATGGTAACTCTAGGTGAGTTGAGCTTCAAGCACTTTCCTGGTAGGATAGGATTGTCGCGGATTTGCTGACAGAGAGGATTTTCGCGGATTGGCTTTTTGGAGGAGTTGCACGGATAGGATGAGGGTGGTTAGCTCAGCTGGTCAGAGCGCTACATTCACATTGTAGAGGTCAGAGGTTCGAATCCTCTACCACCCACCATTTCCCACACTCACACTTGCCTCGCCGCAAGGCGGGTTGTGGAGGTCCCTGGTTCGAATCCAGGCACGCGCACCATCACGTAAAGTCCCGATGAATCGGGACAACGTGACAAGCCCTCCTTCGCTCTTGACGAGCTTCAGGTGGTCTTCGATCACCCCTTCATTTGTCATTTGAAATTTTGAACTTGGTATTTATCCACTTGTGTTATCATATTTTCATGTCCACAAAGAAAATTGTTGCCAAGAATACCATAATGCAGGTCCTTGGTAAGGTGGTTACTGCTTCTTCCACCCTTGCTATTACAATGTTAGTAACAAGAAAGTTTGGTCCCGATGGTTTTGGTGAGTTTATGATTATGACTACGTTCCCCACACTGTTTTGGATTATGGTTCAGTTTGGTTTTAACGAAATTGTTGTGCGTGAGATTAAGAAAAAAGAAGAAAAGACTCAAGCGCTTTTTTCCAGTTTACTTATTCTGCGGTTGATTCTTGCCGTTTTTTTCATAACAGTTGCACTTTTTGTTCTTTTTGCAGTTCTACCTTATGATGCAAATGTAAAGCTTGGCGCTGCCCTAAATTTGGCAACTCTGTTTGTGATGAGTTTTTACTCTACAGCGCAAGTTCTTTTTCAGGCTAAATTTGCTTATAATTTGCAACTGATATCGCAGGTCGCTGGTTCTTTAGCCGGCTTGGCTTTTTCGGTTGTAATGATCTTTTTGGGCAAACCAGTTCTTTGGGTTGCGTTGGGGTCCTTAGTTGGATACGGAACAATGGCTTTTTCTGCTTCCTTTTTGGTTTCACGGTTTGTTAGTTTTCAAAAGTTAGTGTGGCGTCCCACCCAAGCGAAGAGGCTGTTTAAGATGGCGCTTCCGGTGGGCTTGGCTCTAATTTTTAATATCTTTGACTTCAAAATTGACAGTTTAATGCTTTCGGCCTTGCCTTTGAAAATAGCTGTTTCAAACAATGCTGCTGTTGGTTTTTACAGCTCTGCTTTTAAAATATTTGAGGTTATTTTGACTCTCCCTTTCTTTTTTATGAATTCTGTCTATCCTTTGTTGGTAGAGAAAGTAAAAAACGGAAAAGAGGTTTTTTCTGTGCTTAAGAAGTCGGCTGTTTTTTTGGTGGTTACGGCTGTTTTAGGAGTGCTTGTCGGTGTGCCGTTGGCTCCTTATCTGATTAATTTTCTTGCCGGATCAAGTTTTGGCGCGTCGGTAAGAGTTTTAAGAATACTTCTTTACTCACTCCCGGTATTTTTTCTTACTTCGCTTCTCAGTCGCACTGTTTTGGCATTGGAGCGGCAAAAAGTTTTGCCCTGGATCTATGGCGCGGCTACTATTTTGAACATTGTCTTAAATATGATTTATATTCCGCGCTACACCTACACTGCTGCTGCAGTGATAACCGGCATAACGGA
>CAYXRZ010000012.1:12696-14189 GCA_964467235.1 uncultured Candidatus Saccharibacteria bacterium
TTTATATTCCGCGCTACACCTACACTGCTGCTGCAGTGATAACCGGCATAACGGAGGTTTTTGTTTTGCTTTTATTGTTTTTTAATATATTAAGAAGTAGCGAACTTTAGTTCGCGCCTTTCGATGATGGGTCTCGCTGTAAGATAAGATCAGGAGCGCAGACTAAAGTTTGCTATTTGACAGAACATGAATAAAGACTCCTTACTTAGCATTGTCATCCCCGCCTATAACCGCGATGACGTGGTTAAAGATTCTATTGAATCCTTGTTTAGTCAAACCTTGGATATCAAAAAATATGAAGTTATTGTAGTGGACGATTGCTCCGACGATAATACTTATGGATTGTTACAAAATCTCCAAGCGGGGTATCCTTTCAAGCTGTATCGAAATAAGGAGAATAAAGGCCCCGCAGCTACTCGTAACTTTGGAGTCAAGCAAGCCCGGGGATGTGTAATTTTATTTTTAGATGTAGATATTATTGCCGTGCCAGAGCTTCTAGAAACCCACTACAATTGGCATCAACAGCACCCTGGGAAAGAATTTGCGCAAGTGGGTAGAACCTCATGGCACGCTGACTTGGATGTGACACCGTTTATGCTCTGGTTGGAAAGCGGTGGTCCTATGGTTGATTTTAGCGGGCTGGAAAATAAGGCTGAAACGAACTTCTTAAATTTTTATACAGGTAATGTTTCGTTGAAGAAGAAGTTCTTTCTTGAAAATGGCGGATTTGATGAAAGGTTTTCGGTGGGGGGATCACCAGCATATGAAGACACGGAATTGGGTTTAAGGCTCCAGAAAGCGGGCATGCGCCTGTTTTATAGTGAAGATGCACTCGGATACCACAAGGATTTTAAGACGTTAGAAGATGTCTCTGCGCGCCGGTATGTATACGGAAAGGCAATTGCCAAATTTAGGAAAAAACACCCCGAAATTGAGAGTTATTTCCATGACGATTTGAAATATAAATTAACAAAACCCTTTGTTAATAGATTAACTGTAAAATTATTGAAACCACTTGCAAAATATTTAGAAACACGACTATATTGCCCCCCAATATTTTGGCTCGTCTCCCGCCATTATTATAACCAAGGTATATCCGATTTCTACACCTCCGAGGTGTAGAATTTTATGAGATTTATAAAATTATTAATTTACAGTTTAATATTTTCTTTTTGTTTGGGGCAGTTGGGGCGTTTCACGTTTTTTGAGGGGGCGG
The DNA here is from genome assembly GCA_964467235.1 of uncultured Candidatus Saccharibacteria bacterium. Lineage (GTDB taxonomy): Bacteria > Patescibacteriota > WWE3 > JAUXAW01 > JAYEID01 > CAYXRZ01. The sequence goes on from CAYXRZ010000012.1 coordinate 13,913, forward strand.
TCAATGTATACGCTTGGGACGCGATCGTTGCTTCACTGTTGGTTGTCTGGTTACTGCAGACGTTTTTTGTTGAACAGGAATTTAACCTCCCTCCGGTGTGGTTACCTCTTGTTACTTTTTCTTTCATTGCGCTTATCTCTTTAATTAACGGCAGTCGCTGGCTAACTACTTCTGAGTTTCTTGTTTCCGCCGGCTACTGGCTACGTTGGGTTGCATATGCTGGGGTTTATTTTGTTGTGAATAACTTAATAAGAAAAATGCCAAATGCTAAATGGCA
>CAYXRZ010000013.1:0-11712 GCA_964467235.1 uncultured Candidatus Saccharibacteria bacterium
AAAAACAACCCCCGGGCTAAATTTTGGCCCGGGGGTGAAGAAAGGAGAGAGACTAGAAAAAATATATCAGAAAAACCCCTTTTTGTCAACGCCCAAAATCACAACAATATCCGCTCTTTTCGCCCATCCCAAGCTCTGATCAAGCTTTTTCACCACATCAATTTGCAAGCTCCCCGCAATTTTTTGCACAGTATACAGTTTTGGGTCAACGGCCAAAATCAGCGATTCTTCGTAATTTTGCTGGGGTGCGTTCCCAATGTCCAAAATAAAACAACCCAAATTCTTTAACCAACTTCGGGCACTACCCGCTAACCCACCTATCTTTGTCCCATTAAGAATCAAAACCCGCGCCCCCTCTGTTTCCACTTTTTGATCTTTAAAAAAAGTAGTAGTGAAATTACCAGACTCAACTTCATCACTGTAATCAATTTTTATCCGTTGATCCTCACGAGTTCCCAACATAAATTTGCTCACACGCAATATCTCCGGGATCGACAAATTACTCCAAAAGTGCCCCTTCCCTAACCTCAACAAAACGGGAAGCTTAAAAACAGAAGTAAAGTCCCACTTCTTCCAATCCAAAACATCATCGTCCTCTTCAGAAAGATCCTCAAGAGCCGACTTCTCCAGTAAAAAGTAGCCGGTAATAGGAACTGACATCTTTTTTGAAAGAGCGCTTAAACAAGCCGGAACTCCGTGCGAAAGAGAAAGACCGCTTTCGGAAACATCCACAACGATAACCCGACCTGCCTGCGGATCTAGATGGAAGACGGCTGCATCCTCCAAAATGCGGTGCTCCGCATCTCTGGAAACTAACCAAGCAAAACTTTTGGGCTCCTTTGACTGCCAAGAAAACGGGATCTCGGGCCCGCCTTCCGCCTGCACGAACGGATTCTTAAAAGACTGAAAAAGATAGACGGAAAAATAAGTTCCAAGAGTAGCACCCAAAACCAAAACCGCAGCCGCCAAAAGCCGTAATTTACGTTTTATTCGAAAACGTTTATCCAACGCTTTCCAAGAAAAAATTTTAAGTTTTCTCTTCTTGTATTTTCGTTTTCTTCCCATGGGCAGAGGTTAAAAAGATATCAACTAACGTATTCCAAACCTTTTACGTTTCGCGGCCGTCCCGTGCATAAGTTACAAAGGTAGGGCAGACCGCTTACCAAAACATAGAAAAATTTGCTGGAAATATAGTTTAGTTATAAGTAACACAAAATGCAAATTTTTCTCTGAGTGCGGCTGGAAAATTTTCTTTTGCTTATAAACGATAAATTGCCGAACGTTTTTGGGAAGCGGGAGTGCCCTGCCTTTTGACTACACATCTTCGAAACTATCCAACACTTCCCTCAATTCCCCTGGAAGCGCAGCCTCGTACTCCACCCACTCGTCCTGAACGGGGTGCCAAAAGCCCAAAGCGGCCGCGTGCAAAAACAAACGCGGAAAAAGATCTGCATCTTTTCGCGTCCGCTTCTGACCGCTGTATTTAGTATCACCTACCAAGGGATGACTAAAAGCAGCTAAGTGAACACGCAGTTGATGCGTTCGCCCTGTTGCCGGCTGAAGCTCCAAAAAAGTAAAGTACCGCTTGTCTTTTTTGTAAAAATACAAAACCTTAAAATAAGTTTCGGCGCGGCGCCCACCTTCCACCACAGCCATCTTCTGCCTGTTTTTAGGGTTACGGGCCAAGGGCGCATTAATAATGCCCTCCTCGGGTTCTAGCTTTCCATAAACCAGACCTAAATAAGCTTTTTTCACCTGCCGATCCTTAAACTGTTGGGTCAAGTCCTCAAAAACCTCCTCGTCTTTCGCCACTAACAAAAGTCCGGATGTGTCTTTGTCTAAACGGTGGACAATGCCCGCCCGGTTACCAATGCCTTCCCCCTCAATTTCCAAATAACCTCGAAGCTGGTCCTCCAGCGTACCGCTTTTCCAAGTTGCAGTACGATTTACAACCATCCCGGAAGGTTTGTTTACAACTAATAAATAAGTATCTTCGTAAATAACAAACATGGGTTAACTTGCTATCTTGTTATCTTGTTATCCAGTTACCCCGTTATCCTGTTCTTATCAACTTGCTAACTCCTCTGGTTGTTAATATCTTTTCCCTTTGACAACCACTCACGGAGCTGTCTAGAAATAGCTTCCAATCCCAACTCTTTTTCTTTCTCCATTACGGCATCCTTAGCAAAAAATGCTTCGTAAAGAACAAAAGCCCCGGCCAAACACTGTAGAAGTGCCGTTACCTTTTCAAAAGTAAAAGAACCGCGCGCACCTGCGAAACTCCAAAACTCGAACACAAAAGTAAGCAAGCCCGAGAAAAATAAATAGACACCGGCAAGATATCCTGTTCGATTTTTGCCGAAAATATTAAATATCTCCTGCTTCTCAAGGAAAATAAGCAAAACAAACAAAATTAGATAAGCGGGAATATTGTATTTTGTCTGGGGCAAAGAAAGGCGGGAAAACAAAATACTCAACGACCCAAACGCCTGACCCAAAGCAACAGACGGAGCTGCAGCATCAGCGAGCTTCATGAATGACCAGCCTTGCCGACGGATAAAAAACCAAGCACCGCTCAATCCAAAAACTAAACCACCAAAAAAATTCAAGCCGTAGCCAATTGATCGAAATGCATCCAGCCAATCACCCGCAAAAACAGAAAAATTCAGCAGGATAAAAAACAAACGAGCCCCCAAGAAAGCGCAGAGCAAGCTGACCAATGCAAGATCCAAGATTCTCTCTTCATCAAAACCCTCCCTCCTTGCCCGACGCCAAAAGAGAAACGTTGCTATAATCAGCCCCAAAGTTAGAAAAATACCCTGATAGTAAATAGTAACCGGGCCTAGTTGTAAAAGGATGGGATTGGTCATATAAATCAGCAGGTCGGCTGGTCAGCTAGTCAGTTTAGCCACCCTTCGCCTCCGCCAGCTGGCGGAGCTTCGGGATGGCACCCTTCTACTAAACTCGCGTCTGGGGTGGCCAAGGGCCACCCGAAGCTCGGAGAGCGTAGGGTGGTGCCGGCGGTCGGAGTCGAACCGACATGAAGTTTTAGCTTCACGGGTTTTTGAGACCCGCGCGTCTGCCAATTCCGCCACGCCGGCAAACATTCACTCAGCCCTTATTTTATCATACAGATCCGTTTTCCGCATACCGCTCCGCCAGATGGAAGATCGCTTACCGCATAATTAACATTTGTGTAACCCGCCTCTCATCCGTTAGATCCGTGTTCCTTCTTACCGCTCTTCTTCCTCATAAAACTTTGTTCTCTCGCCCTTAAAAAACAACGGAACCTCCCCCGTAGGACCGTTCCTTTGCTTAGCAACAAACAAACGAACACGCGAGCGCTCCTCCTCATCAGGCCTGTATAAAAACATCACCACATCCGCATCTTGCTCAATACTACCCGAGGCTCTAAGATCAGAAAGTTGAGGTCGGGGTTCTTGGCGGGACTCCACAGCGCGAGAAAGCTGGGAAAGTGCCAAAACAGGAGCATTAAGCTCCCGCGCCATATTCTTAAGCGCCTGAGAAATTTCGGAAACTTCCTGCACCCTATTTTCCAGCCCGCGTCCTTTTGCCAACTGCATATAGTCAACAACAATCAAGCGGACCCCGTGCTCTAATTGCAAGCGCCGCGATTTCGTCCGCATCTCTACAATGTTGGCCCCCGGTGTATCATCAATAAAAATAGGCGCTTCGGCAAGTTCGCCCATCGCCCTCCCAATCCTTTCAAAATCATCCTCCTCCAACCTTCCCGTAGTTAACCGCCATCCATCTACATTTGCCTGAGCCGAAAGCATTCGGTAGACAAGCTGCTCTTTGGACTGCTCTAATGAAAAGAATCCCACGGGTACTTTCTCATCCACTGCTGCATACTGAGCAATATTTAAAGCCAAACTTGTTTTTCCCACACTAGGACGAGACGCCAAAATAACCAAATCCGAATCCTGTAGGCCGGCAAGCATTTCATCCAGTGATTTTAATCCCGTAGGAACGCCGCGCAAACTGTCGGGGTTTTTGTGCAGCTCATCCAATTTATCAAAAGCTCCTTCCAGCACACTGCGAACCGGGGTAAAGTCCTGATCAATTTGGTCCCGGGAAAGGGAAAAGAGTGTCTGCTCAGCATGGTCCAAAAGTTCACCCGCCGGAGTCTCTTCGTCATAAACTGATTCCTGAATTCTGGACGCAGCTGAAATCAAACCCCGCTTAATGGCGCATTCTTTAACAATTTCAGCGTGATGCGCAACGTGAGCACTGGTAGGCACAGAATTAACTAAATCAGCCAAATATGCTGCACCGCCAACATCTTCCAAAATATCCTTCTTGCGCAGTTCATTGGTAACTGTAATCATATCCAATGGCTCCCGCCGCTCAAAAAGGTTATAAATTGCTTCAAAAATCTCAGCGTGTTTTTTTCTGTAAAAATGTGAAGGCTTTAAAAACTCAATAACCCGAACAATGGCATCCTCATCAAGAAGCAGTGCCCCGAGCACCGATTTTTCGGCATCTAAATTTTGCGGCGGTAATCGATCAGCCATAAATTTATTAATTAGTATTAGCTACTTTGAGAAAAAAGCCTTTTGCGGCTCGCGCTCGACCGAGACATAGATCGAAAGCCCAATTCAAAATACACATTTCGGGAAAGGCTTTCGATCTCTGAGCGAGCGCCAACACCATATTTTTAAAAAACATAATAATGGCCGCGAGCGCTCTCGGCAAGCGCGGGGCCGCAAAAAGCTAAACGAGCACTTTTCATATATATGTGCAGCACAGCGCATTTCCAAGACCCGCCGTCAAAATGCGAGTACACAGGCGCACTAAAGTTCCAAAACTACTACTTCCGTCTCTTCGGGTAAAGTAGTATTAGATTTGATCTTAAGCTCCGGGCGCTTATCCATTTCTTCTCCCATTTCTTCAATAAACTTCTCCACTGGTGCTAACTTCTCCATCCCTTCGTAATCCATCTGGTAATTCATAGGAACAGCGTAACGGGGTTCCACTTGCGCAACAATTTCTGCGGCTTTTTCCGGACCAATCGTGCCAACCCCACCTACAGGAACAAACAAAACATCCGTTTCCCCCAAGTCAGAAAGCTGTTCATCAGTAAGCAGTTCACTCAACGTCCCTAAATGAAGGAAAGAAACATCATCTACCTTAAACTGGTAGAAAGTGGAACCATTTGCCTGCCCTCCGAATACTTGAATATCCTCCACCTCATACTCACCGGGCCCGCTGACTACATACTTATAATCCCGCACGCCTTCCACATAACTGTGATCCTCACTTTCCTCTGTAATTAAAATCAAATCAGCCTTCCTCTCCGGAAGGTCAAGCTTCCCCTCATCCAAAAAAGGGTCAACCACTACACTGGCATGTTTACCGCGCACTTTAAAACAAAATTTTCCAAAATACTCAACTTTAATCATTCTGCATATTATCTTACCAAAAACTCACGCCACTGAGAAGAACCAAAAACTAGTGCAAAAATAGATCAGCATTGTTATAATAACTTTGTTAGGATGTATAGCACACCTTTTTATAATAATAAGCTTGACGCTGCTGGAAATGCGGGTCCGCAAAAGGAAAAAAATAATGAACTCTGATACAAATCTAAAAAACTTAAAAGGCTTTCGGGATTTTTTGCCCCAGGAAATGAAAATCCGAAAATACGTAACCGGCGTCTTTGAAGACGTTTTTTCCTCCTATGGCTTTGAACCTCTAAAAACACCCTCTCTTGAATACGCAGAAACCCTCCTCGGAAAATACGGAGAGGAAGCAGATAAGCTAATCTACCAGTTTAAAGATTACGGCGAGCGGCAAGTAGCTCTCCCCTATGATTTAACTGTGCCCACGGCAAAAATCCTCGCTATGTACCAAAACGAAATTCAACCCCCTTTCAAAAGATACCAAATTCAAAGGATCTGGCGCGCAGAAAAGCCGCAAAAAGGTCGCTACCGGGAAGTGCTTCAGTGTGATATTGACACTTTCGGAATTAACAACATGCTTGCCGACGCAGAAATAGTCACTGTTATCTACCAAACCCTCACTCGACTGGGATTTCCCAAATTTGTAATCCGTATTAACTCCCGCCCCGCACTGTTTAAAATGCTAGAAAAGATAGACGTTCCTGAAAATAAATGGTCCCCTACCCTTCAAATACTTGACAAAATTGAACGTAAATCAGACAAAGAGGTAAAAAAGGAGTTAGTAGAAAAGGTCGGGTTCTCCGAAAAAGAAAGCGAGAATATTATTAGCAAATGGAAAGCGCTCTCCCCCAAAGAAAACGACCCCAATCTGGCAACCTTAGAAACTTACTTAAAGGACATGGAAGTGCCAAAAAATGCTTATACGTTCGACCCCACTTTGGTCCGCGGTTTGGACTACTACACAGGGCCAATTTTTGAAACTAAAGTAACTGAACCTAATTTCGGCTCCGTAACCGGAGGAGGGCGCTACGATAACCTAGTAGAAAAACTAGGGGGTCCTGATACTCCTGCAGTGGGGACCACACTTGGGTTGGATAGAATTTGTGAAATTATAAAAAAACTCAATCTGCTGGAGGGTAAAATCACACCTTACGTTAACCTTCTTCTGACTGTATTCCAACCAAGCCTTCTCCAGAAGACAATCAAAACCGCACAGATTCTTAGATCCGCGGGGGTCAAGGTAGAGCTTTTTCTAGATCCCAGTACTGGCCTTCGTGAACAGCTTGCCTACGCAGACAGCAAGAACATTCCCTACGTAGGTATCATGGGACCCGACGAAGTGGCAGATGAAAAGCTTACTCTAAAAAATATGAAAAGCGGCAAACAAACACTGCTTAACCCCCAAGAAACCATTAAAAAGCTTGCAAAATAGAGGATAACCCTCTATAATCTACCCGCTATGAAAGAAGATTTACATCCGGATTACAATCCAAAAGCTAAAGTCACCTGTGCCTGTGGCAACCAGTTCACCATTGGCTCTACCCAGTCGGAAATTGAAGTAGAGGTTTGCTCTGCCTGCCACCCCTTTTACACAGGACAGAGCCGTTTTATTGATACTGAAGGTCGCGTTGAGAAATTTGAACGAAAACGGAAAGAGGCAGAAGACGAGGCAAAGTTGGAAGCAGAAAGAACTCGTCGCGAGGAGGAGGAGCGGAAAAAGAGAGAAAAAGAACGCAAGGAAACACCTAAAACTCTGAAAGAGATGTTGGAAAAAGTAAAGGAAAGTTAACTTGTTAACTACCTAGCTTGTTAGCCCGTTAAGAAAACCCCCAAGTTAGATTAATTTTATCGTGAAAAACACAAGTGCTAATCATAACAGAGCTATTCTTGAACTACGCGCAGGTACAGGCGGTACGGAAGCCGCTCTTTTTGCTCGAGATTTATGGGAAATGTATTCAAAATACGGAAAGAGCAACGGCTGGAAATTTAAAATACTTTCAAAGAGCATCACCGATTTGGGGGGGGTAAAACAGCTCACCGCCGCGATTGCCGGCAGAAACGCTTATTCCTTTCTTAAAAACGAATCCGGAGTCCACCGCGTGCAGCGAGTACCCCAAACTGAATCCTCAGGAAGAATTCACACTTCTACAGCTACAGTTGCAGTCTTACCGGTAATCCCCACTAAAAAGGTTGAACTCAACCCCAGCAATCTTGAAATTGAAACCTTTCGCGCTTCCGGACCGGGAGGACAATTTGTAAACAAAGTGGAAACTGCCGTCCGCGTTAAACATAAACCGACCGGAATTGTTGTCGAATCACAGGACTCCCGCACCCAACAAAAGAACCGTGAAAAAGCGTTAAGCCTACTAAAAATGAAACTTGCTCACCTGCTAAAAAAACAAAAGAAAGATAAAATTGACGATCTGCGCCAATCGCAAGTCGGCAGTGCCGAAAGGTCCCACAAAATAAGAACTTACAACTTCCCCCAAGACCGTCTTACCGACCACCGCCTCAACCAAACCTGGCACAACCTGGACGATATTATAGATGGGGACATAGGCGAAATACTCGAGGCAAGTCAATACATCAATTAAGAAATTACCGAGCGTTATTGGGAAATGCGGGCGGGCACCTTTAACTAAATTTATTCGCTTGGTGTTTCTCCGAGGGTGGCTTGGAGATTAAGCGTTTCACCGTTCCGGTATACTTCCATACTAACCCTATCCCCTATTTCTTTCCCACGAATAACTTCTGCTAAAGTATTTTCCTCCGTTAAATTCTCATCAGCAAATTTTGTAATAATATCAGAAGACTTAAGACCAGCTTCTTCCGCCGGGGAATCATTAACAACCTCCTGAATATACACACCCTCCGGCAGCTCGTTACGAATAGCCAGCTCTTTGGTAATAATTGCATAACGGATACCCAAAAAAGGACGAACAATCCGTCCGTGAGCACGGAAATTTTTTAAAGTTGATTTAACGCTGTTAATGGGAACAGCAAACCCAATATTTTCGGCGGCCTGACTCATAGCCACATTTATCCCAATAACCTCTGCCGAAAGATTCAAAAGTGGTCCGCCGGAGTTGCCGGGGTTTAAAGCCGCATCAGTCTGAATTACATTTTCCAGCACCTCGGAACTTCCGCCAAAAGGGCCGGAGGAAGCTGTAATACCGCGACCAATGCCTGAAACCACACCGGCAGTAACTGCGTTTGGAAACTCCCCTAAAGCATTTCCTATTGCCACTACTTTCTGACCTACCTTAAGAGAATCAGAATCTCCTAAAGGTAAGGGATTTAAATTCCGTGCATCAATTTTTAAAATGGCTAAATCGTTAAAAGGGTCGCGGTGAATCTCCTGCACATCATATTCCTCGTCATTATCCAAAACCACAGTGTATTTTGCATTTTCATCGGAAACAACATGACGATTGGTAAGAATCAGCCCCTCCTCGTCCACAATAAAACCAGTCCCAATACCGCCCTCTACTTTCTCCGGACCTGTGAAAGGATTCCAGCTTACCTTTCCCACCAGAATGGAAACTACGGAAGGCCGCGCCTGCTCAACCACCTCAATAATTGCGGTTTCCTCGCTAACCACCACTTTTTCCACCTGCCGCTCCTTTATCACACTTTCGCCCCCCCACTGCGCCAAAAACGAAGAGACCTGCGGGCCGGCCCATCTCACCGCCGCCGCACCCGCCACCACCAACACCAGTACCGTCACAAAAATGGTGTTAAAAATTGTTTTGAAATTACTACTTTTGTTCATAATTAAAATACGCTCAACTACCAAGCAACTCCATTGCCTTCTCAAGCTGCGGATCGCGCCCTTCCTCCACATCTTCCTCCGTCACTTCTATCTTAACATCCACCTTAAGCCCCTCGCCCTCAATATTTTCACCTCCAGGGGTTAACCATTCGGCAACCGTAATGTGCACTCCCGAACCGTCCGGCAGGTCACGGGCATCTTGAATAACACCTTTTCCAAAAGTCTGCTGCCCGATCAATTTCGCATCTCGGTGGTACCTAAGCGCCGCTGCCAAAATTTCTGACGCCGAAGCAGATCCCTTATTGACCAAAACCACAACGGGAACGTTCGCCAAACGCGCCGAACCGGTTGTTGCAAACTCTCTCTCTTGACCGTCCGCAAATCTTTCAACAACAACCATACCCTGTTCCAAAAAATCAGAAGCAACATACACAGCAGTATCCAAAACTCCCCCCGGATTATTCCGAAGGTCAATCACCAGTCCTTCTAAATTGCCACGCTTGCGCAATGCTTCAACCGCCGAGTTCCATTCTTTATTTGTCCTTTCCCCAAATCGATTAATACGGAGATAATAAATACCTTCCTCTTTTTCTTCCCATTTTACAGTTTCCAACTCAATATTACCCCGGCTTATCTTAATATCTAAGGGCTCTCTATCCTTTTCCCTTAAAACTGTAAGTGTAATATCAGTCCCAGCAGGACCGCGAATGTTAGAAACAGCCTCCGTCAGTGTAATACCTTGAGTCGATTCCCCGTCAATTTCCAAAATACTGTCACCCGCCTTGATCCCTGCTTCTTCTGCCGGCGAGCCTTCCAAGGGAGAAATTATCACCAGTTGGTTATCCCGCATTCCAAGCTCCGCACCAATACCTTCGTACTCACCGTTAATCCCCGCCTTAATCGCCTTATTTTCTTCCGGAGTTAAAAAAGTAGTATAAGGATCGCCAGTAGCCTCAGTCAGCCCCGCAGATGCGCCGTAGATAAGATCCTCATTCTTCAACTCATCCTTTTTTAAATAATTATGGTGCAAAAGATTCCAAACACGCCAAAAGTTAGATAAATCTATATTCTGAGCCGGCGCCGAAGAAATACTGTTAACATAACCGCCAGGAAGGGCCTTCTTAACCCAAGAAAACCGGCCTTCACCGAAAGAATACCCTATCCAAAAAGTAAAAATGGAAAAGAGGATGGAAAGAAATATAATTCTGCGTTCTTTTACTGACATAAAATAAAAAAAGGATAGAAAACAAACTACCTTTGAATATAAGGAATAAGAGAAGCTTGCCGCGCCCGCTTCATAGCCTTCGCCACTTCCCTTTGGTGCGTAGCACATAAACCCGTCTGTTCGCGCGCCCTAATTTTGCCCCTACGCGTCAAAAAACGTTTTAAATGCAAAACATCTTTATAGTCCACATCTCTACCGCTTTGGCAGTAGAAACAAGGGCCCGAATTGTAAGTTTTTTTTCGTTTTTTCATAGACACACACTAATCAACGCAAATCAAAAACAAATCAACACAAACCAAGCCTGAGCCTTTTGCGGCTCGCGCTTGTCCGAGACATTGATCGAAAGGCTAATCCAAAAGTCACTATGCCAAAAAGGCTTTCGATCTCTGAGCGAGCACCGACACCTTACTCACAAGAAACGTAATAATGGCTGCGAGCGCTCTCGGCAAGCGTGGTGCCGCAAAAGGCTAAGCAAGCGCTTTTCAGAGGTCGCGTGCCTGCCAGACCATAAACACCTTACTCTTCCTCCGCTTCCTCAGCAACCTCACCCAAATCCTCACCTTCCAAACTTTCCTCAACTGCATCTACATCAACATCTAACTCTTCTGCCTCCTCACGCTCTGCGGCGCGGTTGCGGCTATCCAAAACAACTACCTTGTCGGCAACTATTTCAGTCTTGTAATGCCGCTGACCTTCATCGTCGTCCCAAGTCCTGGTCTGCAATCTACCGCGAACGTAAACCTTGCTACCCAAAATCAAGAACTGCTCACAAACCTTGGCTAACCCGTCCCAAGCAACTACTTCGTGAAGCTGAGTATCTTCCTTCTTCTGACCATCGGAAGTAACCCACTCACGGTTAGTAGCCACACCAAAACTAGCAACTGTATGCCCACCGGAAGTCTCCTTAATTTCAGGATCTCTCGTCAAATTACCAATAATAACAGCTAAATTTTCTGATCGTGCTCCCACGTAAAAACACCCCCTTTCGTTAATTCTTCGTAAGAAGAAACCTCAAAATATTCTCGTTTAACTTTAAATTTCTTTTCAAAAAAGCAACATCGTTCCCTGGAACTTTAAGTTGCCAAACAAAATAATAGCCCTTGTTAAAACCTTTTATTTCGTAAGCAAGCTCCCTCTTTCCCCATGCATCTTTTTCAACAACCTCTCCCCTACTCTTATCAACAGCGTCCACCACCTCGCCAGCCACATCTTCAACTTCCGCTTCAGAAAAATCTGGTTTTAAAACAAAAAGTAGCTCGTAACTCGTCATCGCAGGGAAAATCTTATCATAT
>CAYXRZ010000013.1:11812-13588 GCA_964467235.1 uncultured Candidatus Saccharibacteria bacterium
ACATCCCCATCCTCCATCACATAATCCCTCCCCCTAACAGCAACTCGTCCTTCTTCCTTCGCTACCACCCAAGAACCAACTTCAATCAATTCCTCAGCTTGAATAACCTCCGCGCGAATAAAATTTTCCGCAAAATCACTGTGTACCATCTCTGCCGACTCAATCACCGTTGAACCGTTTTTCAAAGGCCATGCCCTAAGAATCTCTCCCCCCTTCACCGTATAAAAAGTAATTAAATCCAAAAGCTTGTAACACTCTTTAATAATTTTATCTAGCCCCGACTCAATTCCCAACTCATCCAGATAATCCGCCCTCTCTTCCTTAGAAAATGTTGAAAGGTCTTCTTCCAACTTGGCAGAAATTACAACAGAATCAGCCGAAAAGCTCGAAGGAGATCCCGACAAGTCGGGAGGGGAATTCGGGCGTTCTTTTTCAAAAGACGCCTCCCCCACATTAACCACCACCAACTGCGGCTTCAGTGTCAAAAGATTCAAATCCTTTATCGCCTCCTCCTCTTCTTCTGTAAGCTCCGCTTCCTTTGCCATCTTCCCATCCTCCAAAATTTTTCTCACCTTTTCCAACACCATAAATCTTTCCGGATTTTGACTTTTAACTTTTAAATTTTGATTTTTTTCGACGACCTCCAAATCCTTAAGAATGAGTTCAGTGTTAATTACTTCTAGATCCTCCTTTGGTTCAGCCGAACCGACCACTTTCACTTCCCCGCTCTCAAAATTCCGCACCAGGTGCAAAATCACATCCACCTCCCTAATGTGTGAAAGAAATTCGTTACCCAAGCCCTCCCCCTGGTGCGCCCCTTCAACCAAACCGGCAATGTCAAAAAACTCAATTGCCGCCGGAATCTTTTCATCCGGTTTCAAAACTTGGGCCAACTGATCTAGACGTTTATCGGGCACACCCACCACACCCACATTAGGTTCAATTGTACAAAAAGGGTAAGGAGCAGTGTCAGCAACACTACGGCCAAGAAGCGCATTAAAAAGAGTAGATTTTCCGGCGTTAGGAAGCCCGACTATTCCAACTTTCAAAGCCATAGTACCATTATACTAACATTTCTATCCCTTTCCATCCCTTCTATTCTATCTCTCCATCTCTCTATATATCTCTCTATCTCCCCATAATCTCAAATATAATCTTATAAAAATTACGTAGAGCTTCCACGATCGTAATACCCCTACGTAGATACTATAGTATATTGTAAATGAGTTGCATAGGAATACAGTTAAAAAATGGGATTTGGAATTTGGGGTTTGGGGTTTGGGGTTTGGGCAAAAAAAAGACCTATTGAGGCAAAAAAAAGACCTATTGAATGGGGTGGAGTTGGGGGCCCTCATCGGTATCTTCAATCTCAAAACCCTGCCTTCGAATCTTTTCACGAACAGCATCGGCTTCCTCCCATTTTTTCTCCGCACGGAGCTTTTCGCGCTCTTTAACTAACTTTTGGACCTTTTGAGGAACTTCCACTGGTTCAACTTCAGCTAGACTTAAACCCAAAACCCGGTCGAAACCAAGAAGTAATCCGTAAATCTCAAATCTTAAATCTGGATTATTCTCCCCTACTTTCACAGCGTCCCACACCACACTTAAAGCTTGAGGCATATTAAGGTCATTGTTGATTGCAGAAAGGAAGCGCGAGCTGAAGCTCGCTAAACTCTCCTGGCCCGATTCCCTAACCTCCGGGGTTTCTGCAGATCCAACCCCGGAGGTTTCTCCTCGGGCCACACCAGCAACTTGAAACTCCCGTACCATTTGGCG
>CAYXRZ010000014.1:0-1471 GCA_964467235.1 uncultured Candidatus Saccharibacteria bacterium
ATGAGGTCGCCGGTGCGGACGTTGTATTGAGGTTTGAGGTAAAGGCCTACCTCCTGTCCTTTTATTGCTTTTTTCACTTCTTCCCTTTTACTTTCAATAGACTTGATCCGTGCCGTGTGAATTTCCTCGTCATCTCTTGTAATTTTCACTCTGTCGCCAACTCCCACTGCCCCGGCCAAAAGACGCGTGCCCGCAACTTTATCTTCCGAAAGCGGAAGCGTAAAAACTTTAATAACCTGGCCCATACCCGGGAGCTGCCCTTCGTACTCCAGCTTCTTTTCCTTAAGTAATTCATTTACCTTCTCAATTAGTTTGTAAATGATATTAAATTTTGCCACCGGCACATCCATCTCCTTTGCAAGGTTTTCGGCCCCTAAAGAAAAGTCTGTGTTAAAAGCAAGTACATGTGCATTAGAATCCGCAGCTATACGAATATCAGTTTCTGTAATACTACCCACCCCAGAGTGCACAACTTGCGTCTTGAAATTACCCACAGTAATATCTTCAACCGAAGCCTCTACGGCCTGCGCAGTGCCTACAGTATCCGCTTTTAGAACAAGGTTTAAAGTTTTTTTATCTTCTTCGCTCTTACCAACAACCGGTTTGCGTCTTCCACTCTCCGCCGCAGGGCTCTTTTCTTCCGAAACCGGCGAACCGACTTTGGGCACATCTTTAAATCCCAACACCTCCACAGGTGTTCCGGGCTCGGCCTCTTCTATCCTATCTTTCCCCAAAAACATTGCTTTAATTTTTGCTTCCACAGAACCAGCATAAACTTCCATCCCTTCTCGCAAAACTCCTGCCCGTACCAAAATTGTTGCTACCGGACCGCGGCGGGGATCCAAATGCGACTCAACCACAACCCCATCAAGGGGAGCGCTCAAATCCGCCTCCAATCCGGTAGTTTCTGCCCAAAGCAAAATCATCTCCAAAAACTCCTCTACACCCTCGCCGGTTTCAGCAGAAGTTTCAATCACTGTAGTCGTCCCGCCCCAATCTTCGGGATTCAAACCAATCTCTGTCAAACCCCGTTTAACTTCTTCTGGCTGCGCGTGGTCTAAATCCATCTTGTTAAGAGCGACCATAATTTCCACATCTGCCTCGCGAGCAAACTGCACGGCTTCCTTGGTTTGGGGTTGGACACCGTCATCCGCGGCGACCACAAGAATAACTAAATCCGCAATTTGGCCGCCGCGCGAACGCATTTTGGAAAAAGCCGCATGTCCCGGCGTGTCAATAAAAGTAATTTTCCGCTCCTCTTCCTCAAATTCTGCAGTTACCTGATATGCATTGGTGTGTTGGGAAATTCCCCCAAACTCTTTGCGGGTTAAATCTTGATCTTTAATTTTTGATAATAAGGAAGTTTTGCCATGATCAACATGGCCAAGAAAGGTTACAACAGGCGGACGACGCATACTAGTTTTCTTTGATTTACCATCAGACATATTTTACTGTTTCGAAAATAACTATT
>CAYXRZ010000014.1:1571-13068 GCA_964467235.1 uncultured Candidatus Saccharibacteria bacterium
CTGTTTCTTCTGTTTCTTCTGTTTCTTCTGTTTCTTCTGTTTCTTCTGTTTCTTCCTCCTCCAGCTCTATACCCTCCAAAGATTCCGTAATTTTCTCCACAGACTTAGAACCAATACCTTCCAGCTCACCTAACTCATCTTCGGAAAGAGCTGCCAATTCTTCGACCGTAGAAACTCCGGCTTCTTCCAACCTATTTTCCACTCGGGTAGGAAGTTCCAAAACTTCTAACCCCGTAACACCTTCTGCTTTACTCCCCAAAGGCTCACCTTCCGGACCGCGGATATCAATACGCCAACCTGTCAATTTTGCTGCCAACCGCACATTTTGCCCTCCCTTTCCAATTGCCAAAGACAACTGGTCCTCCGGAACTTCCACAGTTGCTGTCTTCTTATCCTCATCCAAAGTAACGCTGTTTACTCGTGCAGGGGAGAGCGCATTGGCAATGAACTGCCCCGTATCTGAGCTGTATTCAATAATATCAATCTTCTCGTCACCCAATTCAGCAATAACCGATTGAACACGCACACCTTTTTGGCCAACTAAAGAACCAACAGGATCTACGTTTCTACTGGCAGAAGAGGCCGCTATTTTTGTGCGGTTGCCGGCTTCCCGGGCAACAGCCTCAACAGTAACTGTTCCTGAATCTATCTCCGGCACTTCCAAAATAAAAAGCTGCTTTACAAACTCCGGACGAGACCGCGAAACAACAACTTCTGGACCGCGCGGACCTTCACGCACTTCGGCAATCAAAACCTTGAGTTGTTGATTTAACGAATAACGCTCGTCGGGCACCTGTTCGCTGGGGGGCATTATTCCTTGTGTTCTCTCCAAATCAAGAACAACCACTCCTTTATCTTTCCTAAAAACATAACCGTTAACAATTGCCCCAACCTTCTCCTCATATTCTTTGGCCAAAGCTTCTTTTTCCGCCTCGCGCACGCGTTGGAAAATAATTTGCTTTGCGGTTTGGGCCGCAATACGACCAAATCCCGCAGGAGTCACATCCTCACCATCTTGAAAAATTCGCGCCTCACCTGTTTCCGCATTTAATTCAACGTTATACTCTGCCTCTCCGTCAAAATCTTCGGGATGGTCCTTTTGGTATGCCGTGAGTAATGCTTCTTCCACGGCTTCTAAAACACGCTCCGGTTCCAGACCGCGCTCACTGCAAACTTGATGTAATGCTGCCGAAAATTCAGTTTGAATCATAATAAAATCTTCTTTCTAGGTAGAGATGATAACACAAGGCGGTAACTACAGCAACGAGGTCGTTACTTAATCTTCTTGACGTCCTCTCTTCCCAACACAAGCTTATAAAAAAGAAAAACAACAAGGGCAATAATAATAAAGTCAATTAAGGAACTCAAAAAACTCCCAATTGCCAAATTAACTGGCCCAATACTTAAAACCATTGTCCGCCAATTCCCGCCGGGAATAAAGACCTCTACAATCGGCATAATAATATCTTCGGCAAAGGAATTGGAAAGACTCTGCACCGCCCCACCAATAACCACCGCCAACCCCAGCCCAATAACCTTGTACTCTTTAAGAAAATCTAAAAATTGTTCCAGCAAATTTTCTTTTTCTTTCTGTTCCATAATCATAGTCATTTTAACACAGATGTATTTTATCTCTTAGAAACTGCGGGGTTTCCGCGGATATAAAAATGGAGCTTTTTCTCCGCCCATTCGCCGGCGTAATCTACACCTATCCTTTCCGTCTCCACTATTTCAAAAGCCTTTTTCTCCCCTGTAGCTACCCAGAGCTTCTCGCCCTTAGTCAAATCCCAACCGTTGAACTTTTTGTCAATATCTAACCACTTGGTCAACTTTCCCGGTCCCGCTGCAACTTCTGGGTTTAGGAAAGAGCTTGCCAATTCCCCAGAACCTGGTTCTGGGATCGGCCTTAGAACCTGGTTCTTTTTCTTGGCAAGACCCCTTTTTGATAAATTGCCATCGGCTTCAATTTGAAGGACTTGCCTCGCCGAAGCTTTAGCAAAGGCGGGTTCCAAAGCCCGCACCAAAACAGCCTCCCCGGGAGCCTCCGTCACAATATTAAACATATAATGCATCCCGTAAACAAGATAAATATACGCATGTCCGGCAGGACCAAACATTACTTCTGTCCGCTTGGTCCGCCCCTTAGAAGAATGGCACGCCTTGTCATCCGGACCCAGATAAGCTTCCGATTCCACAATCATCCCCGCGCTACCATCCCCATCCTCAAATTCTCTAACTAATACTTTCCCCAAAAGGTTCTTTGCAACTTCTACAGTCGAATTTTGATAAAAATTTCTTGGTAAAACACTCATTCCAGCATACCAATCCGCCAGCCGGCCGACTAAATTAATGATACATCAAAATTAAAAAATGGTTATTTGGGTTGGCCAACCGCCATAATATAAAGAGGTTCGTAGCTAGAAGGAATTTGCAAAAGATTCTTAATTTTCTCATCATCAAAGGCGCCCGCCACAACAGTGCCCAAACCCAAAGATTCCACCTGAAGGTAAACATTTTGAGCCGCGTGGCCAGCTTCCATATGCACATATCGGCGACCCCGTTCGCCGTATTTTCCGGTCGTCCTTTCGTATTTAGCTGTGATGACTAAGGAAATGGGAGCGTTGCCAATGAAGGACTGGTCGAGAGATGCCCGGGCCAAGGCACCGGCAAGGTCCTTTTCCAAGATCTTTTCCAGGGAATGGTTCTCAGGAAGATAGTGATAAACACCAGCTGTAAGTCCCTCCACACCGCCCTCTTTGACCACCACATAAACTTCCAAAGGGTAAAGAGCGCCCGCCGATGGCGCCGCGCGGTAACCTTCTGCTTCATCCGTAATCCCCTGCGCCGACCAAAGAATTTGGGAAAGCTCCTCCAAAGCATGCGGCTCGGAGGTAAAATGGCGCCGCGATCGCCTCCCTTGGATCGCTTCCTCTACTGATATATCACTCTCCTTTCGCGGAGAGGGAAGTTGTACTCTCTCGTCATGCATTTTCATATCTTCTGATTGGAATGGCGTTTCCTTAACCGAGTCACCGGAAGCAGCTTCCTCCTCTTTCATCTTGTAATTTCTAGACCAAAAAACTAACCCGCCAAGGATTAAAAACGCTACAAAAATTATTCCAAACTTAAAAAGCCCTCTACTCATTTTCTCTTAATTTCTATCTTATCACACCATTGGATATGATAATAATCTGAATTATTGCTATACTAACCTTCCCCCCAACAATTTGAGTTTAACAAAAAGATATTCTTGTGATAAAGAACACAAATTTGTGTTTAATTCAGTAAAATAGACTTCCGCTACAAGTACGAAATAGATAGAAAGGAGAAAAGGTGGAAAAGAGAATAATAATAAGCTACGAAGAAATCGCGTACATGCAACACCGCCTGATCCGGTTCGCAGAAGAACGCTACAGATTATCAAAGAATAACCGAGAACGGGTGCGTTGCCTGCAAATCCTTGCTCGCCTACTATTGAAGAAGGACCTCAGCAAAGAAGACCTTAACTTCCTAACCAGCTGGGTTTCATCAGGAAAGAGATACATTCGCATGTGGAACTACATATACCCTGTTACGAAGCAAAGCTAGTTTGCCGCACCCCTCGTAACAGGGTTCTTCTCTATCACTAATAACAAAGGTTTAGCTTGCCTTCTCACCAGCTGGCAAATGTAATTGTTTTTATCTTAGTGAGTGGGAGTCAAGATAGCTTTGCAAAATATAAGCGGCGGCAGTAGCGTCTAGATCTTTTCTCTTCTTTTTCCCCTGACCCGCTTCTAACTTGCCCCGCAAAGCCTCTTTAGAAGTAAGCGCTTCATTCCAGTAAATAATTTCCACATCTACTAACTCCTGCAGTTCTTTTCCAAATTCCTTTATTTCGCCCGACTGCTTTGTATCTTCCCCTTCTGCATCCAAAGGAATGCCAACTACAATCCTTCCCGCTTTCAATTCACTAATTAACTCTGCTAAGTTATTCAGCGCGTCTTTGCTACTTTTAACTTGCAAAGTTTTATATGGGCTGGCAACACTGCGGTTGGAAAAAGCAATGCCAATCCGCCTTCCGCCCCAATCAATTCCAAGGGTTGTCATGTAAAAATGATACCACAAAGCTAATTCTTGTTTGACAGAAGCACTTTTAGACTATAGAATATAGAAGAATTAGCATATATCTTAACGTCCTTCGACTTAGTCCCGACCAGTCTGGACTTCGCTCAGGACCAAAGAAATTCTAACGCTCACTTTATTCGCTGAGAATTTCTAAGGGGGGTGAATATATTTTAATGGAAACAAAAGTTGGAACAATCACACACTACTACACGGATCTAAGTGTTGCAGTTGTGGAACTATCCGAAAATCTAAACGTCGGTGATACCATTCACATCCAAGGGGCAACCACTGATTTCACCCAAGACGTTGGTTCAATGCAAGTTGATAATAAACCAATAGAAGAGGCAGAAGCAGGCGATGCTGTTGGAATGAAAGTAGAGAACAGAGTTCGCGAGGGAGACAACGTTTACAAAGTAGAGGGATAGCTCTATGACAACTTTGGATCTAGAACAAAACAAACTAAACCGAGACCTCTCCATTCGGTTAGGAGAGGCTTTTGCTGTATTAGAAGATAGTAAAAAAGCACACGCTCTTTTTGGTCTTCTCCTTTCCCCCACTGAAAAAGAAAGAATTTCCAAAAGATTAGGCATCCTCAAAGAACTTCGAAAAGATACATCCTACAAAAAGATTAAGTCCGCTTACCATGTTTCGGACAATACTATTGCTCAGATGAGCAATGCCCTAAAGGAAGCCCCGGCCGAGGCACTAAGGGTAATTGACAGGTTAGTAAAAGAAGAACTTGTTCAGAAGGGAAACGATCTAAGGTTTCAATCCTAATCCGTTAACAGCTTTCCGCTCTTTATGTTCCACATTGTTATGCTCTATTAATTTACAGCTCTTCCAATTGCACTGTAATCCGTTCCTTTTTAAGAGGAAACCGTCCCAGTAAATTAGGAATCATTGGTGGCCAAAAGCTCAAGCTGTACGAGTTAATGTCATCTTTTGTAGAAAAATACGCATCAAGTTCAGAAAAAGCGCGACCGGTCAAATCCTCCTGGATTTGCGCTGTATCTACTTGGGGTATAAGTTCTGCAGAAATACGCGCTTGAATTTTTATCCCATCGTCTGCTTTTTCGGCGGTTAAAATCTCAATATCCGCTTCCTCGCGCCTCTGCTGGAAGCCGTCCGGGACAAGGTCCTTAAGCTTCTCCGAAAGTACACGATAAAGAGCATCCTCGGAATAAGCTAAACTTTGGCATTCCGCCTGCAATCGGAGCTGCACAGTGTCCGTCTCCTCACCTACTGCCGGGGTAAATTCTTTTTCCAAAACTGCCGTCTCCACAGCTTTTCCTGTTAACTTCTGGTCGCCCACCAGCTTCCCCGAAAGGCTTTGTTCACAACGGGAAGCCAGTTCTTTAATCCCATCTTCTAAAACCTTATTCTGATCTTCCGCTGTCACAACAGAAACTTCCTTGCTGTCTCCCCCCGAAAAATTTTCAGCAGCCACAGCAAAAACTGCGTTGTCTTCATTCACATCACACAAATCATCATCTAACTCCTCAAAGCACAAGGTTGTATCCTCCTCAATATTGTACGGCGAACCAATCTCCACAGCACTAACCATCACTGAATTCTTTGCCGGTTCAATATTCTTGCTATCATCTTCCGGGTCAACAGTCGCGGTGGCCGGATCAATTTCTACACCTTCCGAAAGGGCAAACTGCATTTCCTCTTCGTCAGATACTACCAAAACATCCTCCTTAGAAAATTCCTTCTCATTTGCTGTGTCGTAATTATAAACAGTAACTTCCCCTTCAGCCTTACTGCCCACTTCTTTGCTCCCTGATGTTTCGCCCTCAAAAGTACCCGACTCCGTAACTTTTATCGGAATTCCGGGAACGACAAGTTCTTCCGCATCAGCCTCAGAAGCGGAAGGGCTCAAAGTAACTTCTTTATTTTTCACCAAAGTTGTTGTGTTCAAGCGAACTGTAACTGTGGCCTTGGAAAAGTAAAGAAGAGCAAAAATACCCACTCCCAACAAAACCACAAAACCACCCACAACACCCGCCAATACTTTCCACAAACCAATATCTCCCGCCCCGGAAAAGATTGGAAAGCGGGGAATTATCCTCGAAAAGAAACTCTTAGAAGCACCTATCTGCTCTCCCCGCAAATCTTTCCCATGAAAAGCAGCTAAAAGTATCTTTCCTTTTTCATTTTGAGCAACAAAAGTCAGTTCCCTCCCCAAATCTTTAGCCTTGTCTTTCAACACTTGCAAAGAAACCACATTCCAAAACTGCGGATTCTTAGGAAGCAGTGCTTTAACCTCATCCTCGGAAGAGGTTTCCATTTTCTGCACTAAGGAAAATAATTTTGGTTTTTCCGGAAGTGTTAATTTCATAGTTACTCAGCAGAACATTTCACCGGCCGGAGGGCCCTCAAACCCCAACATAGCCCAAAGCCAAAGGCAAAATCCACGCAGAAGAATTCAATTCTCCCGTCTCATCGGTACAAAAATTAAAATCACCGGGATCAAGTACCCGCACATCAACCGCCCCGTGTATAGATAAGGACGAACTCCAAGAAGAATCAGCCAATTTTTCCGACAAGATGGGAAGTTCCGCTCCCCCACCGAACAAATAAATATCCGAAGGCAGTGCTTCTACGGACTCCATTTCCGAAAGTGCTGTTTCTAAAGCGCCCGCCCAAATTTCTCCAGCTTTGGAAAGTGCTTCTCGCATTTCACTATCCTCGAGCTCCTCTTCGGAGAAGGAAATCTTTCTCCTCTCTGCATCTTCAACAGAAATTGATTTTTTCTCAGCAATC
The DNA here is from genome assembly GCA_964467235.1 of uncultured Candidatus Saccharibacteria bacterium. Classification (GTDB taxonomy): domain Bacteria; phylum Patescibacteriota; class WWE3; order JAUXAW01; family JAYEID01; genus CAYXRZ01. The sequence goes on from CAYXRZ010000014.1 coordinate 8,442, forward strand.
GCCTCTGTAAAGTCCTCCCCACCCATCGGCAAAGTACGGCTGGAAACAATAGCGTTTTCAAAGATAACTCCAACATCAGTTTTCCGCCCGCCAATATCTATAAACAGCCCCGAAAAATCATCAATATCTTTCTCCTTTAAAAGCGCTAGAAGCACAGCATACATTCCCGAAGTAATTGCCTGCACGTTCAAGCGCGCAGAACGCAAAATATTTTCCAAAGTAAGAAGCCTTTCTTGGGGAGCAAACGCGTTAAAAAATGAAAGCTCCACCTTCTCCCCTTTAAACCCTGTTGGCTCCGTTGCCGGAAACCCATCTATTTCCACATCAGTTACTGCCGAATTAATAATTGCAACTTCTAGATCCGTCCTTCCTTTTCTCACCGACAGTTCTCTGCAAGCTTCCACATAAGATGCGCGGTGCGCTTTGTCCTCTACCCTCTCTAACTCTTTTCTAGATATTTCTTTGTCAGGATTACTGCGAGTGAGACGCATCCTTGTAGTAAGATAAGAAACCATTTCCCCCGAAAGACCCAAAAATGAATCTTTAACCTTAGCCCCCTCCAAAAAAAGTTTTGCTTCGGCCACTGCCTCCTCCAAAGTTTCCGTTACGCTGCGAATGTCCGCAGGAACCCCTACATACATAGCATCCTTCTTTTGCGCCACCTTACTACTACCAACAACTTTTAAGCTGGTAGGCTCTTCACCTTCCCTAGATTTTTTTTCAAAAAGGAGAACTTTACAATTTGTTGTACCAACATCGACAGTGAGAAAATAGGAAGAGGACTTTTTTGTTTTCTTAAAAGGGTTAAGGGCAGACATAATCAGCTTGCAAGTTTGACAGCCTACCAGCTTGACAGCAAAACAACAAGAAATCTTTCCTGTTGACTAGCTGTCGTGCTGACCCGCTGTTTAGCTGTTTTCCAGTATAGCACGAATTCTGCGTTTGCCGCGACCAACAGACTTTTCCTTTATTATCTTAAATTTACCAAGTTCCCCCGTGGAGTCAACATGCGGACCCCCACAAACCTCGACCGAGAACGGTCGCCCTGAGCTTGTCGAAGGGCCTACAGAATAAACTTTTACCTGCTCACCGTATTTATCTGTAAAAAGTGCAAGCGCCCCCTCCTCTTTAGCCTCCTCCAACGTCATAGTTTCTTTCCGCACAGGGAGGTCCTCCTTAATTTTTTCATTAACCATATCTTCTACCTTTCGAACTTCCTCGTCAGACAGTGCATCCGGATGAGAAAAATCAAAACGCAGTCTTTCTGGAGTTATATTAGATCCTTCCTGCGTTACATGCTCACCCAGAACCCTGCGCAGAGCTTCGTGCAAAAGGTGTGTTGCCGTGTGCAGTTTAATAACTTCCTCCGACTCCCCGGCCAACCCGCCGCTAAATTTCTTTTCGGCACCCGCACGAGATTTTTTCTGATGTTCTTCAAACGCCTCCTCGAAGCCTGCTTTATCAACGGAAAAGCCCTGCTCCTCTGCTAGCTCCACTGTTAATTCCAAAGGGAATCCATATGTTTGGTAAAGATCAAAGGCTTCTTCCCCGCTAATGCGGCCAACCGCCGCAGAAGAAACCTCCGGGGTTTCCTCGGCGGATAATTTTTCGTTGCCATCGTCATCCTGAACTTGATTCAGGATCTGACGAGACAAGCTTGAATTCCCGTCAGATTCCGGATCGGGTCCGGAATGACGCCCACTTTTTTTCTGCTTAATTAACTCCTCAAAATGTTTCAACCCGCGGCGGAGTGCCTTACCGAACTTCTGCTCCTCCGCAGATATTTCTTCCAAAATCCGCTCTTCATTTTCTCGCAATTCCGGAAACAAATCTTTGTATTCTTCCACCACAATTTTCGCAATCTTTGTCAAGAACGCCCCTTCAATATCTAAAAGATGCCCGTGGCGGACTGCCCTCCGGATCAAACGCCGGACAACGTAACCGCGATCAGTGTTAGAAGGAGCCACACCGTCAGAAATTGCAAAAACCGCCGCCCGCGAGTGGTCGGCGATTATCCGCATAGACTTAACCACATTCCGCTCTCCGCTTTTCGCCTTCCGTCCAGAATATTCACTACCAGAAAGCTCCTCAATTTTTTCAATAATCGGACGGAAGAGCTCAGTTTTATAATCATCATCGCCGTAACCGCTGGTTACAGCAGCAACCCTGGCCACCCCCATCCCCGTATCTACATTTTTCTGCTCCAAGGGAACATATTCGTAATCGGCATTCCGCGAACCGCCCTCCGCTGTCCGCAATCCGCGTTCCGTTTTCCGCTCTTTATCTTGCGGTTCACGGTTTGCGGTTTGCGGTTTGCGGATTTTCTTAAATTCCATAAACACATTGTTCCAAATCTCAATATACTTCCCGCACGCACAAGTTGGGTCGCAGTCCGCACCGCAAGGCTCTTTGCCCGTATCATAAAAAATCTCCGTATCCGGACCACAAGGCCCCGTCTCTCCCACCGGCCCCCACCAGTTCTCTTTCTTCCCAAAAAGGTATATTCTTTCCCCCACTTGAGCATCAATTCCAGAATTTTTAAACTCCTCCTTCCAATACTCAATTGACTCTTCATCTCGCGGAGCGTCCTCATCACCCGCAAAGACAGAAACGTAAATCCTATCCGGATCCAACCCCAATCCGCCGGCTGGCAGAGGAGAAGTCACAAATTCAAAACTCATCTTTATTGCCTCTTCCTTAAAATAGTCCCCCAACGACCAGTTGCCGAGCATCAGAAAAAAAGTGTGGTGAAACCCATCCCCTACATTTTCAATATCATTAGTGCGAATACATTTCTGCAAACTTACAAGGCGGTTTCCTGCTGGATGTTCTTCTCCCAAAAGAAAGGGAACTAGAGGATGCATACCGGCAGAAATAAAAAGGGCCGAAGGATCATTTTCGGGTACTAAAGAAGCTCCCGAGATTTCCACGTGGCCGTATTTTTTGAAAAGAGAGAAGTATTTTTGAATTAGAGTTCTCGCATTCATAAATTAATTTATATGGTAAGAATAGCTAAAAGACCTTATTTTCGCAAGCATTCCAGTCTGCGCAAAATTTTAGCTGTTTGGAAAGCCTATCGGGTTGTTTTAGCCTTTGTTTTAGGATATTATAAAAATAAGAATAACCAAAACAGGGTATTTTAGTTTTTAGGATTATCCAATTTCCTTAAGTGCGGTCTGCCCGTACCGTTGTTTCTTTTACATGAAAAACCTGCCACTACAAATAATCAGAAAGTTTTTTCACTCCTTTTTCCTTCGAAAAATCACTATTGCTAAATGGCAATTAAACCTTTTCGGAACAATTTGTCTTTCCATTGGACTACTAACAGGCTCGTATTTAACAGCTACAAAAGTTATTCTACCCCATTTACAAGCGGCTACATCACCTTGGGAACAGAACGATTGGAGTGATGGTGTTGTGGAGGGCGGTAACACTAGTACTGAGTATTATTCCGGTACTAATATTGATCATAGCACTCAATATGAATTAAAACTCTCTGAAAAAGGTAATTGGTATAACTCTAATTGGAGTTATAGGAAAAAGATAACAATAGATGCAGATCAGGTATCAGGAAATGAAAATTTAGAAAATTTTCCAGTTTTAATAAGTACAATAGATGCGGATTGGAAAGATGTGGGAAATAGTGGCAAAGTATCACAAAGTGATGGCGGGGACATATTGTTCACTGGAAGTGATGGAACAACAAAACTTGATCATGAGGTAGAAAGTTACACAAACACAAGTGGTGAACTTGTAGCTTGGGTGCGAATACCTACGTTGGATTATGATGAAAATACAGAAATATACATATATTACGGTAACGATACCGGTGGTTTGGATGAATCTAACGCTACAGGTGTCTGGGACGAGGATTACAAAGGTGTATGGCACTTGAACCAAGAACAAGGGGGTACTGGAACAGCAGATGTTTACTTAGACTCAACAGCTAATAATAATGATGGTACTGATTATGTTTCTGCAACTGGTCAGGATGGGAAAATAGGTAATGGACAAGAATTTGATGGTAACGATGATTATGTAAATCTCGGATCTTCCTCCGAATTAAATATAACAGGAAACATAACTTTGTCGAGCTGGGTCAACCCAACTTCTGCTGACAACGACTCCGTCATAACATGGGCAAATGATTACTCTTCTTTCCCCTTTCACCATAATATAGATGATAGTTACATAAGATTTAATGGAAATAACGCTGGCAACAAAACTAGCAGTACTGGCGTTACTTTGGATACCTGGAACCATATAGCAGTTACTGTAAGTGGAACAGAGCTACGATTCTATCTTAACGGAATAGCCGATTCTGGAAACCCTCAAACTTTATCCACAGACACAAGAACAAGTGGAGATGGTTATATATCTTTATCACGAGACGGAAGTCAATTACTAGACGCTTTTCTAGATGAAGTGCATATTTCTTCGGTGGCTAGAACTGCAGGGTGGCTACTTACAGAATACGCAAACCAAAATAATCCAAGCTCTTTCTATAATGTGGAAACAGAGGAAGGAAAACATGAGACAAGCGGAACATTGGAATCAAACATCTTTGATGCGGGCTATGCAGCAGATTGGGGAGCATTAACATATACGACAACGGGTAGCGGTACAG
>CAYXRZ010000015.1:0-12965 GCA_964467235.1 uncultured Candidatus Saccharibacteria bacterium
ACATTTCTAATTGACCACCCGGCAGAACTTATGCCTTTGGCAAAAAGAAAACCAGATGATCCCTCTAAGATTCAAAGTATCCAGCTTTTGGTTTCGGGTTATGAAATGATTAAAGCTTACAGTGAGCTTAACGACCCACAAGATCAGAAAGAACGTTGGGAAGAACAAGAAGGATTGGCTGCAAAAGGCTTAGAAGAACACGAAGCGTTGGATACGGATTACATCGAGGCGTTGGAATACGGCATGCCGCCCACAGCAGGGTGGGGGATGGGCATTGACCGCTTGACAGCAATTCTTACCGACCAACGCTCAATTCGAGATGTAATTCTTTTCCCCCTTATGCGCCCAAGGGATTGACAATTAGAACCCTTTTCTAGTTTCCCGATTTATCGGGAGACGAGAAATCAAAATAAAATAATTTATTCCTATTTTGGTTTCTCGCTCCGCTCGAAACGGACGTTTAATTAATAATGATAACCAAAAAACGCGCTTTAGAAATCTTAAAAGAAAATATTAAGAACGAAAACTTACGTAAGCACCATTATGCTGTGGCAGCCGCAATGCGCGCATTGGCCGAGTGTTTTAATAAGGCTAATGGTACCTACGATGAAGGGAAATCCGCCGGGGTTGGATCTGCAGAAACCCCGGAGGTTAAAGAGGTGGCTGGGCAATTGCCGGCTGATCCAGAGAAATGGGAAATAACCGGCCTCCTCCACGACGCGGATTACGAGGAAACCAAAGACGACCCCGAGCGTCATGCGGATGTTATCGCAAAGCAATTGGAGGAGGAGGGTGTAAATGAAGATATTATTCATGCTATTCGTGCTCACAACTACGAATATCTCGATGCAGAGCCCAATTCTTTAATGGATTGGTCCTTAGTAGCTTCAGATGACCTTACGGGTCTGATTGTTGCTGTCGCTCTGGTACATCCGAATAAATTGGAGGGCGTTTCCGTAGAATCAGTGATGAAAAAATTTGACTCGCCCTCGTTTGCCTCCGGCGCCGACCGCGAACGGATTAAACTTTGTGAAGAAAAACTCGGTATCCCCCTCGAAGACTTTGTTGGTATTGTTCTTTCTGCAATGAAAGAAAACCGCGAAAAATTAGGTTTGTAAATTTCCTCCTTTCTTTTTTATCACTTTTCTTTTTTCTCTTTCCCACTTGTGCTACTATTGAATTTAGATGTTAGATATTGAATTGATCCGCGAAAATCCGGAAGAAGTTAAGAAAGGTATGCAGTCCAAAGGGTTTGACCCCTCGGTTGTTGATGAAGTTTTAAAGCTTGATGAGGAACGGCGGGAACTTCTGCAGAAAGTGGAAAACCTGCGCCACGCGATTAATGAGATTAGCGATGTGCAGGGCAAGCCCTCGGAGGAACAGATTAATAAGGCGCGGGAGTTAAAAGAAGAATTACAAAAAGTGGAGCCCGCTTTAAAGCGGGTGGAAACTGAGTTCGAAGAGGCTTGGATGCAAATACCAAACATGCCTGCGGAAGATATGCCAGAAGGAGAGGGCGAGGAGGATAACGAGGAAGTTAGAACCTGGGGTGAGAAGCCAGAGTTTGATTTTGAGCCAAAACCTTATTGGGAATTGGGTGAGAATCTCGGGTTGATTGACACCGCGCGGGCGGCAAAAGTTTCCGGTGCGCGGTTTGATTATTTGAAACGCGACGCCGTTCTTTTGGAGTTTGCGCTGGTGCAGTATGCTTTGAAAAAATTAACTAAAGAAGGATTTGTTCCCATTGTTCCGCCGGTAATGATTAATGAGGCTGCAATGCGGGCAATGGGTTACCTTGAACACGGCGGTGAGGATGAGACCTACCATTTTGAAAAAGACGATCTTTATTTAATCGGCACTTCTGAACAGGCTGTGGGACCAATGTATATGGATGAAGTGCTGGACGCAGAAGATTTACCCCGTCGGTATGTTGCCTTTTCAACTTGCTTCCGCCGCGAGGCGGGAAGCTACGGAAAGGATACCCGCGGTATTTTCCGAGTGCATCAGTTTGATAAGGTGGAAATGTTTTCTTTTACCAAGCCTGAGCTTTCCGATGAGGAGCACATTTTCCTCTTGGCGTTGCAGGAGCAACTGTTGCAGGAGTTAGAAATCCCTCATCAGATTACAAAGATGTGCACGGGGGATTTGGGCAACCCCGCGGCAAGGAAATTTGACATTAACGCTTGGTTCCCTTCTCAAGGCCGCTACCGCGAGACGCACTCCACCAGCAATTGCACGGATTTCCAGGCGCGTCGATTGAATATAAAGTATGAGGAGGATGGGGAAAAGAATTTTGTGCACACTCTTAACGGTACTGCTTTTGCCATCGGTCGGACAATTTTAGCCATTCTAGAAAATTATCAGCAGGTTGATGGATCGGTGCGTGTGCCGAAAGTTTTGCAGAAGTACGTCGGAAAAGAAATAATTACTAATCAGTGATTAGAAATTCCAAATTCAAAATTACAAGTTCCAAACATTTGTAATTTGCTGCTTGTAATTTATTTGGAACTTGGTGCTTGTATTTTGTGATTTTAGATATCCTTCCTAAAATCCCCAAAGTTTTGTATAAGACGGATTCCCCAATCTCCGGGGAGATTAGAGTTATCCAGAAAGGGTCGGAAAGGCGTCTTCTGATTAACGGTGTAAAACAATCGGTGAATCCCGGTGCGCCCAATATTGAAAAGCGTTATTGGTCGCAGGTTGCGGACCTTGCTTATAGATATAAATGGACGCGGATTGAAAGCATTTTAATTTTGGGCTTGGGCGGGGGGACAGTGGGGCATTTTTTCCAGCGTCGGTTTCCGGGCGCGTTAATGGACGGGGTGGAGCTGGATCCGTTAGTAATAGAAGCCGGTAAGAACTTTTTTGATTTGGGTAGATTGGAAAGCTTACAGCCTTTGTGCGGTGATGCTTATGAAGTTATCCACAGGCCAATTGACTTTGAATTACGCAGTTCGCTTTATGATTTGGTGCTGGTGGATGTTTTTTCCGGAGGAACTTTTCCCGAAGAATTTGCCCAGAGGAGTTTTTTAGATAGGTTACGAAGGTTTATACATCCCGGCGGAATTGTAATTTTTAACCAAACGGCTCGCAGTTCTAAGCACTTAAATTTAGAATTGTTTCGGGAAAAACTTTCCTCTTTCTACGGTGATATTTATCAGGAAAAAATCGGAGCGGAACTGGGGTTTTCTAACTTTTTAATCTCCGCCAGCCGTGTTTGATCCTCACTGAGGATAAACCTCCCCAATTCCTTGACCTCCGGGGTCTGGAATTTTTTGACCCCGGAGGTCTCTCCTTGGGGAGGTTGGAAAATAATAAAAAATGAACAATACCCTAATTCTTCTCGCCGGAAAATATCTAATATTTGTGTACCTTTTGCCTTTTTTTTATTATCTTCTTAAAGGCCGCGGGAGGATTGTTTCTAAAGCTGTTCTTTCTACTGGGTTAGCAATTGGACTGGCTCTTTTCATAAATTTTACATTTCCTACCGCGCGGCCTTTTGAAGTATGGCAGACGGAACCTACGGTGCCAGTTTTCCTTTTTGAGCACGACCCGGATTTGCGTACGTCTTCCTTTCCCTCCAAGCATGTTTCCGCCGGTGCGGCAATGGCCTTTTCTTTTTGGGGGCAAAGCCCTGTTTTAGGGGCAGCCCTGATGGTTGGCACTCTTTTCATGGGCACAGCGCGGGTATTTGCTTTGATACATAGGTGGGTGGACGTACTTGGTGGGTTGTTTGTGGGGATGTTGAGCTGTTATCTAGTTGGTTTGCTATTCAAGTTTTTTCTTAAAGAACGTACGTAAATTTCAATCCGCCGGCTGGCGGACAAAATCCAAATAACAAATAAATTCCAAATTTCAAATTTTGAAATTTGAGATTTCCCGACCTCGTCTCGACTTGGTCGAGGACGGGTGGTGCTTGGTGTTTAAATATTTGGAACTTGGAATTTGGTGCTTGTAATTTCTACTGTTATGAATGTATTCCAATCCACAATTCTCGGTATAATTCAGGGCTTAACGGAATTTTTTCCGGTGTCAAGTTCGGGGCATCTTATTTTACTCCCCAAAATATTTGGGTGGGAAGAGCATTCCTTGTCTTTGGATGCATTTCTGCATTTGGGCACAGGATTGGCAGTGCTTTTCTATTTTCGAAAGGATTGGATAAACATGTTTAACGCTTTCCTTGTGGATGTTAAGAAGATTGGGTTGTCTTTTACAGAATTTTCAGCAGACTCAAAACAACTACTTTTCCTAACTATGGCTTCTGTTCCTGCTGCGTTGGCGGGTGCGCTGCTTAACGATTGGGTAGAAGCTAACCTCCGCTCTCCGCAAATTGTGTCTGCGAGTTTATTTGCAGTGGCGATTTTAATGGTGGTTGCAGAAAGAAACTCCTTTTCTCTTTTTCGTCATTCCGGGCTCGTCCCGGAATCGGACGGAAAGAAGATCCTGAATCCACGTAAAGCTTCGCCACGTGGCGAGCGAGTTCAGGATGACACTAATATAGATTTGATAACTACAGTAAAGGTGGGTCTTTCTCAAACCATCGCCCTCATCCCCGGAGTTTCACGGTCGGGGATTACAATTACCACAGGCTTATTTAGCGGGTTGGACTTAACTTCTGCGGCGAGGTTTTCTTTTCTCCTTTCCACGCCAGTTGTCCTTGGCGCAGGTTTATGGGGACTGATCGGCATTCCGCAAACCGCGCTCCGCATTCCGCAGATCACTGTCGGATTTCTTTCTTCTTTTTTATCGGGATTACTGGCGATAAAAGTTTTCCTTGGTTTTGTGGAAAAAGCTGGCCTTCTCCCATTTGCAATATACAGAATTTTCCTCGCCGCGGTTGTTTGGTTTTTACTGGGGTGAAGAAGTTCGAAAGAGACGATCCTAGCTTTAGTTTTGACAACCCATGCTTGGAGGAATTCTAGCGACCATTTGAAAAATAGTTAAAAGTATCTTATAATTGTAACGTACTTAAAATCGTTACGGGAGATATAGTAAAGGAGAAAGGGAAAATGTCTGAGTCAATACTGGTTGCGGAGATGTCGGAAAAAGAGCTTCTCGAAGAGCGTGCGGAGGTACTGCAGCGCCTCGAAGATCTAAGGGCGGGGCGCAGCCGAGAGGGTACGATCCGAGAGATGCAACTCCGTCTCGAAAGGATCGAAAGGCTATTCCAGCCCGAAAAGACAGAGTTAAATTAGGAGGTGAACGGATGTCGGTAGGTATAGCGATTTTACGTGGTTGCGTTGAGGATGCTGAGAAAGGGGCGTCGAGAACAGTCCGGCATACAGAGGAAGGTGAGGGCCACTGGTCGTCCGTTCTTGCCCTTATGCAGGAAAGAAACGGGGATCTTTTTGTGGGGTTAGTTCCACGGAAGGAAACAGAGGACGGGTGGGTTGGGTACATCTGCCCAGACGATACCACCGATCGACCTGTTATCCTTCAAAGGTACCGGAGCAAAGCAGGACTGCCGATTGCTCCACGCGACGTTCGGGACTGGACGCACCGTTGCCCAGTTCACGAAAGGCTTTTCCGGATTTTTGGTGCTGGGGAACAGATTCCAGAAGAGTTCCGCGATGTACCTAGGCGTCGTTTCTGAAAGAAGGGGAGTATAATGCTCCCGGCACTTGTTCTAGCGTCGGAAACGCCTGCGCTGATTTTACATTTGTCTGTGTGGGGTTATAAGAATAAGAAAAGGAGGGTTTTTGATGGCTGACTGTGGAGAACATAGAACGAGGTACGCAGAGCCGATGTACTCCATTGCACAGCGTACGCTTTTGGCGGACTCGCCAAAGCTTGCAGAATGGCGTGCTGCTGTGTGTACACAATCAAAAGCTGCTGCAGATTCTGTAGAGTGTAAGATCGAGCAGCGGCTAGCGGAAGAAGAATGAAATACGTGTTTTCAAATAAAACAAGCCCGAGAGTTGGGTTGCGGTCACGTTGACCGTAACTTGGCTCTCGGGCTCTGGCTTTCTTGCAAAGATCTCTACATGTATCTTCCTATTTCCTTACACCTGGGACAGATATACTTCTTGCCATTCCAACGCATCTTTACCCCTTGGTGGTACCCGCAGTAGGGTGCGTTTTCTCGCTTTTTTTCTTCCCTTTCCCTTTCCTTTTTGCATTTGGGACAGAAATAGTGTTTTCCGTCGGAAATAAGGCGCGTGTCGGTGTGGTCAGGGCAAAAGATTACTTCTGGTTCCTTTGGACCTTTGCAGTGCGTGCCTAGGAATTCGCAGTATCCACAGCGCGATCCGGGCTTGGGAGGAAAGAAATCCCTTACCGAATCTGCTCGTTTTGTTTGTTGAATCTTTAGTAGCTTAGTGAGTGCTTTTAGGTACTGCCATGTTAAACGCAGCACCGCCAGCGGATCCTCTTCGGTAAAGGTTACGGGAACTCTTTTGTGTTCTCCTTCGTTTACGAATATGAGTTCCATTGCAACATTTTCGCAGGGCACGCGGAAAGCCCATGCGGCCCACAGTCCGTAAAGTCTTAGCTGGACAGCGTGTTCGTAAGGTGGCGTGTAGCTGGGCACATAGGTTTTGTAGTCGGTGATTTTTACTTTGAGCTCCCCCGACACATCGTCCTTATGAACCACAGTAAGGTCAGCGCGACCTTGCATTATCGCATCGTAACGTAGCTTGGGTTTAACCTTTTCCAGCCCGGCGGGATCTTTTAACACTTCCAGGTAAACCCATTCCAAGAGAGTACTTAGTTTTACCTGAAGGTAGAGCTCCGGCTTGGCGTAAAGCAGGTCCGGTTCGTGTTCCCTTCTAGTAGTGATCGGTGTAACTAGATTTGCGTTTCTAGCGTAGAGCACAATCTGTGCCGCTTCTTTGATCAGCTCTTGGAGCGATTTTACCTGTTCTACTGCAACATTCTTTCTATAAAGCATACCCCCAATTTTTCCGGCAACACCGCGGTCTCCAAGTACAGCGCTATCGCTATACCTCCCAGAAACAGACATCTGTAAGCCGTGGTGGGCTCCCACCCCAATTAGGTATCCGTCTTTAAGGGGCAGGGGGACCTTTACGCCGGGAGGTCCGCTTCTTAGCGCAGTTTTGTAGGGGCAGCTTTCGTGGTAGGTTGCAACGACCGAGGGCCCGATTCTGGCTAAACCTTTTCCTAGAGGCTTGCGCCATAAAGTCTCTTGACAATCAGGGCAAATGCGGGCTTTCTTTTTGGAGCGCCTTCCCTTGTATTTATAATGGAGGTTAAGGCACTCTTCATGGAAACGTCCGCAGATCCTGCAAATTGCCGGTCGCGGTCGGCTGCGCGAAACTTCCGCCTCGCTCTTCAGACCCTCGAGCGTAGGCTGCAAAGCCTGTATCACCTGAACCATAATCTCCTCCTTCGTGCTAAATTCAATTGTTCGTGTGCATTTAAATTCCTACTAAAATGTTACCATGAAACAATTATTTATGCTATAGCACAGTCTTGTAGTTATGTTAAAATAACACCCCTTTATATCTACCTTCTATTAACAACCATAAGTACACATTTACTCAATACAGGATATACAATTCAACCTTAAAGGTTGAATTATGTATTGTGGATAACTTTTACGAAAATAGATGACGTTCGTCATATTTTTTCGTAGTGTTTTTTTAATTTAATTTGTAAGCGCGTACTACCGTGCTTCGCCGAAGCTCCGGCCGAAGCGAGGCTACGCCCATGCGAGAAGTGCTCTACTTCAAAGAAAAGAACGCGATTGTTTAAGTTAAGGCCAATTCCGTGATAGAATTAATGTCGATTATGTTTGGATTTTTGGATAGTTTATTTGATTCTAATAAAAAGCAGTTGGAAGAGCTAGAGCCGATTATGGCGGAGATAAATGAATTAGAGAGTGATGTAAAGAAGCTTTCCGATGAGGACCTACCGGCTAAGACTGCGGGTTTTAGAAAGCGGTTGGAAAACGGGGAAACTTTGGATGATCTTTTGCCGGAGGCTTTTGCTGTTGCCCGGGAGGCAATCCGGCGGAGGCAAGGAGAGCGGGCTTATGATGTTCAGCTGATGGCGGCAATTGCCCTTCACCAGGGCAAGGCCGCGGAGCAGAAGACGGGGGAAGGAAAAACGCTTACCTCCGCGCTAACGCTTTATCTCAACGCACTTCCCGGTAAAGGGTGCCACATGATTACAGTTAACGATTATCTTGCCCGGCGTGATGCCGGTTGGTACGGCAGTACTCTACATTTTTTGGGTTTGGAAATTGCCTGTATTGCCCATGACAGTGCTTTTATTCTTGATCCGGAGTATACGGATGACAGTGAAGCTGATCCTCGTCTTCATCACCTGCGCCCGGTGGAAAGGCGCGAGGCTTATCAAGCAGACGTAACTTACGGTACCAACAACGAATTTGGTTTTGACTACTTGCGCGACAACATGGCGCACAGTTTTGAGGATATGGTGCAGACCAATCCTTTGAACGAACCCGGTGCGCATAGCTTTGCAATTGTGGACGAGGTGGATTTTATTCTTATTGACGAGGCCCGCACTCCTCTTATTATTTCCGCCCCCCGCGAGGAAGCTGCCGAGAAATATTACAAATTTGCAAAACTTGCTAAGGGGTTGGTGGCGGGTACGGATTTTGAGGTAGATGAGAAACAAAAGACAGCCAACCTTACGGAGTTAGGTTTGCGAAAGGTGGAACGCAAGCTTGGCGTGGATAATCTTTATGAGGAAGATTTTGATACTGTGCGCCATGTGGAGCAAGCTCTCCGCGCGCAAACCCTCTTTGAGCGCGACGACGATTATATTGTTCAAGACGGCGAAGTGATTATTGTTGACGAGTTTACGGGGCGCCTTATGCCCGGGCGGCGTTACAGCGAAGGTTTGCACCAAGCTATTGAAGCTAAAGAGGGAGTTCCCATTAAACGCGAGTCACAGACTTTGGCTACCATTTCTATCCAAAATTATTTCCGGATGTATGACAAGCTGGCGGGAATGAGCGGAACAATTATGACCGAGGCGGAAGAGTTTAAGAAGATTTATGACTTGGACTCTATTGCTGTTCCCACCCACCGCCCGGTGATTCGCAAGGACAAGTCGGATTTGGTTTACAAAACAAAATCTGCCAAATGGCGGGCCGTGGTTCGTAAAATTGAGGAGTGTTACGAACGCGGCCAGCCTGTGTTGGTGGGTACCACTTCGGTGGAAAAAAACGAGCTGGTTCATACCTTACTGCAGAGGAAGAAAATACCACACGAGGTTTTGAACGCTAAAAACCACCAACGGGAAGCGCAAATTATTGCTCAGGCCGGTAGGCCCAAGGCAGTTACTGTGGCTACTAACATGGCCGGTCGGGGAGTGGATATTAAGCTGGGAGGAGATAGACCCGAAGCACCAAATCCCCCCCCTTCGCCAAGGCTACGGGGGGCAGGCAAATCCCAAGTTCCAAAGGAGATAGAAGAATGGGAGGAACGGAAGGAGAGGGTTTTGGAGTTAGGGGGGCTTTATGTACTGGGGACGGAGCGGCATGAGTCAAGGAGAATTGACAACCAGCTTCGTGGCCGCGCCGGCCGGCAAGGGGATCCCGGGGAGAGTCGTTTCTTTGTTTCCTTGGAGGATGACTTGATGCGTATTTTTGGCGGCGACCGGGTAAAAGCGCTCATGGATCGCTTTGGGATGGACGAGGATATGCCTCTCGAACATCCTATGGTTTCCGGCTCCATTGAACGTGCACAGAAAAAAGTGGAGGGTTATAACTTTGACGTGCGCAAGCACTTGGTGGAATACGATGATGTGGCTAATGTGCAGAGGGAAATTGTTTATAAATTGCGGAGACATATACTTTCGGCCGCAGCGGCCGAACAGTTAGACAGTGCGTCAGTTAGTCAGTTAGACAGTAAGAGAAAAGAAGTGTTTTCCGAGGCTGAAAAATTTGTATTCCTCAAAGAAAAGCTGGTTAAATACAATCCGGAAGTTGCAGAAGCATGGGAACGGAAGGAAGAGGAGTTGGGCGAGGTATGGTATGAGGTAGTTAAAGAACTCTCCTTGGGTGTAATTGATACTCTTTGGATGGAGCATATTGATACTTTGACCGACCTTCGTGAGGGAATTGGCCTTCGCGGCCACGCGCGGCAGGATCCGTTGATTGAATACAAAAGGGAAGCACGGGAGCTTTTTGAGAGGCTAATGGATTCGATTTATGTTGATATTGCCAACCGTTTGGTACACGTGCAAGTAACCTCGCCGGATCAGGTTGCCGGGCCACGTATGCCGCGGAGGCTTGTTCTTGAGCACGAAAAACCGGAGCTGGGTGTACGCGACGAGAAAGCTTCTTTGGAAGAGCTGCCGCAGGAGAAACCTCCGGGGTTAAATCTGCAGAAACCCCGGAGGTTGGGGAATGCGGCAGCTGGGAAATCAGCCGGCCAGAGAAGAGGGAAGCTGGAACCGATTGAAAAAGAAGAAGAGCCGGGGCGTAACGACCCCTGCCCCTGCGGAGCAACCTATCCTGACGGCACCCCAAAGAAATATAAACACTGTTGCGGCTGATAATATTCTAGACCCGTCGGGTTTAAATAACGTCTGGAGGCTTTTTATTGTTTTGGCGGTGTTTCTAGACCCGACGGGTCTAGAAAGTGGGGGTTGAAGTTTAAGGAGGGTTAGCATAGAATAAACATACAATGTCTAGTAATTACTCTACGGTAGCCGACGGCACCTCTTTTTCCTTACAAAATGGTATTTTAAAAATTTTGCTAATTACGGTATTGTCTTTCGCAGTTTTTTGCGGAGTTTTCTTTTTGATGCGCCGTTTTTTGCCTATGGTTTCCTCTCCTGATGCAGATGTCCTTCTTGCCGGCCGTTATAAGCAAGTGTTGTGGCGAAATTTCGGTACGGTTTTTGAACCCGTTTTGAATGTGCCTCTTTATTATCCTGAGCGGGGGTTTATGGAAAAAGAATTTTTGGTGGATTCCGGGGCAGTTGTTTCCTCTCTTCCCCGAGAAGAGGCAGAGGCTAGAAATCTTGAGCTTGCAAAGTTAAAAAGAACAACATTTTCCGGTTACGGCGGAAGCACCTCGTTTGCTTATCAAGATGATACTAAGATAAAAGTAGGCCAAGATGAAATTAAAATCCCGGTTGTTTATACGGAGGCGCGGGGAACAAAATTTATTCTCGGGCGTTCTGGCTTTTTTGATAAATATTCGTTATTCTTTAACCGTGCCGCAGGTCGTTTAGAAGTTCGAAAGTAAATGAATTTCTTTCAAAAAATTGCACAATCTTCGCTTAAGGAAATAGCTGCAGTTACAGTTTTTGTGACTTTGGTTTTTTCCGTCCCTTTTACTATCTGGTTGGTGGGCCAAACCACCCGAGTTGAAAGTACTGCAGGTACAGGGGAATCTTCTCCTTCTTTTACCAAGCCTTCTGGAGAGACAGCGCTTTCTACGGGGGAGCCAAAGCTTTCTCTGGTGTGGCCTTTTTTGGGCAAGGGTGGAGATTCTGTTTTGATTGAAGGTGAAAACTTGAACCAAGGCAAAGGGAGTCGATTAATTTTGGTTGGTGGGGAAATTGTTTCGGAAGACACTGTGTATAGGTGGGAAGAAGATGTGATTGAATTTGAAATTCCGGCAGGTGCGGAATCCGGTTCAGTAAAGCTACAAATTGCCGGGGAGACCTTAACTTGGCCTTACCCTTTTACGGTTTACGATCGAGGTACCAAAGTGCGTGTTGCTAAGGTTAATAATAATTTAGAAGTTTTAAATGCTCCAGAGGACGTAGAGTTAGAGATTTATCTGGAAGGGAAAGAGAACCCGCTTCGTAGTAGTGAGCCCTCTGTTAAGATTCCGGAAGCTTCTGTTCTATCTGTTGCCCTTCGCGACAGTAATGGAAATTTGATTCCGTTTTATGTAGAGCCCGGTGAATTCGGGTTCTAGTGCTTGCTTGCTTTGGTCATCTATGCTAATTTAAATTTGGACCTGTTTTAGGGTTAAAGTTTTGTAGTTTTGCTGTCATTCTGAGGAGTCTTCGACGAAGAATCCCCTTCGGTTTAAGACAAATTAGTGATTATCGCAGGGGATTCTTCGTCACTCGGGGACTCATTCCTCAGAATGACGTAAAAAATGCAAACTTCTGTTAGGACTTAAACTGCCTGCCCATGGAAGAAAAAGTTTCTTACTCAGCTGAAGAAAATACCTCGTTTTTTGCCCGCGTTGGCAGGAAGAAATTCCTTGCGGCTATTGCTACTTTTGTTGTTATCTTTTCTGCTTTGGTTGTGGGGGGGAAGTTTTTAAGCTCCCGTATTGGCCGCCAGCCTTCGACATTGTTTACTGCTCCTGAAAGTACCGCCAAACCTACAGAAAAACCTCTTCGCCAAGCAACTTCTGTTCCACAAGCTACTGAGTCTTCAACTCCTGAAGAGAGCCAGGCTATGCCCCAAATGCTGCAGTCGGAACCTGCTGAGTGCCGTTATGGGTGCGAAGAACTTCTTGCTTATAATTCCAATTGGCAACAAATACCCTCTTCCACGCTTACAAATGGCGAATTAGAGGTGCCGCAGACTATTTATTTTTTAGTAAAAGGTGATACCGATTGCGAAGATGCCATTACCCAAGCTAGACTAAAATTTAAAGGTGAAAGTGCAAACGCTTGGCGCTATTCCAGCGAAATCCCCCCTTCGGGCATTGCCGGTGATTGTGACGACGGTACATATTACTGTTTTTATTGGGAAGAAGAGTTTACGGAAGTAGGGTGTTACGATGCGGAGTCAGAAGTATGCATGGGTGACGCTTGTAATTAAAAAGAACACAGATAAAACGGATTAATACAGATCAAACTGATATGGAAGAGAAAATGTCTTATTCAGCGTCGGAAGAAAGCAGTTCGAAGGCTCTTCCGGCAAAATTTAAAAATCTGTTGCAAGGTAAAATGCTCCTCTTTTTGGTCGGGTTTGCTGCCATATCTTTGGCAGGGGCCGGCGGTTATTTTCTTGCCGGAGAGTACCTCGGCCGCCAACCGGAAATATTTACTCAAGA
>CAYXRZ010000016.1:0-12287 GCA_964467235.1 uncultured Candidatus Saccharibacteria bacterium
ACATTAAACTGCGCAATCTTTCTATTAAAGGCAAGATGAAACTAAACGAATACGGCCTTTTTAAAGGCGAAGAGCGGGTTGCCGGGGGAACAGAAGAAGAAATATACAAAGAGCTTAACCTCCCCTATATCCCGCCCGAAATGCGCGAAGACCGCGGGGAGGTGGAAGCAGCACAGGAAGGTACGCTCCCCGAACTGATTGAACCTGACGATTTAAAGGGGGACTTGCAAATGCACTCCACAGATAGCGACGGTACCGAATCAATTGAAACAATGGTCAAAAAATGCCGGGAACTGGGTTACAAATACGTCGCAATCACTGACCACTCGGCCTATATGGGCATCACTCAAGGACTAGATGAAAAAGGCGTAGAGAATCAAATCAAAAGGATAGAAAAGCTAAACCAAGAGTTAACCGGCATCAAAATCCTAACCAGTATTGAAGTAGATATTATGGAAGACGGCTCTTTTGACTTGCCCAACGAAACTTTAGAAAAGCTAGACATTGTAACCTGCTCTATACATTCTCATTTTTATCTACCACCAGAAAAACAAACAAAAAGAATTCTAACCGCAATGGATAACCCCCACTTTAATATCTTCGGCCACCCAACAGGGCGGGTAATTGGCGGCCGGGCAGGTTACGAATACGATATGGAAAAAGTTCTTAAGAAGGCAAAAGAGCGGAACTGCTTTATGGAAATAAACGCACAACCGGACCGGCTCGACCTGGACGACGCCTATGCTAAGATGGCCAAGGAAATAGGCGTAATGCTTACCATCTCCACCGACGCGCACAGTTTAGAAGAATTAGACTTTATGAAATACGGCGTGAACCAGGCCCGCCGCGGCTGGCTTTCTAAAGAAGATGTCCTCAACACTTACCCCCTTAATAAATTCAAAGAACAATTAACCAAGAAATAATAGCCTTCCCGAAGGAAACAACCCTGGGTTGGTTGCCAACCCAGGGTTGAGGGAATTCGGGAAGATAAAAAAACTTACCAAAGTCTTACAATATTCTTGTTGACGGTTTAAAAAAAATTTTTATAATTGTAAGTAGATAAGGAGGTGAAAAACAGATGGCAATTACACGATGGCGACCTACAATTTCATCTTGGCCAAGCATCTGGGAGGACTGGGGTTTGGAAGAAGCAACCGAACAGGGCGGCTTGGACATCTACGAGACGGAAGATAATATTGTAGTGGAAGCTCCCGTTCCTGGTATTTCCAAGGAGGACGTAGACGTAACAATTGAAGGCGGGGTAATTCGCATTAAAGCAGAAAAAGAGGAAACGGAAGAAGAGGAAGAAGAAAAGAAGTACTACCAAAAGCGGGCCAAGAAATCCTTCTACTACACTGCTTCTTTGCCCTCCCGCGGCAAGTGGGACGAGGCAGAGGCAGAGATTAAGGACGGCGTGGTCCACGTGACTGTTCCCAAAAAAGAAGGGGAAAAGAGCAAGAAGATTGAGATAAAGTGAAATATTGAATAATAAATGCAGCACACGAGGGCCCTCTGCGGCCCTCGTTGTGTTGATGTCTCTCTGTCATTCCGAGCGTAGGTTCTTACCGGAGTCGAGGGATCTAGTCCCGATCGGGGGGTCGTGGACGCATCCGGAAAAACGCTCCGCTGGATTTTTACCACCTCGAAGCTTTATGCGAAGGGTGGTCTCCACGCGGGTTAAGAAACCCTGGTCGAAATGACAGAAAGAGAAGGACTGAACATGTTAAACTAATGGTATAGATGAACCAAAAAGGCAATGCAAAAACAAAAATTGGAACCTCCGGGTGGATGTACAAACACTGGAAAGGGCCGGTTTACCCCCAAGATATCTCTTCCGATGCAATGCTAAAAGAATACACCAAAATCTTTGACACCGTGGAAGTAAATAACACTTTCTATCAACTTCCAAGCATTGACAAAGTCAAAACCTGGAAAGAATCAACTCCCGATAACTTTCTTTTTATAATCAAAGCTAACCGCTACATTACCCACATGAAAAACCTCTTGGACCCCGAGGAACCGGTGAACAATCTTCTGGAACGAATTAAAATTTTGGGAGATAAACTGGGGCCAATTCTTTTCCAACTGCCGCCACAGTGGGGCGTGAACGCGGAAAGATTGGAAAATTTTGTGAACTATTTACCAAAAAATTACCGCTACGCCTTTGAACTCCGTGATGAGAGTTGGTACACAAAGGAAATATACGACATTTTAGAAAAAAATAACCTGGCATTCTGCATCCACGACCATTGCGAAGCTCCCTCGCCCGAAAAGGTAACCGCTGATTTTGTGTATGCTCGATTCCACGGCCCCCATGGCGACTACCGCAGTAAATACAGCAAAGATGAGCTAAAACTTTGGGAAGGTAAAATCAAAGACTGGCAGAATAACGGCCTGGACGTTTTTTGTTATTTTAATAATGATATGAAAGGCTACGCGGTAGAAAATGCAAAAGAACTGCTAAATTTAACGAGCTGACATGTTACTATTACTAAAATTAGCCTCTAGATAACTATGAAAAAACCTGATATTGACCTAAAGCCGCACATAAATCCGGAAGAACTAAAAAGCAAGGAAGATGCGAAAGAGCCCGTGGAAAAGTTGCGCAAAGCAATTCGTTATCACAATTATCTTTATTATATTAAAAACAATCCGGTTATTTCCGACGCAGAATACGATGAGCTTTTCGAAACTCTGCTGAAACTGGAAGAGGCATGGCCAGGTCTTAAATCACATAGCTCCCCAACACAAAAGGTCGGCGGCGCGCCAGTGGATGAGCTGGAAACCGTAACGCACCCTTTCCCAATGCTCAGTCTCCAGTCAACACGGGAGAAGGATACTATTCGTAATTTTGACCGCACTTGTCGGGAAGAGTTAGGCAAAGATAAAGTGACTTACACCGCTGAACCAAAATACGACGGCCTGGCCATTGAACTGATTTACGAAAACGGCAACCTTGTTCGCGCAGCCACCCGCGGCGACGGGGAACGCGGGGATAATGTTACCGAAAATGTTAAAACTGTCAACGAAGTACCTCTGCAATTAATTAAAAGCAGCGAAAATGAAATCCCCGAAAGGTTAGTTGTCCACGGAGAGGTATATATTCGTAAAGACGAGTTTGAAAAATATAATGAACAGCGTATTGCCGAGCAAGAAGAGCCCTTTGCTAATCCCCGAAACGCCGCCGCAGGATCTCTCCGGCAACTTGACCCCAAAGAAACTGCTAAAAGACCTCTTCATATTTTCTTCTACGGCTTAGCCAACGCCCCTGAGCTAGGTTTTGATGGTCACTTCAATTCCTTAGAGGTACTACCCACGTGGGGCCTGCGCATAAATAAAGAAAAAAATAGAAAAATTGAAGGAGTAGAAGATTTACTTCACTATCACGAAAAACTAGAGAAGGAGCGCGAAGAACTGCCCTACGAAATAGATGGCGTGGTTTTCAAGGTTAACGATTTAAAAGCGCGGGAAAGGCTTGGGACAAGAACCAGCAACCCGCGCTGGGCAATTGCCTATAAATTTGAACCTCAGCGCAGGACCACTAAACTCAAAGATGTGAAATTCCAAGTAGGCAGAACTGGAAAAATAACTCCCGTAGCCCTATTGGAACCGGTGCAGATTGGTGGCGTAGAGGTAAAAAGAGCCTCCCTTCATAACCAAAGTGAAATCGATGCTAAAGACATTAGAGTAGGGGACACAGTCTTGATTGAACGCGCGGGCGACGTTATTCCCTACGTCGTAAAACCAATCAAAAACAACCGTGACAGATCGGAAGAAAAAATCCAAATGCCTAAAAACTGCCCCGTTTGTGACACAGAAATAATAATGAGCGACGACAAAAAGCAGGCAAAATGCCCTAACTTAAGCTGCCCCGCTCAGCTTCGCGGACGCTTAACGCATTACGCTTCGCGGCAGGCAATGGATATTGAAGGATTGGGAGGAAAAGTAGCTGAACAGCTTATTGATGAAGGCTTAATCAAGCGCATTTCTGATCTTTATAAATTAACAAAAGAAGAACTGATTGACTTAGAACGCTTTGCCGAAAAATCTGCCGATAATTTAATTACTGAAATTAATGAGAGTAAAAATACAACCCTGCCTAGATTTCTCTATGCATTGGGCATTCCTTTGGTTGGTCAGCACATAGCAGAGGTGTTAGCAGAACACTTTGAAAATTTAGAAGCAATCGAAAATGCCGCGGAGGGAGAGCTTGAAAATATTCACGAAATTGGCCCCGAAGTTACACGCAGTGTTACACAATTTTTCGCTCACAAAGAAAACCAAAAGGTCCTCACAGAACTAAAAGAAGCGGGATTTAAAATCGAAAATCCGTACGCAGGGCAACAAGAAAAACCTCTGGAGGGGCTGAAATTTGTCTTCACCGGTGCCTTAGATTCATTTACAAGAGACGAAGCAAAAAAAGCTGTGCAGAGATTGGGTGGAAGAGCTACATCTTCAGTGAGTAGTGAAACGGATTACATAGTCGCCGGGAAAGACCCCGGCAGTAAGCTCGAAAAGGCAAGGGACGAGGGGGTTGAAATTTTGGATGAGGGAACATTTAAAGAGTTACTAAAGAATACAGATTAAACAGATGAATACAGATAAAACAGAGGCACTATACAAGGTAAAGCAAGAACTCAAAAACCTCAAAGTAGGCGAACTATACCAACTCCGCAAAAAAGAAAACTACAAAACCGTCATGGGAGAGGGGAACCCTAATGCAAATGTAATGCTGGTAGGGGAGGCCCCGGGGCAAACGGAGGCGAAAACCGGGCGTCCTTTCGTTGGCCGCGGGGGACAACTACTCACAAGGATTCTTAACTCTACCGGCATTGATCGCAAAGATATTTACATCACCAATATAGTCAAAGACCGCCCACCGGAAAACCGCAAACCTAAAAAGGAAGAAATAGAAAAATACAAACCAATCTTGGAAAAAGAAATAAAAATAGTAGAACCAGAAATAATCGTCACCCTCGGCAAAACTGCCACTGACTTTTTCTTTGAAAATTACAGAGGTAAAAAGGTAAAACGTCTCGGTGACATTAGAGGAACTTTTTCTGAATTCAAAATTCTTAATTCAAAATTCAAAATTCTTCCGACTTACCATCCCGCCTACGGCCTCCGCAATCCACCCAGCCAAAAAATTATCAAAAGCGATCTAGCAAAGGTTAAGCCCTTTTATACTTCCGAATAAAATCCGCTTCCTCCAAAACATGCCCCTCCATTGCTTCTTCCAACTCTTCTCGAGTGCTACCTTGCGGAATATCTAACTCTGTATCCAAGGCGTACAACCGAAAGTAATAACGGTGTGTACCAGTTGGGGGACAGGGCGGCACGTAATTCAAGTCGCCTGCGCTATTTTTTCCCAAAACTGCCCTCTTTGGAATAGAATTTTCTTCAATCTGCTCCGTGTCCCCTGGGATATTCCAAAGCAGCCAATGATCAAAGGTTCCACCCGGAGCATCCGGGTCGTCCATTATCAACACCAGTGTCTTTGCCTTTTCCAGCACACCCACAATTCTTAACAAAGGGTTAACTCCCATACCATCACAAGAATACTTACGGGGAATAGCTTCTTTTTCTTCTAGAGATGGGATAGTAATCTTCATTATAGAAGTTCACTCTTGAGGTTCTTCAGTTGTCTCTTGAGGTTTAATGTCTTTCTTTTTACCACCGGAAAGAAGCTTTGCTGTAAAAAACCCGGCTAAAAATCCTACTATTAACGCAACTACCCCCACACCTACTACCAAGACCATATTGATACCTTGCGTAAACTTGGCTACCAACCCTTGGGCTTCTTTTTCCATTGCTTCCTGAGCAGTTGGAACATCAACCCCCGTCTCCTTTTGGATTCCGCCAGTACTTTCGGAATCGGACGGCAACTCATCTTCCTCAAAATATTTTTCCGCAGTGGAAAAAGGCATTACATCAGCATTCAATTCATATTCAATTGGAGCGTCAACAGAAGGATAGGTTTTCTTAATTTTAATAAAATAAGTACCACTCTTCTCAGCCAAGAACGGCACCGTTACTAAGGCACCAGGATTGGGCCAATCTTGCCTCTTTAACTCCTCTCGCGAAGAGTTGTAGATAGTCACACCGTCAAATGCAACCTCAGTCGGCGGCGTAACCTTAAGAATTAACGCCTGCCCCTCCCGAAGGTCTATTTTGTAAAAGTCCTCCTGATCATCACCGTTTTCCCCTGCCAAATAACTAGTATATACACCATCCTCTAAATCAATTGCCTTCTGATAAGAATTTCCAGCGTCACCCTCCACTCCACCGTCGTAAAAACTGTTCTTCTCAACTTCAATCTCTGCAGAGGTAAGATCACCGTCCGGACTAACTTCCAAAACAATATAATAACTTCCCGAACTTGCCATTTTACCCGAGAGCCAGGAAACTTCAAAAGGTTCAGTACCTGATCCCATCTCAAAATAACGCGTCAATTCTTCCTTTTCCGAGCTATAAATAACCAGATTGACAATCGTTTCTCCCTCAAAATCTCCCAATACTTTAATTTGCTCACCGGGCCTGTAACCGGAAACTTTGAAATAACGCTTTGTATCCGCGAGGATTGAAGTGCCTAACTCGTATGAACCGGGCCCTGCTAACTCTTCGGCATCTTCAAAACTATCCCCACCGGTTACAACTACAGTTTGGGATGTAGGAGCAGTTTGGTTAGTTTCTTGTTGGGCATAAGCAAGACTTGAAAATAAAGGAAATAGAAGGAAACTAACTGCAAGAAGTAATAATTTGCGGCAGGGTTTCTTACTGTTCATAGCAAGGCTCACTTTTAACTTACCAATAGCCAAAGCCTGCGTCAAGTACTTCACCTGTCCTCCACGTGGTTACTCAAATAGCTAATCCGATAAAAATATGGGGTGTACAAAATTAACACCCGAAGCAAACTTCTGTTTTGAAAGAGTATCTAAATCCAGCAAATAATAGTGCCTATCTTCTCCTGATTTCCCTTTTGTATATATCACTGAGTTGCTGTCGGGCGTTATGTATGGCCAGAAAATATTATATTCATGTTCATATTCAAGCGCTCTATTATCACTACCATCAGAATTTATTACCCACAGTTCACTATGTACTTCAGGTTCGTTAACAAACTTTGTATATACAATCCTATTATTATCAGAAGAAATAGAACATCTATTAAGATGGACATTTTGGTCTGAGAGTAACTTTATTGAGTTATTACCATCTGAATCAGCAATGAATAAATTATCATCAGATGTTTCGTACAAAATCTTTTTTCCATCCTGAGACCAAGAGGTCTGGTTTACTTTGCTGTTAGTTTTTATCTTTTTGACTGTTCCTCCTTTTGCATCAGCAATTAAGAAATCTTTTTCTTCTAAAGGGTACAGAAAACTTAGATTTTTCTCTGACCAAACTGGGAACCCCCCACGCAATTTATTTAGAGGGACGACTTGTTTATTACCAATGTCTGCTTCCCATATACCGTCGTAGGTATAATCACTAGCTATCCAAGTTGAGAAAACCAACTTGTTACTATTTAACCAATGCAAGCATTCTATCGAATAAAAGCTATGACCATTAGGTAATTTACTGTTGGCTGCAATCTGCGTATAACTATTACCATCGTGGTTTACAACCGCAACACCGTAAGAAGATTGATATCCATAAAACGCGTAATTTTCTGTTGTTAGAAAAGCGATTTTGTTGCTATCAGGAGACCAACGAAGAGAATATTCATTGAGCTTGTCATTTGTCAGTCTTTTAAGATTTTTACCATCTATATCTATCACGTAAATATCTGCCTGGTAGTCGCTACCTCCTACAAAAGCTAATTTTTTTTCGTCTGGCGACCAAGCGTAATTTTCAGTTGCGAATGCATAATAATCTTGGGGATTCATTCCATCTTGTTGATAATCGTCAGGGATTAGTTTTTGTATAAGTTTTTCATCACCACCACATATATCTTTTACTTTTAGTTGGTCGTCAGATACATAAGCAACTTTAGTTTTTGAATTAGAAACGGAATAATTTTTTACTGGATCTGCCAGCTTTTGGGCAGTTGGTTTCTTATCACCCGTACTAACTTTTACAAGCCATAATATGTCGACGTGAGGATCGTTTTGAAGATAAAGAAAATCATAAGTCTTTGTGCTAACCCCAATTTTCTCTGATGAGGTAGGCTGAGTAGATGAAGGTTTTGAAGTGACATCGTTTGTAGAGTGCTTTAAATCTATCTTCAGATTTAAAAGAAGTGTAAATGAAACTACGCTCAATATTATTAATATTACTGAAAAAGCCATCCAAAAATTAATTCTTCGCTTTTTTGCGTCAGAAGGAGAAAATTTTCCGGGAATACTATGATCATTTTTTTGAACCTCACCAATGTTGATATCGCTGGTATTTTTCATAAATCTGCTCTCTCCTTATTTAATTATAAAAAAAAGAGGCCTTTTCAATAATAGATAATATAAATTGATAGCTGCCTAGCGTTTATTTGCTGTCTACGGGAGAACCGTCTTGTGGTAGTCATTAGAAAACGGCAGGCCACCGCATTACACCAAAACATTACTGCAAAACCACATTATCCCCAATCCTAATACTTTTTTCTGCGGCTTCCCCGGCGTTAATCTCCAGAACTGAATCCACAGCTTGAGGCGGGCGAATAATTTGCTGAGGTAGAGGAGAGGCTAGTGGCTGCACATTTTCTGTAACTTCAACCACCTCGTTATTTCTTATCCAAATAAAATCTAAAGGAAACTTCATCCCCTTCATCCAGAAAGTGTGGTAACGGGAGTTCTCAAAAACAAAAATCATTCCGTGGTCTTCCGGTAGATTTTCGCGACCGGACAAGCCCTGACTCCTGCTAATATGATCTTCGGCAACTTCGACCTTGAAGGTTGCATTACCTACTTTTAACTTCTTTAAAGAAACTCCTTGAACAGATTTTCGATTGTTGTAAACGGAATAGATAACCGGCTGGAGAACAAAAAACGCACCGAGCAAAGATACCGTGGTAAGAAGAAAGACAAAGATTGGTTTCATTTTTATTAGGTAATTACTTGCCACCCTCCGCATTCCGCCGGCTGGCGGAGCTTCGGGTTGCATCCTCCCCTGCACTCGTTTCGTCGCTAAAGCTATGAAGTGTCTTCGACCTCGGCGAAGGAGGATGGAGGCCTGGGCGGGAATCGAACCCGCGATAAGGGTTTTGCAGACCCTTGCCTTACCACTTGGCGACCAGGCCAAATTCCAATATTAGTGTACCAGATTCTCCACCACAAATCCACCTAACCATAACTATAATACAATAATAAAAGACGATTTAATGTTTCCAACCCAGGGTTGGAAAAATAACAAATATTGTATTAATAATGTAAAGTGTTTTCGACAGGTTAATCCAACCCAGGGTTGGATTAAATATAGTTTATTGCTAGAAGTTTTTAGAATTAAAGGGTTTTGAGGAACTCACGTAAAGGCTGGGAGAGATCGTCGCGTTCAAGGGCGTAAAGGATTGTTGTTTTTAGGTAGCGTAAAGGGTCACCGGTAGTCAACCACTGACCATCAAGTTCCGCAGTACGGACATCGTTTTCCTTGGCCATTCCAGCAATGGCGTCGGCAAGCCATAGCTCGTTTCCTTTCCCGGTCTCGCACGGATCCAAGTAATCAAATATTTTGTAATTAAAAATAAAGCGACCATACTGGGCTAAGCGAGAGGGTGCTGCCTCAGGCACCGGCTTTTCAACAATACTTTCCACTTCGTCCCTGGTTCCATCTTTTAGCTTCACAACTCCGTAACGGCTGGTTTCCTCCCGTGGAACTTCCTGCACAGCAAGGAAGCTTGCCGCGCGATTCTTTTCCCACATTTTAACCAACTGCGAACAGGCGGACTCCTCGGAAAGTACTAGATCATCCCCAAACATGAAAACAAAAGACTCGTCATCATCTATCAAGTGTTTAGCTGCAAGTAGGGGACTGGCATTACCGTAAGGAAGTGTATCTTTCTGCCGCACATATACGTAATTTGCCAGCCGGGGAATCCGCTTTACTTCCTCCAAATATTCTTCTTTCCCTGCCTCTTCAAGTACCCTTTTGAGTTCCGTATTAGAATCAAAATGGTCCTCCAAAGCCGAGTGGCCAAGTCTTGTAACAATAATAATAGTATCTATTCCCGCCTCTACCGCATCCTCCACAAGATACTGAATAATAGGCTTATCCACAATAGGAAGCATTTCTTTGGGTTGATTTTTAGTGGCGGGGAGGAACCGCGTGCCGTAACCGGCCGCAGCAATAACAGCTTTATTTATCTTAGAGGTATCTTTGGCCATAAAAAAATAAAACGGGAAAAATTATTCAATTATAAAAGCTACAATATTTTACTAGCAACCCCCGGCAGCAGCTGCCGTCTCGCTAAGGACTTGCTCACATTCCTGCGGAGGAGTATTAAAGGCCTCGCAAATTGCCGTTTTGTAACCCTCTGCACTGCGAGTACCTTGGTATTTAACTCCGTTAATAATTAGGGTAGGAGAGCCTTGAACGCCCAACTCATCCGTCAGTTCTTTTTCTTCCTTTGCATAGGCAAGTGCGTTTTGATTGAAGCACGACTCAACAGAAGTGTCATCTACCTCTGCATCTTTTGCAGCATCCGCCCAACAAGTTTCAATATTATTTACGGTGCACATTTCGTTAGCATTGGCTATGAAATCCCAGTATTTCTCCTGTTGATTATTGAAAACACAAAGTTCACGTAAATTCTGGTTTGCCTCCTCTACACCATGCATAGAGCAATAAACGCTTTCTTCGTCAATACAATACTCAGGACCGCCGCCTTGATAATTTTCATAAAATATATAGTGGGGTTCTACTGTAACGGAATTACCCAAAAGATCAACTACCGGCATCATCAAATCCTCGGCTTGATTACCGTACGGGCAATAAGACATTGTAAAGAGTTGCACTTCGGGATTGTCGCTTTTGGGAATATCTTGAGTCTGCGTTTGCTCCCCCTGTACCTCTTCACCGCCGGTATTCTCCTTCATATCTAAAACCGAAGGGAAAAACTTGCTGTAGTCGGCAGACATATAAGATTCAATCTCTTGCCCCTGCAAACCAACCGTAATCTTGTAAAGGTTTCCCTCTTTTTCAACACCAACAATATCAAATTCCGTACCCGGTTGGACTAAATTTCCCGCAATAAAATCATTTGCTTTAGTCTTTGCTTCTTCAATATTTCCAGCTGAACCAGTTTCGGAAGTGTTACTTACAAAAGGGAGGGACGAAAGGTCAGAAAAACCTTTAGTATAAACAGCGCCGCCAAGCGCAAGGAGGAGAACAAGAATTAAAATAAAAGAAGTTTTGCTATCTTCCATTACAATTTACTCTAGCACACTACAAAAAAATTTCAAGAAGCTTACGTGGAGCGGGAGACGGGATTCGAACCCGCGATCTCTTGCATGGCAAGCAAGCGCTCTACCGCTGAGCTACTCCCGCTCAATGACACCCGAAATTCCAATTTATTGGAATTTCGTTGGTGGAATTGAGCCCTGTACCCAACGTGGTATCAGGGCGCAACTGGTTGTTGCCACGCACCACGTAGGGTGCTTGGCACTCATGATTTCTAAGCTCTCCGCCAGCTGGCGGATTCGCTAAGAATTCATGGTGGTGGCAAGGCTCGGAATCGAACCGAGATCGCCGCTTTTTCAGAGCGGTGCCGTGACCAACTTGGCTACCTTGCCCTAAAAATAGTTTACAGTATTCTATTGATAACTAGCAAGTATGGTGACCGCTGGTGGACTTGAACCACCGACCTTCTGGATGTAAGCCAGACGCTCTAGCCAACTGAGCTAAGCGGTCGTGGTGCCACGCTTAGCGTGGTGCGCCCGGGAGGATTCGAACCTCCGACACCCGGCTTAAGAGGCCGGTGCTCTGGCCAGCTGAGCTACGAGCGCTTACTATTTTGGTGCCGCAGGGGAGATTTGAACTCCCACGAGTATAAAACTCACAGCGTTCTGAGCACTGCCTGTCTGCCAGTTCCAGCACTGCGGCACAATTACAGCGAAGGTGGCGGAGGGGGCGGGATTTGAACCCGCAAGCCCGTTAAGGGCGGCGCCTTAGCAGGGCGCTACCTTGCCGTTCGGTACACCCCTCCAAATTGTCTGTCCCCCTTCGCGTAAAGCTACGGGCGACACTCCTTTGCTTAAACTCGCTAACTGATGGCCGGAGGCCACCCGAAGCTCGTTAAGAGCGAAGGGTGGTGCCGAGGGCGGGAGTTGAACCCGCACGGAGTAACCTCCACAGCGTCC
>CAYXRZ010000017.1:0-12119 GCA_964467235.1 uncultured Candidatus Saccharibacteria bacterium
GATCTACAGCACCTTGAAGGTCGCCTTCTTTACCAATAGGAATTTGAATTATTGCTGTGCGGGCGGCTAATCTATCCTGGATTGTGTCCACCGCCTTATAAAAATCAGCCCCAGTCTTGTCCATTTTGTTAATAAAACAAATTCGAGGAACTTCATATTTATCGGCCTGACGCCAAACAGTCTCGGATTGCGGCTCCACACCAACCACGCCGTCAAAAACCACTACGGCACCGTCCAAAACTCTAAGAGAACGTTCAACCTCAGCAGTAAAATCAACGTGACCGGGGGTATCAATAATATTAATGCGGTGGGAGTATTCATCATCACCCTCAAAACGACGGGGAATCCAAAAAGTTGTAGTCGCTGCGGATTGAATAGTAATTCCGCGTTCTTTTTCTTGCTCCATCCAATCCATCTGTGTAGTACCTTCATCAATATCGCCAATTTTATAAGTTTTGCCGCTGTAGTAAAGAATACGTTCAGTAGCCGTTGTTTTTCCGGCGTCAATATGGGCAATAATCCCAATATTTCTAATTTTCTCTAGTGGATAGTTCTTTTCACTCATAACAAGTTACTAGATCTGATACGATTAAACACGTTGTAATATCAAAATTCCAAATAACAAAATCCAAATTTCAAATCAAATCCAAATGACTAAATGTCAAAATTATTCATTTCAGCTTCTGGTCTTTTATCTTAATTTGACACTTGAGCTTTAAAATTTAAAATTTTTAAAAGCTTTACCCCAAAAAGTACTACCTTCCCCGCTAATCAGCTAAAGGATAACATTTCAAACGAGATACAAAAACAAAAAAACCCTCTACGGGTTTTTCAACAACCCTCACTTCTTTAAGTATTGCCTTTATTTATAACAAATCCTTGCTTATTATGCAACCACTTTACCAAAAAGACCCAAAACAACGCACTTCAAAAAACTGAGGTATCCTAGAATAATTACGAGAAGAGGTCGTGATAGCGACTGCTCTTTGTAAAATTTATAAGTCAAAATTAAATTAAACAAAAAGCTACCACTGAAAATGAGCGAAGGCACGGTTTGCTTCCGCAGTACGGTGGACTTGTTCCTTCTTTCGCATTGCGTCGCCCTCACCGTGAAGAGCTGCTTGCAACTCCTGGGTTAAAAGATCCACCATCGATTTGCCGCTTTTCTTTTGGGCGGAATCAACGATCCAGCGCACAGCCAACGTCATAGCCCGAGCGTGCTTCAAAGGAACTGGAACTTGATAGGTAGCACCCCCAACTCGCCGGGAACGCACCTCTTCGTCGGGCCTAACATTATTAACAGCCTCCTCCAAAAGATTTAAGGCTTCGTCCCGGTCATCGGATAAATTTTCCAGCGCACCGTAAACAATCTTTTCCGCAACACCCTTCTTTCCCCGTTTCATAACTTGATTAACAAACCGAGCTACCAGCTTGGATTCATAAATCAAATCTTTTTCAGTTTCTCGTTTTTTTGCTTTTTTTCCTCTCATAATAATTAAGAAATTTAACTCGCCAATAAGCCAATAAAAGGAGGGCGCACCGTTTCTGAAAACACTGAAAATTTTGCTAAGTAAATAATCTCATAAGGGATTGCAAAATTTTCACTGAGCGAGCCTAAACTCCTTCTATCTATTGATTATAAATAATAAAAACGGCGAGCAGTTTTCAGAAATGTGTGCGCGCTGCTTTTATCCTAACTAGACAGTTTCGCTTTTTTGTTCCCCAGCCATTGTTGCACCGCCGACTTCACCACTTTCCTTCGTTCCATATTTAGAACGGGAAGTCACACGCCCCTCCACACCAGCCACATCATAGTGCCCGCGGATAATTGTATATTTAATTCCCGGCAAATCCTGCACCCGACCTCCGCGCACCAAAACCACAGCGTGTTCAGTAACATTATGGCCCTCACCTGGTATATAAGCAGTAACTTCTTTACCGTTAGAAAGACGAACACGCGCCACCTTTCGAAGCGCTGAATTAGGTTTCTTCGGAGCCATAGTGCGCACATCAAGAACAACACCCCGCTTAAACGGCGCGTCCATTTTTTTCTTCTTTCGACCTAAAGAAGAATAAATCTCCCCTAGAGCAGGAGTCGATTTTTCCTTTTTCGGTTGTTTTCGCCCCTTACGGACGAGTTGTTGTATTGTTGGCATAATAATCAGCTAGGCAGTTTGACAGCTTGACAGTTAGTCAGCTGTCAGTTGAAAAACAAATACGGACAAGGCGGGCGCACCGTTTGAGAAAGCACAGAAAATTTGCTTGCGAAACTTAAATAAACAATTGACAAAATGCAAATTTTCTATAAGCGCGCAGTTGAAAGAGACACTTAAAGGGCGCGCGGCTTTCGAAAACGCGTGCGCCCGGCTTGGCTAATTCAACCTTCCTCCACGTACATCTCGGGTTCGACAGGAATCTTCTTCCCTACAATAACATTTTCCTTCAAACCGCGCAGGTTATCAATACGCCCTTCCGCCGCCGAGTCGGTAAGAACACGCCGAGTTGACTGGAAAGAAGCTGCCGAAAGCCATGACTCTGTATTCAAAGAAACTTTCGTAATCCCCAACACCAAATCTTCTGCTTTTGCTTTTTCTCCGCCGTTTTCTTCAATCCGCTCATTCTCCCGTGCTACCCTTTCCCTGCTTACAACTTCCCCGGGCAAAAGGTCAGTGTCCCCTGGGCTCTTTATTTTAACCTGAGAAGCCATTTGTCTCAAGATAATCTCTACGTGTTTATCCGCCAAATCCACACCCTGAGAAGAATACACTTTTTGTACTTCTGAAAGCATGTACTTCTGCGCTTCCCTAAGCCCCATGGTTTCCAAAACTTCTTCCGGGTCTAAATAACCAGAAGAAAGTGCGTGGCCCGCAGGAACCAAATCGCCATCTTCCACAGTAACTTCGCGAGTTGGGGGAACGAGGTGCTCTTCCGTCACGTCATCTTCTGAAGTAACAGTAATTCTCGTTCCGCCGTCCTCAATGTCCTCTACTGAAACCTTTCCGGAGATTTCGGTCATCGCTGCCAAAACTTTCGGCGTACGCACCTCAAAAAGCTGAGTAACTCGCGGCAAACCTCGCGTAATATCCTCCATCGCAATACCTCCGAAGTGGAAGGTCCTAAGTGTAAGCTGTGTTCCCGGCTCACCAATTGACTGGGCAGCAATAACTCCCACCGGGGACCCTAGTTCCGCCATACGGCGCCAACCTAGATCCCATCCGTAACATTTCTGACAGATCCCGTAAGCTGTTTCGCAGGTAATGGGGGAACGGACTTCCACCGTATCGGGACCCCGCTCGTCAATCTCTGCTGCCTTGTCCTTATCAATAAGGTCATTCCGCCGAGCAATTATATCCCCCGCACTGTCCTTTATTGTATCCGCGGCCACGCGGCCTTCCAGGCGAATCGGGAATTCTCCAAACTCGGGACCGTCATCGCGGGAAATTTTTATACCTCTTCGTGTTCCGCAATCCTTTTCCCGAACCAAAACATCCTGACTCACATCCACCAACCGACGGGTAAGATATCCAGCATCCGCAGTCTTTAACGCTGTGTCCGCTAAACCCTTACGGGCCCCCCGCGCGCCCGCAAAATATTCAAACTCCGAAAGGCCTTCAAAATAATTCGATTTCGTTGGAAGTTCCACAATGTTACCGGTAGGATCCACAACTAATCCCTTCATACCCGAAATTTGCTTAACCTGGTCCCGTGAACCGCGCGCGCCTGATTCAATTAAAATTCGCATTGGATTTTCTCCACTCAAACTTTCCCAAGTCAATTCCTCCAGTTCATTTGTTGTCTCTTGCCAAACTTCATTAGAAAGGCGCTTCTTTTCTTCCTCTGTCAAAAGTCCGCGGTTGAAGTTCTGCTCAATTTCGGCAACTTTCTTCTCTGCCTCTTCTATACGCGCGTCTTTCTCAAGGCCTACCTCAGTATCAAAAATTCCCATCGAGACACCAGAATCAGTAGCATACTTAAAGCCCAATGCTTTCAAATCATCCACCAATTTAACCATACAGTCCTCCCCCTCCTCTTCCAAACAGCGCGCCAAGATATCTTTAACTTTGCTTTTACCCACAATATCTTCTACATATTCCATACCCGACGGGAGTACTTGGTTAACATAAAGACGACCTAAAGTAGTTCTTCTAACCTCTCCTTCAAATTCAATGTTGGTCAACTGGCGAAGATCAAGAGCCCCTCTTTCTACCGCCATCTCTGCATCTTCGACTGTAAAAACACGGTCCTCCAAAGGATTACCCTCCGTCCGCGTAAGCCAGTAAAGGCCCAAAACCATATCTTTAGAAGGTGTAACTACTGGTGAACCGGAAGCAGGCTTAAGAAGATTTTTGGTTGAGAGCATAATCTCTTCCGCTTCCTTCTTGGCCTTTTTGGATAGGGGAACGTGCACCGCCATCTGGTCACCATCAAAGTCCGCGTTATAACCAGCACAAACACAAGGATGCAAACTAATTGCGTGGCCTTCTAAAAGTTTAGGATAGAACGCCAAAATACCAAGCCGATGCAAAGTTGGAGCTCGGTTTAAAAGAACTGGCCAACCTTCAACAACCCTTTCCAAAAGCTCCCAAACTTCAGGGGGCTTTTGCTTCACATATTCTTTAGCCATACGAATGTTGGGCGCATACCCTTCTAGAAGAACCTCCCGCAAAACCATCGGCTTGAAAAGCTCCAAAGCCATTTCCTTGGGAATACCACATTCCGAAACACCCAAATCCGGACCAACAACAATTACCGAACGACCCGAATAGTCAACACGCTTGCCAAGAAGATTACGTCGGAACCGCCCCTGCTTACCTTTAATCAAATCAGAAAGCGATCGCAGTTTCTTCTGACCGCGGTAGCGTCTTCGCCGCGACCTACTGCTGTCAATCAAAGCATCCACAGCCTCCTGAAGCATCCGCCGCTCGTTTTTCAAAATAAGCTCTGGTGCGCCAAGCTCCAGAAGTTCCTTTAACCTATTGTTACGATTTATAACCGCACGGTAAAGGTCGTTAAGGTCAGATGTTGCAAATCGGCCCCCTTCAAGCTGGACCATAGGGCGCAGCTCCGGAGGGATAACAGGCAAAACATCCAAAATCATCCAACTTGGGTCTACATCCGAACGATTGAATTCCTCAACAACCTTAAGGCGGCGAGTATATTTCTTCCGCTTACTCTTTGAACCTGTCTCCCGTAGCTTTTCTTTCAAATCTTCAGCCATTGCCTCAGTATCAAGTTCTTCTAAAACCTTCTTAATACCCAAAGCCCCAATACCGACTTCAGCAAAATCGCTTAAGTATTTTCGCAAACTCCGATACTCTGCCTCACCAATAACCGAATGTTTTTCTATCTCCGCCAAGTGAGAGTCCAAAATGTCATATTTTTTCTCCAGGTTATTTTGTTCGGTAACAAGTTCGTTACGAAGTTGAGCAATCTGCCGGCGCCCCTCAAGAAGAATTCTTTCTTTTTCTTCCTCATCTTTAACATCTTTTGTGTTCTCTTCCATTGTCTCCTCAATTTCCTTTATCTTTTTATCACTTTCTTCTTTGAGCAGTTTTTTATCATCAACCAAATCATCATCAAGAGAAGAAAGCACTTTTTCTTTCTTCTTTTCATCTATTTCCTGAACAATGTAACGAGAAAAATAAACAACAGCTTTTAGATCCCGGGAACGGATGCCCAAAAGACGGGCCATCTTAGAAGGAACTGTGCCAAAAAACCAAACGTGCCCACAGGGAGACGCCAACTCAATATGACCCATTCTCTCCCGGCGCACACGCCGCCGAGTTACCTCCACACCACACTTGTCACAAATAACGCCTTTAAACCTAATCTTTTTATACTTACCACAATAACATTCAAAATCCTTGGTCGGACCGAAAATCTTTTCACAAAAAAGACCGTCTTTCTCAGCACGGAAAGTTCGGTAGTTAATTGTCTCCGGTTCGGTAACCTCACCGTGAGACCACGACCTAATTTCCTTAGGGCTGGCCAAGGTTATCTTCAATCCTTCAAATTGTTCAAATTGTTCTAATTCGTTAGACATAGTAATCCGCTAACAGCTTTCAGCGATCAGCAACCAGCCGGCCAATTAACAAGCAGAGCTGCGCGCGGAGGGGGTACCGTTTTCAAGAGCATAGAAAAATTTGCCCACAATAATCTATCAATTAACACTAACTTAAAGCAAATTTTTCTCTAAGCGAGCTGACGCCAAAAGACTAACAACGGGCGAGCGGCTCTTGAAAATGCGTACCGCCGGCGCGACTAGCGGCTAGGATTTTCCAGCAGGCAGTATGACTGCTAAAATTATACAATCCCGGCTACTCTTCACTCACACCTTCAATATTCAACCCCAACCCATTAAGCTCGCGAACCAAAAGCTTGAACGACTCCGGCTGAGTGGGCTCCGGGATCTCTTCACCTTGAATCAGAGCTTTATACGCTCTACCCCGCCCAACAATATCATCCGATTTGATTGTCAGCATTTCGTGCAGCATATCCGCGGCACTGAACGCCTCCAAAGCCCAAACTTCCATTTCACCAAACCTCTGCCCGCCAAATTGCGCTTTACCGCCCAACGGCTGCTGTGTGATAAGCGCGTAAGGGCCGGTAGAACGCGCGTGCATCTTATCCTCCACCAGATGCTCCAGTTTCAAAATATAAGCCTGACCGACCACAACTTTCTGCTCCAAAGGTTGACCTGTATAACCATCATACAAAGTACGTTTACCGTCCCCGGGAAGACCAGCTTCTTCCAATTCCTCCTGCAGAAAAACGGGGTCAAATTTAGAAAATGGTGGGATCGCATATTTTTTACCCAGCTTTTCACCAGCAGCACCAAGATGCGTCTCCAAAAGCTGGCCGGTGTTCATTCGCGAAATTACCGAACAAGAACTCATAATAATATCGACGGGTGTTCCGTCCTTCATAAAGGGCATATCTTCCTCTGGAAGGATAGCAGAAACTACTCCCTTGTTACCATGTTTACCCACCAACTTATCACCAACCCGGAGCTTCCTCCGCTGTGCAACACGAACTTGGATTGTCTTTAATACACCCGGCTCGAGGTCTGAGTTTTCATCAGTCAATATTTTTATACCAACAACCGTTCCATAATCACCGTGAGACATTCGAAGAGAGTTATCACGAACATCCCGAGCACGTTCGCCAAAAATGGAACGGAGGAGCCTCTCTTCAGCAGAAAGCTCGCTTTCACCTTTAGGAGCAATTTTACCAACCAAAATATCTCCCGCCTCCACGTCCGATCCAAGAGCAACTATACCAGCCTCTCCCAAATTACGCAGAGCGTCCTCTGAAACATTAGGAATATCTCTAGTAACCTGCTCGGGACCTAACTTTGTTTCCAAAACAGAAGTTTCGTATTCCGCGATATGAATAGAAGTAAGAAGATCCTCCTCCACCAATCGGCGGGAAACTACAAACGCATCCTCATAGTTTAACCCTTTAAAGGATACATAAGCAATATTTAAATTAGTTCCCAACGCAAGCTCTCCGTGTTCAGTAGAAGAACCGTCTGCCAAAACGTCGCCTTTTTTAACTTTATCTCCCACCGAGACCAGCGGAGTATGGTTCAAACATGTATCATTATTAGACTTTCTGAATTTAGAAAGCTCATATTCATCTACCCCATCCTTAGTTTCCACCCTAATTGTATTTCCATCAATATAAATAACTTTGCCTTTTTCGCGAGCCAAAATCATTGCCCCTGAATTTTTGGCCAGATCCTCTTCTAACCCCGTGCCCACAATAGGCGCTTCCGGCTTTATGAGGGGTACCGCCTGCCGCGACATATTAGAAGCCATCAACGCGCGGTTAGGGTCGTTGTGGGAAAGGAAAGGTACAGTAGCCGCAGCGGCCCCCACCAACTGAGTCGGGGTAACATCAATATATTCAACAATACCTTGAGGGCCGGAGAAAAACCTACCTCCTTCGCGGAGCGGTACACGATCCTCCATAATATAACCGTCATCGTCAATTCCAACAGAGGCGCTTGTAATAACATAGTTCTCCTCCTCCCAAGCCGGAAGATATTCAACTTCGTCGGAAACTCGTGCACCTTTTTCATCCTGAATAACCTTACGATACGGCGCTTCTAAAAACCCTAAATCATTTATCCGTGCGTAAAGAGCCAGATGAGTAGTAAACCCAATATTTGCACCTTCCGGAGTTTCAATAGGACAAATTCTCCCGTAATGGGTTGGGTGTACGTCGCGAACCGAAATAGATGCACTACGCTGGGTTAACCCGCCAGGGCCTTTCACCGTCAAGCGGCGCAGGTGGGAAAGAAATGCAAGAGGGTTGTTTTGATCGTGAAATTGAGAAAGTTGCCCTGATGCGTAAAAACTTAGAAGACGGGCGCCAACCGGTCGGGAAGAGATAAGCTTTTTTGGAGAGGGAAACTTACCTCGGGCTTGAATACTCATTCGACCACGAATATTTCTTGACATTTGCAAAAAGCCGGTTCGAAGCTGTGCCTGCGCCAACTCACCAACACGGCGTACACGGCGGTTGCTCAAGTGGTCAGTATCAATATAGTCTCCTACACCGTTATTAAGCTGAATTTGCTTTTTTACAATTCGAATTAAATCTTCTTTAGTAATAAGACGGTAACGCTTTTTATCTAGAGGATAATCCAAATCCAGCATCTGGTTCAGCTTGAAACGCCCCACATCACCCAAATCAAACCGACTGGTATCGCGAAACATCTGCGTAAAAAGCTCTTCAGCATTTTTTAAAATAACGCGTTCCCCCGGACGAACTTTACGAAAGATCTCCAAAATTGCGTCCTCGTAACTTTCAGTTTCATCGGCCTGTAAAGTTGTGGGAATAAAAAGGCGGTCGGGGTCATTATCCACCTCATCAAAAATCCCCATTATATCTTTATCGTCACCCACTCCAAAAGCCTTAAGCAAGATAGTTACCGGGAATTTACGACTTCTGTTAACCGAAACAACCAGCGCGTCACGCTTGTAAGTAGAAAATTCCATCCATGCTCCGTTTTTGGGAATAAGTTTTACTGTAGTTAAACGGTTACCGGTAGAAGAATCAATTTCACCAGAAAAGTGGACTCCTTCACAACGCGTAAGCTGTCCAACAACAACTCTTTCCACACCGTTAATAATGAAAGTTCCCCGCTCTGTCATTTCGGGAAAATCTCCCATAAATATCTCCTTCTCCTTTTCCTGCTTTACCTCCCCATCTTCATCTTCTTCTACTAAACGTGCGGTTAAATACCATGGAGATGCGTAAATAAGACCACGCTTAACAGCTTCTTCGGGTGTTACTTCGGGCTCTTCGAAACGAGGATCTTCAAAATACAGTTTCCAATTTCGCCCGGTCTCATCTTCAATAGGATTAACTTCCTCCAAGATTTCTTCAATACCTTTTTCTCTTAACCAAGAAAAAGAATCTCGCTGTTGGGAAGTAAGATCGGGTAAAGGCAGGACACTGCTTTTTTCGTCAAAATAATGCCGCATAAGGGAAAACGCTGCAAAAATAAAAAATCAAGCGCAAAGAAGCCTTGCGCCCTTTTGGCCACCTAAATAAAACCAAATATTAAGACCGGTACGGTGGAATCTACCAACCGCGGAGGTACTTTAACACGTTCTGATTGTGCCCGTCAAGTGTCTTGGAGTAATGAGTATTTCCTTCTTTATCCGAAAGATAGAACCAATACGGAGTTTGCTCGTAATTTACAACGGCCCGTAAAGAACTCAACCCCGGACTACAAATAGGACCGGGAGGAAGCCCCTTATTTTTACGTGTGTTATAGGGAGAATCAATTTCGAGATCAGTTTTAGTCAAATTTTTAGGCCACCAAGTACAGTTTGACAGTTCGTCAGTTTGACAGTTCGTCAGTTCAAAATTTGCAATCGCATATTGGACTGTGGCATCAGCCTCGAGGGGCCAATCGTTTTGCCACCGTTTTATAAGTATCCCCGCCACGCGCGGACGGTCTTCTTCCGCAGGAACTTCCCTTTCCACAATAGAAGCTAAAATAACTACCTCCTCCAAAGTAAGCCCCCGCTCCCTTGCTCTGTTAACTAAATCGTCCGTAACTTTTTTGTCAAACATTTCTCGCATTAACTGCACTATCTCTTCAGCAGTTGTTCCCTTCTCCACAAAATATGTATCGGGAAAAAGATAGCCCTCCATTCCCTCCGAAGCACTCAAAAAATTTTCGACAAAGGAATTGGAAACTGTAAATTGTTCATTAAAAATTTCTGACGCGTGAGCAGCAATTTGTTCTCTTCTCCACCCCTCTAGGAAAGTAATCTTAATATCAAAAGTACCATGTTGAAGGATTTCAACTGTTTCTTTCAAATTCAGCCCCGCTGGAATTTCGTATTCTCCCGCCTCCAAAGTCGCTCCCAAATCGTTCAACTTTAAATAGATCTTAAAAAGAACTTTGGAATTAATAAGGCCTTGCTCGTAAATCATATCCGCAATTTCCGTAACTCCCGATCCCTTTTCGATAGTCAGCTCTTTTGCCTCCTCAATTTGCGCAGGGCGTTTAAGAGCGAAAAAATAATATACCCGCGCGCCCAAAACAGTCAAAAGACCCAAAACTAAAATTAAAATAATAATCTTCAAAATTTTCATAACTTGCAATTAATGCGTTACAATCCTCGTAACTAAAAATCTATGCTTTGAAATCTAAGGCCTAGGTTTTTCAATTCTCGATTTTCCTCCTCCAATCCTACCACATTAAAAAAATTATACAAACTTCTCCTATAGTAATTCCGAGAATGCGTGACGAATGTCTCGCCTGGGCGTAGCCGCTTCGGCGAAGCACGGCACCTATTTTCGTAAATGTTATAAGCCATCGGCAAGCTTTCTACACCCCTGTTCTATGCCCCGGAAAGGTGGAACGTTCTCACAGTCTTAAAATGTGCGGCTATTTTTGGTAGAATAAGGATTGTTATGGCAGATTATTACGATATTCTGGGAGTTTCAGAAGATGCTTCCCAAGAAGAAATTAAAAAAGCTTTCCGAAAAAAGGCGAAAAAATACCACCCGGACTCCAAGTCAAGCGAAAAAGACGAAGAACGCTTCAAAAAAATTAACGAGGCCTACCAAGTGCTTTCGGACCCGAAAAAGAAGCAAGCTTACGACCAGTTTGGCGATGCGGCCTTTTCCGAGACCGGTGGTTATGGACAAGGCTTTGGCCGCAATGGGCCCTTTGGATTTGGTCAGACAACCGGGGGCGGACGGCAGGGGCCGTTTACTTATACTTATACTACCGGCGGCACAGAGGACATTGATTTAGAAGATCTTTTCGGCGGCGCATTTTCCTCAATTTTTGGCGGATTCGGTAGAAGAAAAAAGGGACAAGACCTTCGCGCTCAAGTTACAGTTAGCTTTGAAGATGCAGTAAAAGGAACACAAGAAGAACTAAACTACAACGGAAGAACCATTAAAATTCAAATACCTGAAGGAGCCCGAAATGGTTTGGAACTGCGCTTTGCCGGCGAGGGGGGCCGCGCACAAGACAGAGAAGGCAACGAGCTCCCGCAAGGCGACCTTTATGTACGCGTAAATATACAAACACCCCGAGAAATAACATTGCGCGGGTCCGATATTTATACCAAAAAAGAAATATCGGCAATTGATGCAATGCTGGGAACTGAAGTACCGGTTAAGGTCGTTGATCCCGAAAAACCAGATGCGCTGGGAACCTCTAAACTAAAAATCCCTGCCGGCACCCAGCCGGGAGACATCTTTAGACTCAAAGGAAAAGGAATGCCCTATCTTCACGGCCGCGGCCGCGGCGACGCCTACGTAAAAATTAACATCAAGATCCCTAAAAATCTCTCCAAGAAAGAGCGAGAAACTCTCCAAGACCTCAAAAAATCATAGGCAGTTTCCTATAGTAATTCCGAAAATATATGACGAACGTCATCTATTTTCGTAAAAGTTATCCACAACACTTTTCTATACCTTTGAACCTAGGGTTCTTAGACCCATCGGGTCTAGAAATTACAGTCATTCGTGTGGATTCGCGATCCTAAATTTGTGTAGATTAATGTGAGTTTAGATCACTTCAATGAGGTCGCCGGTGCGGACGTTGTATTGAGGTTTGAGGTAAAGGCCTACCTCCT